>JBGUBD010000001.1:0-300000 GCA_041821185.1 Phycisphaerales bacterium AB-hyl4 | reverse complement strand
AACTTAAGGGCCGATCAACGTACTTCTTCCAACTCGATCTTCATTGATAGAAAATCCATCAGATCCTTCAACGACACGATCCCCACAAGTCGATCACCTTCGAGCACGATCAGTCGTGAGCGTTGCGTCTGCGACATGGCGGTGAGCGCGTCGAGCGGGTCTTTGTCGAGCTGGATCGTGTTCGTGTCATCGCAAGGCTCGTACACGTCGGACACACGCGTTTGCTCCCACTTTTCGCGTGGCAGCGCTTTGATCTGATTGATGGTGATGCAGCCGACGACGCGGTCGCCGTCTTCCACGACGGGGAACATCTTGTAGTTGTAGCGATAGAGAAAGTCATCGACGACGCGATCGATCGGCACGTCGACGTTCAGCGTGACCGGGTTCTGCTTCATGAAGCGTTCGAGTGTTTCACCTTCGAGCGCCCGCCTTGCGAGCAATCGCTGGTAAGACATCTGCGCTGCGGCGCGGAGGAACATGCCGATGAGGAACCACCAGACGGCGCCGAGGATGTCGCCCATGATCAGCCGAAGCACCGCCAGGATCATCAGCGCGATGCCGAAGCCTGAGCCGATCTGCGACGTTACGCGGGTGGCCTTGTTGAGTTGGCCCGACCATGCCCAGATGATCGAGCGGAGCACGCGTCCGCCGTCGAGCGGGAAGGCGGGGATCATGTTGAACACGACGAGCACGATGTTGATGATCGCCAGGTAGCCGATGACGGAAGTAAACGGCACGCCGAGTCCCACGAAGTGGCCCGCGCCCCACAAGACCGCCGCTGTGCACCCGACGGCCACGCTGACGATCGGCCCGGCGATGGCGACCCAGAACTCCGCCTTCGCGCTCGGCGGTTCCTGTGTCATCTCCGCCACGCCGCCGAAGATGAACAGCGTGATGCCTTTCATCGGAACGCCGAACCACTCGGCCACCTTCGCGTGGCCAAGCTCGTGCAGCACGACCGACACGAAAAGACCGATCGCGCCCGCAAACCCCATCGCCCACCGCAACGTCGGCTCGTCAGCCAGCTCGGGATACCACTGCTCGGCGCCGAACAACCCCTCCGCCAGCGACCACGTGATGAGCACCACGATGATGAACCAGCTCAGGTCGACGTAAATGGGAAAGCCGAACAGGTTGAGTATGTGAAACCGGGGTCCGAACATGCAGATGACACTCCTTCTTCTTCAGCAACTTTAGCGCAGCCGATATCGCAAGCCAAGCATCGTGACGAAACGAGCACGCCTCTGATCAGATGTGCATTCGGCGAGTGTAGACCAGCCACTCCACCATGAGAAACGCCAGCGCCGCCCAGACAAACCAAGGCCACACTTCGCGTCGCGTCGTCGCATCGCGGCCTTGCGTTGTGGCGGTGCGCGTGCCGACCTGCAACTGCTCGGCCGGGCGAAGGTCGCTTTCCCGCGCGTCGAGCAGATTCACAGCAAGGCGATCGAACGGCGGCTCGACGTCGCTATCCGTCGTGCGATACACCCCCACACGTTCAAACGGCGACAACACCATCTCACGCCCCGACCGTCGCCCGCTCAACGGCACGGGGCCGGTGTAGCTCACCGTCGCCGCGTCGCCCGCGTAAGGCAGCGCCGCCGCCTCCCCCGCGCGATACATCACCCCCGCCTCGTCCGCCAGCGAGCCGAGCCCCAGCGTCTGCATCACATTCGAGATGAACACCGGAAAGCTCACATACAACGGCCAGTTGGTCTGCAACGTGTCGAACGCCGTCACCACATGCTGCACACCTTCATGTCGAAGCGTCGCGATCACCGGCCCGCCTTCGCCCATCGCCAGCATGTCCGCGTCCATCGGCAGCATCAACCGCCCCGGCCGCGACATCGCCACATCATCGAGCACCACATGCCGCATGATCGGATGGTCCCGTTGCCAGTCGAGCACGACCTGCGTGGCCCGCTCATCTTCGCGCGCTGCTCGCAGCGCCAGGTCCTCAATCGGCGGCACGGCCGCGAAGTAAAGGCTGTTCACCGCCGGCCGTTGCTCCGGCGCATACGCATCAAAGATGATCACGTCGAACCCGTCTTCATCCCCGACGCTCTGGCCGACGTCGCTCCAGCCGCCTCGGCGAAGGCGCTCGGGGTCTTGCGCCGCGTAGCGGTTCGGGGTCATCGCCACCATGCGACGCACGCCGATGCTGCGCACCACGCGTTCGAGAAACGTGTTGCCCTCCGTCACCAGCAACACGCGCAACCGCCGCGGCGGAGCGAGCACGATGCTTGCCCGGTCGTCCCCGGCGAGCATGTCGTTGTGATCGTGACCCACCTGCACCAGTGCTTCGTCCGCGAGGTTGAACTCAAACTGCACCGATCGCATGCCCGGCCCATCCGCGCCGGCGGGCGGAAGCTCGACCCGCTGTGCACGATGCACTCGGCCGTCGATGCGCAACTCCACATTCGGCGACAGCGCTGCCGCGCCGTAGTTCGCCAGCCTTGCAAACACCTGCACCCGCTCCGGCTGTTCGAAGTCCCGCCGCGCGGAAAAGGCGATCACCGCCACGTTGTCCACCGCCTCCGTCCCCATCGGCACGTACACCAACGCCGCGCCCGGCAGCGACATCGGCTCGCCCGGCTCTTCATGCACTCGGCCGTCGCTGATCACATACACCAGCACGTCTTCCGCATCGGTCGCGGCGGCCCGCTGCGCGTAAGGCTCAACCAGTTGCAGCGCGGGCCCGAGTCGACTTCGCTGATCGGTCGGCTGGATGCTGCGCACCGCGGCCCGCAGGCGAGCGAGGTCCGTCGTGGTGTTCTGCACGACGCGAGCGCGCTCGCCGAAGGCGATCACCATCGCTTCGCTCGCGCCGCCGGTGAGCGTGCCCGAGCCGAGGTCGTCGATGATGTTCAGCGCTGCGGCCTTCGCGTCGTCGAGGCGGGTGGGCGAGCCGTCAGTCGCGTTCATCGAAGCGGACTGGTCGATGATGAGAATCACCTGCTGGCCCGGCGGGGCGGCGGTGAGCAGGGTGGGCCTGGCCATCGCCACCAATAGCGCCGCGAGCAGCAGCAGTTGCAACAGCAGCAGCAGGTTCCGCCGCAGCTTCTGAAACGGCGCGTTCACCTGCATGTCCTGGATGGCCTTCCGCCACAGCAGCGTCGAAGGCACGGCCAGCTCGCGCCGGCGCAGTTTAAGGAAGTACAACGCCACCAACGCCGGCACGGCAAGTGCGGCGGCGACCATCGCGGTGATCGGAGAGAGAAAACCCATAAGCTCGGCTGCCCCATTGTAGCCGGGCGTGGGCGTGATTGATGAGTTCTTATTGCTTATTGCTGATCGGGGGCATCGTCGGCGCGGTCGGCCATCACCACCACCCCGGCCGTTCGCGTGCAGGCTGATTCAGGGCTTGGTTGGGGCGGCAATCAGATAACGACAGATTCGGATTCGATGGCCGAGTCTTCGTCGGCTTCTTGCGGACCGTCCAGATCCGTGCGGAGGCGGACGTGGAAGGTCGCGCCTTCGCCGGGCATGCTCTGGAAGGAAATGTTGCCGCCGTGCGATCGGGCGATGTCCCGGCAGATGGTCAGGCCCAGACCCGCGCCGCTGTTGTCCTCGCGGCCGTGGTGCAGGGCGAAAGCGATTCCCAATAGCTTCGCGCGATCGGGGTGGATGCCGTTGCCACTGTCCTGTACGGAGAGGTGGACACAGGGGTGGTGTTCCGCGTCGTATTCCGTGCGGACGCAGAGGCGGATGCTGCCGTCCTGGGTGTGGCGGGCGGCGTTGCTCAGCAGGTTGATCAGCAGGCGTCGCAGGCTGGAGAAGTCGCCGCGCATGGTCAGGCCAGCCGCCTCGATCTCGGTTTCGAGCGTGACGCGCGTGGGGTTCACCAACGGCTGAATGACCGAGGTGGCGCTCTGGCACAGCTCGGCGAGCGAGACGGTGTCCCACTGGCTGCTTACGCCGGCCTGCTTCAGTCGGGCGGCTTCGAGCATGTTATTCGCCATCTCCGTCATGCGAAGCGTCTCGTCGTGGATCGCCCGCAGCAGCTGCTCCTGCTGGCCGAGGTCGACGTTGGTTTCGGTCATGAGCAGTTCGGCGACGGCTCGCAGGCTCGCCAGCGGCGTTCGCATCTCGTGCCCGATCACACCAAGGTCATGCTCCATGGATCGGCGGGTTTCGACAAGCTGTCGGCGTTCGCGTTCGAGCTGCTCGGCTCGCTTGCGCTCGTGGATGTCGGTGACGAAACCCTCCAGCGCTTCAAGCTCGCCTTCCTCGTTGAAGACCGGAATGCCCTGCTCGCAGACCCAGCGTATGGTCCCGTCGGCGCGGGGCAGACGGTACTCGAGGCGAAACGGCGCTTTCAGCGCCACCGCGCGGTCGACATGTTGCCTGACGCGCAACATGTCATCGGGATGTAGCAATTCGATGAGCGACCGCTGGCCGTTGCGAAAGGTTTCGGCTTCGTAGCCGGTGAGTTCCTTGGCCCCTTCGCTGACAATGATGGGTGTGTAGGCCCCGTCGTTGAGGCAGCGGTAGGCCATGCCCGGCAGATTGCCCAGCAGCGTTTTCAGTACACGCCGCGACCGGGCAAGCTCCTGCTGGGATTGCGTCAGGCGTGCCAGACGGGTGTACGCCATGAACAGCAGCAGCCCGGCAGAGATCAGCACGAAGCACATGCCCTTGAACGTCTGCAACTGTTTGACAAGCACCGGATCATCCGTGATCTGGTCGACCACCCAGTCGGAGGCGATAATCCACGTCGTCGCGACAACGAGATACACCCCCGCCAACCGAAGCGCCGGTCGCCAGGCCTCCGCCCACAGCGTGCGGGGTGGGTCGTTATCGCTCCAGTCGTACGTGGCCAAGAAAGCCCCCTCATATCACCAGTTACTGAGATGCCTGATCACTCAAAAGACATCGCTTTGGGAACAATGGCGGGGCAAAACCGTATTTACACTGCCGAGCGATGCGGACAGTCGACAAGTTGCCCACTCTGGCTTCTTTATCGGCATTTACTGATAGGCGTATAAAGCTTTTCCCGAGGGGGTTTCCCCTGAGATGAAATAGTTTTCTTGCGCAGCTGTGAAATAATCCCGCCAAGCGGTAAAACCACGCATCGCAGAACGACCTCGCGGGTGCGAAGGCCGTGAGCAGCCATCGCACCCGCGAACGGGGCGATCGATCGCCTGATCATTCTCAAAACCGACTCAGCGGCTCTTCTTTCGGCGCTTCTTCGCGGCGTCGGCGGGGCCGGTCTTGCGATCCCGGGCCTCGGCGGCGCGACGCTGCTTCCGCGTCATGTTTCGCTTACGGGCCTCGTCACCTCCGCCCGCCTGCTCCGCCGCGTCGCGGTCCGCCTGCTGGTCCGCCGAGCCGGCGCCCGCCGCGGCCGCCGCCGCACCCGCACCCACCGGCTGCTGCGCCGCCGTCCGCTGCACCGTTGATCCGGCCTCCTCGTGGCGGGCCTGCTGCTGGTTGCCATAGGCGCTTTTCAGCTGCACGTTGGGCGTGAGCTTCGCTCGGAAAATCAGCTCCGTCACGCGGTCGCGCACGTTGCTCTGCATCTGCCCGTACAGTCGGCTGCCCTCGCGCTTGTACTCGATGCGCGGGTCCTGCTGCGCGTAACCGCGCAGGCCGACCGAGTCCTTGAGCTGGTCCATCGCGTAGAGGTGGTCCTTCCAGACCATGTCCAGAATCTGAAGCAGCACGAACCGTTCGAGTTGCGTCAGCTCCTGCCGAAGCACTTCGCGTCCGCGACGGGCGATGAACGCAGCGCGGTCGCTTTCCTTCGCCAGTTCATCCTTATCCACCTTCACGCCGAAGCGTTCCTGCATCCATGCCGCGAGGCCGTCGACGTCGTCGCCGTACTGCGTCGCCTTCTGCTTCGCCTGCTCATCGAGCTTGTCACCTTCAAGCCACTGCTCAGCGGCCTCGGTGAGCTTGGCATGAATCTCCTTGCCGTTCATGCCCACGACCGTCTCGGGTGTCCAGTCGAGTTGGAACCGCTGCTTCGCGAACCCGATCAGTTGGCCGATCGCCCAGTTCTGATCCTGCTGCGCGCCCTGGAACACCAGGTCCATGATGAACTCAACCGGGTACGTGATCTCGCGCCGCTGGTAGGCCTGCTTCGCCTGCTCGAAAATCTTTTCGCCGGCTTCGTCGGCATCCCACTCGGCGAGCTCTTCCGGGTTCAGCTCAATGCCGAACTTGTTTCGTGCCCAGCTTGCAAGCTCCTTCTGGCCGTACAACTTGTCGATGTACTTGCTCAGGCCGGAGAGGTCTTTCTTTTCGATCTGCTCGATCGCCGCGGCCACAAGCAAATGCTGCACCTGCTTGGGATTCATCTCCCGCACCTGGTTCTGCTTCAGGTCGACGTTGAATCGGCTCATCGCCCACTGCTGCAAGCCGCGCAGGTCCCAGTCGTCTGGCGGAATGTCGTCGGACATGTATTCACCCAGCGACAACTCCACCACCTGCTCCACATCCGACCGCGCCGACTTGCGCACCGCTTCCGCGATCTCGTCCAGATCTTCCAACGCCGGCAGTTTGCCCGGATCGATGCTCACGTCCAGATTCGACCGACACCACTCGGCCGCCTGCGATTTCACATAGTCGGCCGCGAGATACGTCTCCACCGCATCGTCGATCGAGTCGGCGATGTATTCAAAGATCAACTCCGACACATGCTTGCCTTCGAGCACGTCCTGCCGAATGCCGTAAAAGCCGTTGCGCTGGTGCTCCATCACCTCGTCGTAGTCGAGCAGTTGCTTGCGGATCTGGTAGTTGCGTTCTTCGACCTTGCGCTGGGCGCGCTCGACGCTTTTCGTGACCCACTTGTGCTCGATGGCGTCGCCTTCCTTCATGCCCAGCTTGGAAAGCGCGGTCAGCGTCGCCTTGCCCGCGAACATCTTCATCAGGTCGTCTTCGAGGCTGATGAAGAATCGGCTGGAGCCGTTGTCGCCCTGTCGACCCGCTCGGCCGCGAAGCTGATTGTCGATGCGGCGAGACTCGTGCCGCTCCGTGCCGACGATGTGCAGGCCGCCCATCTCTTCCGTGTGCGTGTAAATGCGCAGGCGATGCCGCTGATAGTCCGGCAGCGTGTCGAGGGTTGCGAGGCATTGCTCCATGTCCATGCGCAACGCCTTGTCGTGCTCGATCCACGCGTCCTGCTCGCACCAGTGTTGAAGCAGCTTGAGCTTGAGGTCGTCGTCGCTCATCGCCTCGGCGTCGCCTTTTTTCAGGCCAAGCGTATGCTGGGCCTGATGGCGATAGCTCTGGGCGATCAGCTCGTCGTCGCTCATCTCGGCGGTGGCTTTGGCGGGCAGCAGGTTGCGCTGCTGCCAGTGGCGGACGAGGTCTTCGCGCTTGATGGGGCGGAGCTTGATGTCCGTGCCGCGGCCGGCCATGTTGGTCGCGATCATCACCATGCCCAGTTCGCCGGCGTGCTCAACGATGCTCGCTTCGCGTTCGTGCTGCTTGGCGTTGAGCACTTCGTGTTTCACGCCATGCTTCTTGGTGAGCATCTGCGAGAGCATCTCACTCTTCTCAACGCTGGTCGTGCCCACGAGCACAGGCCTGCCGAGGTCGTGCACGCGCTTGATCTCATCGAGGATCGAGTTCCACTTATCCTTCGCGGAGAGGAAGATCAGGTCGTTGCGGTCGCTGCGCACGACGGCCACGTTGGTGGGGATGCAGACGACGTCGAGCTTGTAGATTTCGTTGAACTCGGTCGCCTCGGTGATGGCGGTACCGGTCATGCCCGCGAGTCGCTTGTAGAGCTTGAAGAAGTTCTGCAGCGTGACGGTGGCGAGCGTCTGCGTCTCCTGCTTGATCTTGACGTTTTCTTTCGACTCGACCGCCTGGTGCAGGCCGTCGGACCACTGCCGACCGACCATCAGTCGGCCGGTGTTTTCGTCAACGATGATCACCTCGCCGTCGCGGACGACGTAGTCCTTGTCACGCTTATAGACGGCGTGGGCCCGCAGCGCATTTTCAAGCAGGTGCGGGAAGTCCATGTTGTTGCCGACGTAGAACGAGCCGATGCCCGCCTGCTTCTGCGCTTCGGCGACGCCTTCGTGCGTCAGGTGCGCCGCCTTCTTGTCCAGCTCGACTTCGTAATACTGGATGAACTGGTCGCGCTGGTCTTCGAGTTGGGGCAGCTCTTGTTCAAGCTGCTTCATCTGCTCGCGCAGCTCGTTGGAGCGGGCCTTGTCGCGGGCGTTGCGGATGTCGCCTTCCATGCCTTTGAGCTTGCGCTCGGCGGCTTCGACCTTGGCGTTGGCGGCGTCCCAGTCACGCTGCTTGACCATGAGGTGTTTGGCGATGTCGTCGGCGAGCTTGTAGCGGGGCGCGTCGTTCTTCGCCGGGCCGGAGATGATCAGCGGTGTGCGGGCCTCGTCGATGAGGATGGAGTCGACCTCGTCGACGATGCAGAAGTCGCGTCGCTTTTGCACCTGCTCGGCGGCGGAGAGCTTCATGTTGTCGCGAAGGTAGTCGAAGCCGAACTCGCTGTTCGTGCCGTAGAGCACGTCGCATTGGTAGGCCTGGGCCTTGAGCTGCGGCGGCTGCATGTGGTAGGGGTGGATCGCGCCGACGGTCAGGTCCAGCCACTGGTAGAAGGGGAAGACCCAGTCGCGGTCGCGTTGGACGAGGTAGTCGTTGACGGTGATGACGTGGCATTGCAGGCCGTCGATCGCCGCGGCATAGCAGGCGAGCGGGCCGACGATGGTCTTGCCTTCGCCGGTCTTCATTTCGGCGATCTTGCCTTCATAAAGCACCATGCCGCCGATCAGCTGCACGTCGAACGGGCGGGCGCGGAAGGGGGGCTTGCTCTTGGGGTAGATCTCACGGACGGCGCTGTAGATCTCGTTGGGGATTTCGACCTGCATCCAGCCGGGCAGAGCGCCGGCTTCGCCCTCGCCGCCGAGCACGGGCTTGGGTTCGAGCTGGTCGGCCTCGGCCTTGATGCGGTCGTAGGTCTTGCGGATGTCGGCGGGCAGTTGCGACGCGTCGAACTCGGCGTGGGGGTTGAAGATGTTGCGGATGCCCACCGCCCGGTCCATCGCTTCGCGGGCGACCGCCATGACTTCCGGGAGCATGTCGCGGACGCGCTCGCCTTTCTCGCGACGTTCGCGGAACGCGCTGGTCTTCGCCTTGAGCTCAGCGTCGGTGAGCTGACTGACGCTGGCTTCCTGTTCGTTGATCAACTCGACGCGTCGGCGGTAGGCCTTGATGAGCCGCTGGTTGCGTGAGCCGAAAATCTTGGTGAGGGTCTTGCTGAATGTCTGGATAACCATGGTGATGCCGATCTGTTGGACGGTGTATGGGTTTGGTGAGGCGCTCGCGCGGCCGAGCGGTGCAACGGCCGGGGCGCGGGAACCCACGGATTCGCTTCGCTACATCCGTGGGCTTTATGGGTGAGTATGGGGTTTAGTCAGGCGCGGATCGGAATGATCAGCGGGGCGGGGGGAGATTGAGCAAATGCGACCGCGCGAGCACGCCGGGGCCGAGCGGGTCGGCGTCGGCGGTGAGGCGGTGGGTCGGCTGGTCGAGCGGAGCGTCGACGATGCGACGCGGCGCGAGGGTGAGGTTCAGGCGATGAGCTTGCTGCTCGGCGAGGCGCTGCTTGCGCGTGTCGCTGAGGCAGGCGAGCAATGAGGCGAGCGCGTCGCGCTGCTCGGCAGTGAATGAGCCCACCCGCTCGGCCCGCACGCGCTGCGAGGACGCACTGACATCTACCGCGGCGCCAAGGCATACAGCCATGGAAAGCGCCACGAGCAGGGCAGGTGCGGAGGTTGGCCCCTTTCGCTTGATGCTCACAAGGGAATTATCGACCAGAATCGGCGGTTGGGCAAGCGGCGAGTCGTATTCCGTTGCGAGATTTGCGTTTGAAGGCAGGCAACCCCATTTAGCTGCGGTGCTTGCACCGCGCTCCCACGGGCGCTCATGACGCGGGCCTCGCGGTGCAAGCACCGCGGCTAAATGAGGGGTTGACGCTCGCCAAGGGCGGTTTTTGGGGGTAGGATGCTCGATTCGCGAAAGGAGACCGAACTTTGACCTCACCCACGGCTCAGACGGCGGGCCAGGCCGACGCCGCCAGTGTGACGGAATTGTGCAACGACCTTGCCAAGCGGGCCGGTGCTGCCAGCCGAGCGCTTGCGGGCGTGTCGGGCGAGCAGCGCAACGCGGCGCTGCACGCCATCGCCGAGGCGATCGCGTCGGCGGGCGATGCGCTCAAGCAGGCCAACGAGAAAGACCTCGCGGCCGGGCGTGAGGCGGGGCTCGCGGCGGCGATGCTGGATCGCCTGACACTGACCGACGCTCGGATCGCGGGCATGGCGGACGCGGTACGGCAGATCGCGGCGCAGGCCGACCCGCTCGGGCGGGTGATGGAAGGGCGGGTGCTGCCGAACGGGATTCGGCTGCAGAAGGTGCGCGTGCCGATCGGGGTGGTGCTGATCATCTTCGAGAGTCGGCCGAACGTGACTTGTGACGCGGCGGCGCTCTGCCTCAAGAGCGGTAACGCCGTGATCCTGCGCGGCGGCAAGGAGGCGAAGCACTCCAACGCCGCGATCGCAAACTGCGTACGGGCGGGCATGGAGAAGGCGGGCTTGCCTGCGGGGGCGAGCGATGCTGTGCAGCTCGTGCCCACAACAGACCGTGCCGCGGTGAGCGAACTGCTGAAGATGGAAGGGCGGATCGACGTGTGCATCCCACGCGGCGGCGAGTCGCTGATCCGCGCGGTGGTTGAGCAGGCCCACATCCCGGTGATCAAGCATTACACCGGCAACTGTCACCTTTACATTGACGCGGCGTGCGATGAGGCGATGGCGGTGGAGATTGCGGTCAACGCCAAGACGCAGCGGCCGGGCGTTTGCAATGCGACCGAGACGATCATCGTGCATCGCGAGGCCGCCGACCGCGGCGTGCTCAAGCAGGTGTGCGAAGCGCTCGCAGGCAAGGGCGTGGAAGTGCGCGGCGACGCACGAACGTGTTGCTACTACACCGAGGCGAAGACCGCTGAGGAAGCCGACTGGTCCGCGGAATACCTCGACCTGGTCGTCGCGGTGCGTGTGGTCGACGGCATCGAATGCGCGATTGACCACATCAACCGCTACGGCAGCAAGCACACCGACGCGATCGTGACGACGCAGGTCGCCGCGGCCGACCGGTTCGTGCAGGCGGTCGACTCGGCGAACGTATTCGTCAACTGCTCGACGCGTTTCAGCGACGGTGGACAGTACGGGCTCGGTGCGGAAATCGGCATCAGCACCGACAAACTGCACGCCCGCGGGCCGATGGGCGCCGACGATCTGACGACCTACAAGTGGGTCGCGTACGGCAACGGGCAGGTGCGCAGCTAAGAGCGCGGCCCGACACCCACGCGGATGAAACGGAAACGATGACACAACAAGGCAACATCGAACTGGTCTGCTTCGACCTCGGGCGGGTGTTGATCCGCATCGTGGACGACTGGTCGGATGCGTGCGAGCGGGCGGGCGTGCCGATCGATGAGGCCTGGCAGGCCGAGGCGACGCGCCGTCAACTGGCGGAGCTTGGCCAGCAGCATGAGACCGGGGCGCTGGCGTGCGAGCAATACTTCGAGCGCAGCGCGGCCGTGGCGGGGCTGACGTCGGCGGACGTGCGGCAGGTCAGCACGGCGTGGCTGTGCGAGCCATTTGCCGGGCTGGAGGCATTGCTCGATGCGCTCGCGGCGGCGCGGGTGCGGACGGCCTGCCTCTCGAATACGAACGCGCATCACTGGGCGATGATGTACGGCCGGCCGGGCCCTTGCCGACTGCCGCTGGATCGACTGGACTACCGCTTTGCCAGCCATCTGCTGGGAGTGGCGAAGCCGAGCCCGGCGATCTATGAGCATGTAGAGCAGGCGACGAGCATCGCGGCGGAGCGCATTTTGTTTTTCGATGACCTGCCTGCGAACGTCGCGGCCGCGGCCGAGCGGGGCTGGCAGGCGGTGCAGGTGACAGACCGTGACGACCCGCTTGCGCAGGTTTCGATGGAACTGGAACGCCGTGGCGTGTTGCGTCGTACCTGATATCCAGGCCAAACGTGCCCGGCCGCGAAAGATACTGGAGACGATGTGACATCAGATCATCCCGAGCGTGGTCGGCCGGTGAAGGGCGTGTGGGTGTTGCTTGCGCTGTTCGGCGGCGCACTGCTGCTCGTGCCCCTCGCAACATGGGCCACCCTGCGCTGGGTCGAGTCAGGGCTGATCGAAACGCCCCGACTGAACTGGAACGATCGCGAACGCTGGCGGAACACACCCGTGCGATGGACGACCGTCGAGCGGCAAGGCCTGGCTGTGTCGGCCAACCGCGGGCCCTGGCGTGAGCTGGATTTCAACTTGAGCAGTCACGAGGAGGCAGTGCTTCGACAGTGCATCGTGCTCGCTCGCATGGCGGAAGACGATCTCGAAGCGTTCACCCAGCCGGGTATGGGCAGCATGTTGCAGCAGCTTGCCCGGCAGGCGCCGCAGAGCTTTTACCCGTCATACCTGCTGGGCACTTGGCATCGGCTGCGCGGCGAAAGCGAGCCGGCCAACGCCGCGTACCGCGCGTCGTTCGAGCGGGCGCATGGTGTGGTGAAGCAGCGTTATGTCACAACGGACAATCAGCCGTTGGCGGGGCAGGTCGTCGGCACGTTCGAGCTTAGCCACGCGCGCAGTGACGGGCAGCGGCTGGATGATACGTTGGTGCTCGTGTACCCGGCATTGGAAACCGACAGGCGCGGGTTTGTTTACCTGCCGGTGTATGACACGCTGTACCGCATTTCGCGTCCGCCTCAGCCGACGGACTACCACGTGCGTTATGACGCGGAGACGTGGTTCGATTTCCCCGATCGTGTGGGCACGCTTCGGCCGGCGGTCGTTCGGCCGAGCGGGCAGTGACGTTCGCACGACCCACCATTTCACACTTACAACATTTAGCCGCGGTGCTTGCACCGCGCTTTCGGTCCATCGGTCCAAAGAGCGCGGTGCAAGCACCGCGGCTAAATGGGGCGCGAAACCGCAACCGCGTTGTCATCTCAGATCGCGATTGACCTTCTCGCACGTCACACGCGCTCACGCGGCGGGGTTTCGCCTGGACTGGTGAGGCGTGAAGATGCGGACGGCATTACGCCCGGCGTCTTTCGCCGCGTAAACGCCCTTGTCGGCGGCCTTGATCAACTGCTCGACGTTGTTGAAGAAGCTGCCGTCGTGTGTCGCCACGCCGATGCTCGCGGTGATCTGCAGTTGTTCGCCTTCGTCGGCCTTTATCGGCTCGTTGGCGATATCAAGGCGAAGCTGTTCCGCGAGGCGGGCGGCGGTACGGCGGTCGGTTTCGGGGAGCACGACGGCAAACTCTTCGCCACCGTAGCGGGCGACCATCGCCGCGTCGGGCAGCGTGTTTTGCAGCAGGCCGGCGAGTTGGACGAGCACATGATCGCCAGTCTGGTGGCCGTACGTATCGTTGAACTTTTTAAAGTGGTCCGTGTCGAGGAACAGCAGGCTCACCGGCCCGGCCCCGTGGGTGGTGCGCTCAAACTGCTCTTTGATGAAAACGTTGAATCGTCCGCGATTCGCCGCGCCGGTGAGCGAATCGGTCCAGGCCTGCTCCGCGAGTTCGCGGTTTTCTTTCTGCAACTGCGACGTCTTCTGCTGCGTCTGCAAGCTGATTTGCAGCAGCGCTTCGTTGGCGCGGGCGAGAATGTCGTCAGGGTTCGCCAGCGGGCCCGTGGGCAGGTCGAAGAGGCGGCGCATCTCGTTGGTCTGGGTATGCACGGTGCGCAGCAGCGGCTCGGCCTGCTCGTCGGTGAGGTCGAACCATTGCTCCGCATCGAGGTAATACTGCTCCATCGCCTCGCCGGGGTTGCTCGTGATGAACACGTCAGCCGCGCGCGAGCCCAGCGAGACGCAGCGGATCAGCTTGTGTAACGCTTCATCCTCGTTGACCACGTCGGGGTTTTCGTGGTTGCCGATGGCGGTGCAAAGCAGCGGCGGCAAATGCCACTTGCGCGCCAGCGCTTCGCCGACCTGGGCGTGGTCGAGGTCGAAGGCTTCGTGTTCGAGCGGGGCGAGTTGCTGGTGTTCGTCGCCGACTTCGATCAGCAGGCGGGTGTACTCTTCGCCGAGCACCTGGTTCATCGCGAACATGCCCAGATTCTGGAGCAGGCCGGCGATGAAGGTTTCTTCCTGTTGCGGCAGCGACACTTCACCGGCGAGCACGCGAGCGGCAGTGGCGCTGTACAGGCTCCGCTTCCAGAAGCCCATGTGGTCGAAGCCTTCGCCGCCGGAGTGTTTAAGATTGTTGGCGAGGCTGAACCCGAGCGTCAGCGTCTTGACGCTGTTCAGGCCCAGTACGACAAGCGCGTGGCTGATGGTGCTGATCGCGTGCGTCTGGCCGTAGAAGCTGGAGTTGACGGTTTTGAGGATGCGGGTCGCCAGCGCGGGGTCGTGCTGGATGGTTTGAGCGATCTGCTTGACGTTGACGTCCTGTTGCTGAACCAGCTCGATCACCTCCAGCGCGATAGCCGGGAGGCTTGGCAGGCGGGGCGATTCGAGCAAACGTTCCATCAACTCTTGATTCATCGGCCGGCGACCTTAGCTGTACGGAGATCAGACGGCGATACGAAAGACCGTGGATTCCGCGAAACCTAAGTTTTAGTATGTGAGACGACAGTGTTATCGGCCGACCCCCCAAGGCCTGCCGTTGACCCAGAGATCGTCATTTTCATCGAGCGACTTGATAGGGAGGATTGCTAAAACGTCTGCCTTTTATGAAGGCCGACGCTGGCGATACGATAAACGCCGATCGTCGAAAATTTCATCGCGCACTGCGTCTTATTTGCTATCGGCGGACAGTCATGGCTTCTTGACGTGTCAGCCGCGCGCCGGTCTGCGCTTCCAACAGCGAAACATGCACCGTCAACTCGGTCGTGCCCGTCGGCAGCGTCTCGGGCAGGGGCAGTTCCAGCGTGTAATGGATGCCCGTGAAGTTATGTCGCCACGCCGCGTCCAGTTCGGCCGGCTCGTAAACACGCATGGCGATGATCTGGGATTCGCCCTCGTCGGTCAGATGAATCGCGCGGACGGTGGCTCGGCCGGCGACGGGCAGGATGCGGCCGTGCTGGTCCTGCGTCTGAAGGTAGATGCGGATGACGTCGTGACGATCGTCACCGTCGAGGTCTACCGGCCCGGAGATACGGCTGAACGAAAGGCGGGCGACTTGCGGCGGGTCGACGCCTTCGATCGCCGGCGCGTCCTGCGCTGTCGAGATCCGTTCGCGCAGGCCCTGCACCTGGTCGTCGCGCGCGTCGACCTGCTCTTGCAACTGCCGATTCTGCCGTCGGAGGCTGAGGTTTTCAGCTCGCAGGCGGTCGTTTTCCTGGCCGACCGTGCGTTCGCCGCCGACCGTGATCTGGCAGCCCGTCGTTGACGGCAGCATAACGGCCAAGGCCAGCAGCAGCGGGCCGAACCACCACGCCGACCGGCAAGCCGGTCGTGTGAATGGATGAGGCCTGCATGCGCGAGTTTGGCGCGTCATTCGCTGTCGTCGTTCTGGTCTTCGTCGTTGCGTTGGCCGTAGCTCTCGGGAATGTGCGTGAGCACGGAGTCGGCCACGCCGTAGTCCACGGCTTCCTGTGCGTCGAGCCACTTGTCGCGTTCGCAGTCGCGTGCGATCGTGTCGTGGTCCTGCCCGGTGTGGTCGACCATGATTTTATAGAGTCGCTCGCGGGTGCGGACCATTTCCTTGGCCTGGATGGACAAGTCGGTGGCGGGCCCCTGCATGACGCCGGAGATCAGCGGCTGGTGTAGCAGGATGCGGCCGTTGGGCAGCATGAACCGCTTATCCTTCGCCCCGGCCATCATCAGCAGCGAGCCCATCGAGGCGGCGACGCCGATGCAGTAGGTCGCCACTTTCGGGCGGATGAACTGCATCGTGTCGTAGATGCCCAGACCGGCCGTGACCGACCCGCCGGGGCTGTTGATGTAAAAGTGAATGTCCGAGTCCGGGTCCTCGTTGGAGAGGAACAGGAGCTGGGCGATCACCAGGTTGGCGGTATCGTCCGTGACGGGTCCGCCGAGGAAGATAATCCGGTCGCGCAGCAGTCGGGAGTAGATGTCGTACGCCCGCTCCCCGCGGCCGGATTTTTCAATGACGATGGGTACCAGCGATGCCATGCGGCTGTTTCCCTTGGGCAAAAGTCGTTTCAATGTGTCGAGCCGAATTGTAGCGACCATCGGGGGGCGACGCTACGCGTCGGCAACGCAGGTTTCTGGTTTCTCGTTTATGGTCTCTCGTTCCGGACAACCCGAAACCCGAAACGAGAAACCAGAAACCACCTTCCCTTGCCAGTTATCATCCCCCTCCGAACAGGAGACCGACCATGACCGACGCCGTTACGCTTGAGCAGCAGACCGCCGCCGCGGTCGATCAATTCACCCAGACGTTCGGCCAGCCGCCCACCCACGCCGCCGTTGCCCCCGGCCGTGTCAACCTCATCGGCGAACACACCGACTACAACGACGGCTTCGTGCTGCCGATGGCCATCGAACGCCAGATCCTCCTGCTCGCTCGCCCGCGCGACGACCGCAAGGTCCGCCTCGCCTCCACCGGCGTGCCCGAGCAGGCCGAGCTCAACCTCGACCAGCCACTGGCCCCCGGCGAGCCGAGCTGGGCCAACTACGTCCGCGGCGCGATCGCCGGCTGCATCGAACGCGGCCTCACACCGCCCGGCTTCGATGCCCTCGTCGACTCCACCGTCCCCACCGGCGGCGGTCTGTCCAGCAGCGCCGCGCTGGAAGTCGGCACCGCCACGCTCCTCGAATCGCTCACCGGCCAGCCGCTCGACCCGGTGCAGAAAGCCTTGCTCTGTCAAAAGGCCGAGCACGACTTCGCTGGTATGCCCTGCGGCATCATGGATCAGTTCATCTCCGCGATGGGCATGGCCGACCACGCCCTGTTGATCGACTGTCGATCGTACGAAACCCGTCGTGTCCCGATGCACGACCCCGATGTTGTCGTGCTGATCGTCAATTCCAACGTCAAGCACGAACTGGTCGGCGGCGAGTACGCCCAGCGCCGCGCCCAATGTGAAGCCGCTGCCAGGACGATGAACGTGCCCGCTCTCCGCGATGCGACGTTGGACATGCTCGATGAAGCGTACCCCGATCCGAGCGACGTGGCGTTTCGTCGTGCTCGGCATGTCATCACGGAAAACGCGCGCACGCTTGCCGCCGCCGAGGCGCTCGCCGCCGGCGACTGGGCCGCGATGGGCCAACTCATGCTCGAAAGTCACACCTCCATGCGCGACGACTTCGAGATCAGTTGCAAAGAGCTGGACATCCTCGTCGAGTTGGCGACCCGCCGCATCGCCTCGGGCGAGTTGTACGGCTCGCGCATGACCGGCGGCGGCTTCGGCGGCTGCACCGTCAGCCTCGTCCGCGCCGACGCCGCCGACGCGGTGGGCAAGTTCCTCGCTCACCAGTACGAGCACATCACCGGCATTCACCCCGCGCTGTTCGTCACCCGCCCGGCCGCCGGCGCACGCGTGGTCGAGCTTTGACGCCGACCCGGATCGAACGATTACATCTACATCAACGATGCCGTTTGTAACGATCGGCCATGAATCGCATGTCCCCAATAGCCCTCCGCGGAAGCGGACGGGTTTGGTTCGTTCGGCGCTAACCCTCCGCTTCCGCGGAGGGCTATTCCCCGTGATGCTTGAGTTTGATGTCTGATCCGTAGTTAGTCCCCGCGCCCATGCAGGTGCGCTTCAGCGGCACGGCCGATCGGCCGATGACGTAACCGGGGATCACGCTGACAGAAAGCGGGTTTGTCGTTGATCGTTTGTGATATCAATGATGTAGAACCGGGCGTCACGCTCGCGGGAGCGGTGTTCCACCCGGCAAGGCCGAACCGCGAGCTGCTCGAACCGGGCGTCGAGCTGGACGCCAGGCTGCTGCGTCGGCTCAAGCAATTGGGCGTGCGCGAGCTGTGGGTGCATCACGAGGCGCTGGCCGACCTCGATCGGCTGATCCCGCCCACGCTCGGCCAAGCGCGGCGGGCGGCTTGCGAACAGCTCTATCAAGACTTCAAACAAATGGCGGACATCACCGTCACCAGTGGCCACGTGCAAATCTACCGCCGGGCGGTGATGGACATGGTCTGCGAACTCGCGGGCAACCGCGCGGTCGGCGGGCTGAGCGAACGCCTGATCGGCGGCCCGCCGGGCCTGTTCACACATGCGACCAACGTCGCCTACCTCTCCGTCCTCGTCGGCCTGGAGTTGGAAACCTACGTCGTCGGCCAGCGGCAGCGTCTCACGGCCGACCACGCACGCGACCTGACCAGCCTCGGCATCGGCGCGCTGCTGCATGACATGGGCAAGCTGACGTTGCCGAAGCAGATGCATCATTGGCAGGTGCTCTCCGCCGACGACCACGCCGCCGCGGCGCTCGCTGACGGTTCGGCTGACGAGTGGCTCGACGACCTGCCGGACGACCCACGGGACGCGTATCGCAGCCACACGCTCGCCGGCTATCACCTGCTGCGCGGCTCGCGTGCGCCCGCGCCCGCGACGCAGATCGTGCTCAACCACCATCAGCGTTGGGACGGCAGCGGCTTTCCGGACATGAGCGACGCGACCGAGAGTCGTCGCGAAGGCACGCAGCAGGGTGAGGCGATTCACATTTTCAGCCGTATCGTCGCCGCGGCCGACGTCCTCGACCACCTGATGCACGACGCGTCGGGGAAGACGCGGCCGGCGGTGTCGGCGTTGTCGGCGCTGGCATCGCGACAGTTCGAAGGGTGGTTTGACCCGGTGGTGCGCGACACGTTGTTACGCTGCATTCCGCCGTTCGTCATTGGATCGCAGGTGACGTTGAGCGACGGCCGCGCGGCCGCGGTCGTTCGCCCGAGCGTGGAGCAGCCTTGCCGACCGGCGGTGCGACTGCTCGGCGAGGCCGACCGCGAAGCAGACGGCTGCTACCCGACGCTGGACCTGCGCGAAACGCCCGACGTACACATCGCCACATGCTCCGGCCATGATGTCGCGCAGCACCTGTTCGCGCTCGAAGAGCGTCGCCCGTTGCGCCGCATCGCCGAGGCAGTGTGACTCACTCACCGCCGCGCATGCGAAGCTGTGATTATTCCGTATCCGCTTTGGCTTTGACCACCGGCCGCAGGCGCAGCGTTTCGGTCGCGCGTTGCGTGGGCACGGTGAGCACCGGCCGACCCAGCCGCCAGTCCTGCCGCTCGATCAGCCGTTGGACACCGCGGTTCATCGGTTCGAGCACGTAGACGTTCGAGCCCACGTCCAGCCCGGCTTCAATATGCCGGTGTGATGTGACGGTCACGTCCAGCGGCATCGTCAGATACACCAGCACATGCAGGTCGCGATGGTCGGTGACAATGGCAGCCCCGCTCGGCAGCGTGTCCGGCTCGCTTAGCCAGTCGCGCAAGGTGAACAATGCGCCGTATCGGCCGCCGCCGTGGTGGTCGAGGAACGGCGTCTCGCGTTGCAGCAGCACGAAGTTGCCCATCCGAATCGAGTTCGGCACAAGCCATCCCGCCAGCAGCAGCGCACACAGGCCCACACTCCACCACTGCCTGCGCTGGTCCAGCCAACGCGCCGCGTACCACCAGCCCAGCAGCAGCACGGGCAGGATCGCCAGGTAGTACCGCTCCGTCACGATGAACAAAAGCGTCTGCACGATAAACGCGAGCACCAGCAGCGCGCCCAGCGGGTGTCGGCGAAACAGCGCCAGCCCGAAGCCGATCGCCGTCAGCCCGATCAGCGAACTCGTGTACGGGTCCGGCCGAACACCCGTCACCGCGTGTGCCATGTGCGCCGTCACCAGTCGCGTCACATTCTCCGGCACGGTATCGGTCAACGTTCGGCCGAGGTTCTGCAATCGGCCGGCGATCAGCTGCGTGTCCGCGGCGATGCGCGGCCCGTTGTCGTTGCTCGTGCCATGCGACGTGATCAGCGCCGCAGCCAGTCCGACAATGCACAACACCAGCAGCACGCCCCCGGCCGCCCACACCCGCCGATCGCTTGACCGCAGCGTATGCCACAGCAGCGCCAGCATCACCGCCCCCAGAAACGTGATCGCCACCGTCCGGAACGCCACCATGATCGCCGTCCCGCACAGCAGCAGCGCCAGATCGCCCGGCCGAACCGCCTTGCGCTTGAGCAACTGATCCCACCCCAGCAGGAAGAGCATCACCCCCAGCAGGAACGGCATGTCCGTCATCAGTTGGAAACTGTATTTGAAAAACATCAGCGACAGGGCGAGGAAAGTCGTCAGCAGCACCGCCGTCGGCCGACCGAGGTGCAGCCGAAACCACAAAAACGCCACCCCCAGCGTCGCCAGCCCGATGCCCAGCATCACCGCGTTTGCCAGCGCGAACGGCTCGGGCCCGCCCACAAACATCACTCCCGCCAGCAGATACGCCAGCCCCGGATTCGCCCGCACTTCATCGCCCAGCGGGTGGACGAAGCCTTCGCCCATGTACAAGCTGCGCGCGATCGTAAGATGCAGCCCCGAATCGGGTTGCCCGCGAAACTCGCCTTGGAACGCCAGCCCATAAAACGCCAGCACGAGCACCAGCAGCACCCAACGCCACCGCTCGGCCCCCGCGGTCAGGTAGCCGGTCACGGGGCCCGGCTTGACGGTGGCTGGCTGCGGCTGTGGGGCGGGTTGAGTCTGATCGACCGACGACGAAGGCAAGGCCATAATGCTGGGGTACTCCTCCGCTTCCCGACGGCGGACCGTGAATCGAGCCACTCAATCTAGCAGTGCCCGCGCCTTCGTGCCACTCGCCTCAGACCCACCACTGCATCGCGGCCAACCCCGCCGCCGCCGCGATGCCGCCCGTCACGATACTGCCCACGAGGTTCATCGCCCCCGTCCGCCACGCGCCTTGCTCGAACAGGCGCAGGCTTTCGTAAATCCATGTCGAAAAAGTCGTATACGCACCCAGAAACCCCCCGCCCACCACGATCTGCACCTCAACCGGAACGCTGACAACCAGCGCCAGCCCCACCAGCACACCCAGCCCCAGCGAGCCGGTGACATTCACCAGCCACGTCCCCCATGGCAGGCCGCCGCCGACGTGCTGCGTGATCGCGTAGTCCAGCACATATCGGCAGACCGCGCCCCCGCCGCCCGCCACCGCCACAAGCATCGCCACCGCGATCGTCATGCCCCACCCTCCCGCTCAGCCGAGCCGGGGGCCGCGCGCGACGAGCCTCGCCCCGCAGGCCTCATCCGCCGGGCGAGCAACATGCCCAGCCCCGCCGCCGCCAGCCCCGCCGCCACGCTAGCCGCCGGGTAACCCACCGCCAGCCACAATCGACCGTCATTTGCCAGTAAAGTCCATTCCACACTGAAATTAGAAAATGTCGTAAACGACCCCAACACCCCCGTGCACAGAAATGGCTGCACCGATGACCACCGCGGCCGCCATCGTTCGAGCAGCATCACCAGCACCCACCCGAGCAAAAACGCCCCGACCACGTTCTCCACGAACGTCGTCCACGGAAACTGCCCCGCCGAGTTCGGAAACACCACCACGAACCCCACCCGCAGCACCGCCCCGATCATCCCGCCCGCCGCCACCGCCGCCACATTGCCCATCGGCGGCAGCCACCGCCCGCGCTCGCCCGGCCGGGGCGGGTTCACCTGCATCCGGGCCTCATCAACGGTCGATTGCACGCTCGACATTCCGCGTAGCTTCCGCGACACACGCAAATGACGCAACCACCCTCGGCCACGCTGCCCCGCAGCCCGTCGCGACAGCTTCGGGAAAGCCCGGCAAACTCACGTAAAGTCCCTGATTCTGCCGATGTTTATAACGATACCGCGGCAGGGGTCATGCTTCTCTCCCCCACGTGATCGAGCAGTCGGCTGCTCACCTCACGGCCGAAACGACGAACGTAAAGGCAGGTTCAGCATGGATGGACACACGCGCATCACGCGGGCCGGTCGGCTGCTGGTTCTGTTGACGAGCCTCGTCACCGCTGGCAGCGCCCTCGCCTCGCCGATCGTCGTCACCAACACCCACGACGCCGGCGCAGGCTCGTTCCGCGACGCCATTGCCCAGGCCAACGCCTCCGGCAGCGCCAGCACCATCCAATTCGACGCCAGCCTCGCCGGCCAGACCCTCGCCCTCGACAGCGCCCTGCCCCTGATCGCAAGCGACCTCGTCGTCGAAGGCGGCGCAGGCCTGACCATCTCCGGCCAGGGCCAACACCGCATCTTCTTCGTCGACCAGGGCAACGTCACCATCCACAACCTCAACCTCGTCGACGGCCTCGCCCAGGGCGGCCGCGGCGGCGACGGTGCCAACTCCGGCGCGGGCGGCGGCGGCATGGGTGCCGGCGGCGCACTGTTCGTCAACGAACACGCACACGTCACCCTCTCCAACGTCACACTCACCGACAACCACGCCCGCGGCGGCGACGGCGGCAACGCCTTCGGCGGCGGCGGTGCACCACAAGGCGGTGGCGGCGGCGGCGGACTCGGCGGCGATGGCGGGCCCGGCGGCGGCACGGCTGGCGGCGGCGGTGGCGGACAGGGCGCGGCGGGTGGCAGCGGCGTATCCACCACCGGCGGTGGCGGTGGCGGTGTCACCAACCCCGGCGACAACGGCGGCAGCGGCGGCGGGCCCGGCGGCGACGGCGGCAGCGAAGGGCAGCAAGGCAGCCCCGGCCAAACGCACGGCGGCGGCGGCGGCGGCGGCGGTGACGGCAGCGGCACCAGCGGCGGCGCGGCAGGGCAGGGCGGCGACTTCGGCGGGGGCGGCGGCGGCGGCATCAACCGCAGCGGCGGCGATGGCGGCTTCGGTGCAGGCGGCGGCGGACGCGGCGTCAACTTCAGCGCAGGCCCCTCGCCTGGCACAGGCGGCTTCGGCGGCGGCGATGGCAGCAACTACCAGGTCGGCGGCGGCGGCGGCGATGCCTACGGCGGAGCCATCTTCGTACGCGAAGGCGGCTCGCTCACCATCATCGACCCCAACATCTCCGGCAGCGGCATCACCGCCGGCCAAGGCGGCAGCGGCACGATCTTCAGCGGCAGCGCCGGCACGACCGACGGCGCGGGCCTCTACCTCATGCACAACATCAACGCGCAGATCGGCGTCTCCGAAAACAACGCACTCGTCTTCGCAGAGATGATCTCAGGCCCCGGTGGCATCACCAAGACCGGCCAGGGCACGCTCGTCCTCCCCACCAACTTCACCTACACCGGCGACACACACATCAACGAAGGCGAACTCCACCTCACCGGCTCCATCGCCGGCGACGCCTTCATCTCCAGCGACGCCATCCTCTCCGGCGACGGCATCATCGCCGGCAGCCTCACCAACGCCGGCATCCTCAGCCCCGGCAACTCCATCGGCACGATCACCATCCAGGGCGACTACACCCACGAAGCCGCCGCCACCCTGCGCATCGAATTCAACGACGCAGGCAACACCCCCGGCGTCAACAACGACCTCGTCGACATCACCGGCCACGCCACGCTCGAAGGCGGCAGCGTTCACGTCGTCGCCCAGCCCGGCGACTACACCGCCGGCACGCAGTACACCTTCCTCCACGCCGCCGACGGCCGAACGGGCACGTTCGACAACATCACCCACGAAAACCTCAGCTACCTGTTCACCACCGAACTCAGCTACACCGCCGACAGCGCCCGTTTCGCCATCGTCTTCAACACGCCCGACTACGAATCGCTCGGCCGAAACCGCGGCGAACGCGCCGTCGGCCGATACCTCGAAAGCCGATTCACCACCGCCACCGGCGACATGGTCGACCTCTTCCAGAATCTCGAATCACTCGACGACGCAGGCAAACAAAACGCCATCCAGCAACTCACCGGCGAAACCATCGGCAGCGGCGCAACCGCCACACTGCAAACCCTCGCCCGCGCACAAGAGTCCGCCTTCAACCGCATCCGACCCGGCGCTCACATCGCAAGCGACCTCGACAGCCCCGCATTCAACGCCGAGGTCGGCCAGCCGCTCGCGCTGGCGGGCAGCAACGTTCAGCCGTTCTTCGCAGACCCGATGGCGGGCCAACGCGACCAGCCCGGCCGATGGATGCCCTGGGTCCAGGGCTTTGGTGAGTACGGCGACGTCAGCGGCTCACGCAACGCCACCGCCACCGGCTACGACTACTGGAGCGGCGGCATGATGGTCGGCATCGACCGCGAAGTCGACGACCACTGGCTCGTCGGCGGCCGCGCCGCATACGCACGCACGCGCGTCAACAGCGATCACGATCGACATCGACACGACATCGACCACTACCAGGTCGGCGTGCACGCGCGATACAACGAGCAGGCGTGGTACGGCCTCGGCAGTGCGTTCGCAGGCTATCAACGCTACGACTCGCAGCGCCGCATCCGCTTCGCCGACTACGATCGCCAAGGCAAAGCCAAGTACAACGGCGGCCACCTTGGGCTCGCCTTCGAGGTCGGCCGAAAGTTTCAGCAGGACGCATGGGCCTTCCAACCCATCGCGGGCGTGCAGTATGTCTACCTCCGCCGCGCGGGCTTCAGCGAGTCCGGCGCGGGCTCGGCCAACCTTCAGGTCAACGCCGAGAGCACGCAGTCGCTTCGATCCAGCCTCGGCTTCAACCTGTCGCGCAGCCTCTACCAGCAGCCCGACGCGCACCTCATGCTGCACTTGCGCGGCCGATGGGTCTACGAGTTCCTCGACGACGCCGGCCCCGTGACCGCCCGCTTCGCCGACGCCGTCGACGCGTTCACCGTCGAGTCCGCCACCGTCGACCGCCACACCGCTGTCCTCGGCACGGGCCTCGGCTGGCAACTTAACGAACGCACCAGCCTCGGCGTGCACTACGACGCAACGCTCAACAGCCACTTCGTCAGCCACCACGGGTCGGTGGCGATGAGTTTCGCCTGGTAATCGGACCTTCCTTCAACACAGCTTGCGATCACTTGCTGCTGAGAATGCACAGTCAAGTAAATCGGACCTCTGATATCGCCGATCAAGTGTTCAGTCGACGCACCGCTTGCGCACGCAAGTGGTCGCTTCGACGTTCGGCAAAGGGGAGGTTCAGTTGCGGCGAGCGCGTTTTCAGAGCTTGGGGATTGCAGCCATAGCCGGCACGGCGGTGGCGCTGTCGCTCGTCATTGCCCGATCGCTCAGCCTGGAAATCAACCAATCGTGGGTGACCACCATGTTCGGCGCCGCGGCGGTGAGCATGCTCGTCGGCTTCACACACTACGGCTGGACCCGCACTGATCGTCACAATTGGACCAAACTGCACGACCGGCAGGATCGATTGAACGTCTGCCAACGCGAACTGGCATACAAGGTTCGTTTGCTGGAGATCGAACGGCAACGGCTGGAAACGATCTTCAACGCGCTCGGCGACGCCGTGCTCGTCACCTCCGCGGACGATACGCTCGAGCTGGTCAACGAAGCCGCCGGCCGACTGCTCCGCCTGCCCGACGGCGACACCCTCCCGACCCCGTTGGAGAAGGTTGTCAACGACCCTCGCCTGCTGCAACTGATCCGCGAAACACGCGAAGACACGAACGGGTCGAGCTACCGCCACCTCGAACATCGAATCAACGAGGGCGGCGAATCGATGGTCTTCGACCTCACACTTGCCGGCCTCGAGCTGCCAGGCGACCAGCCCACAGAAAGCGACCGTCGGCCGGGCGGTGTGGTCGCGATCTTGCGCGACGTCACCCAGCAACGCTGCGTCGCCGAGATGCACAGCGACTTCGTCTCCGGCGTCTCGCACGAACTGCGCACACCCTTGTCCAGCATCAAGGCCTACATCGAAATGCTCGTCGACGGCGAAGCGCAGGACGAACCCACGCGGCAGGAGTTCTACGCCATTATCCAGGCCGAAACCAACCGCCTCACCCGCCTGATCGACAACGTGCTGAACATCAGCCAGATCGAATCCGGCCTGGCGAACGTGCAAAGCACGCTCGTCGATGTGCGCGACCTGGTGGATCAGGCCATGAAACTCGTTCGCACGCAGGCGGAAAAAGCCAACGTGCAACTGCAAGCGCCAGACGTTGGCGAGCCTTGCAACGTGATCGCCGACGCGGACATGTTGTTGCAGGTGATGTTGAACCTGCTGGGCAACGCCGTGAAGTACACGCCCAAGGACGGCCGTGTCAGCGTCGCACTTCGTGTCAACCCGAAGGTCGGCGTGGTTGAAGTGTCCGTGTCCGACACGGGCATGGGCATTCCCGAAGCGGATCTGCCGTTTATCTTCGACAAGTTTTATCGCGTGGCGTCGCACCGCCAGTTGATCAAAGGCACGGGCCTGGGTCTGAACCTGGTCAAGCATGTGATCGAAACGGTGCACGGGGGCAAGATTTATGTAGCAAGTCGGCCTGGATCCGGAAGTACGTTCACGTTCCGGCTTTCGTTGGCCGACAAGGAAACAGGGGGGGATCGTGCCTCGCGGCTGGTGGACGGTGTTTGTCCGCTGCCCGCGACTGGCGATGTAGTTCCGTGTTTGTCGGGGGACGCGGCTCGAAAGGACGAGAAGTGATGGCCGACGACCGCTCATTGATTCTGGTGGTGGATGATGAAAGCCATATCGTGCATGTGGTGTCGCTGAAGCTGCAAAACGCAGGCTACCGCGTCATCACCGCCGAGGACGGCGAAGAAGCCCTCGCCCTGGCGCTGGAGCAGCGCCCGGCGTTGGTGATCACCGACTACCAGATGCCGATGCTCAGCGGTCTGGAGCTCTGCCAGCAGCTCAAGCGCGATCCGCGCACGAGCGACACGCCCGCGCTGATGCTGACCGCTCGCGGGTTCAGCATCGGTGAAGACGTGCTCAAGCAGACGAACATCGCCCTCGTCCTCAGCAAGCCGTTCAGCCCGCGCGAAGTGCTTGCGCGGGTGAAGGAACTGCTTGGCAAGCAGACAAACGCGGAGGCTGTACAGGCGCCATGATCATGACGAAACTGTCAATCACTCAAAACTCGGACGCTCGTCGTAAGACCGACTGTCTGCACAGCCGACTGACCACACTGAAGGTCAGCGTTGTACAGATCGAGGTGGACGGCCGGGTGCACGCAATGCGAGGTGCCGGCTGGCTTGAACAGCAGGTCGTCGCATGCCCCGCGTTCACCGCCACCCTGCGCAGTCGCGTGGCGGACCTCGAATCATCCGTCGGCGAAGTCGTCGAGCCGTGGCCCGGCGTGTGGCTGCTGCCGTTGCCAAGCGGTCGCCGACGGCGGTCCGAAGGCCGACGCAACCCTGAACTTGTGCTCGCCGGCCTGATGCTCGGGCCTGACTTCCTTCAGGCCGACCAGTTTCAACTCGTCTGCCAGCACGCGCAACTCGACGCCCAGGTGGTACGCAACCGCGTTCAGCTCGATCAACTGTTCGGCCGAGTCGAGGCGGAACGCCTTGCCCTGACGCTCGACTGGATGCAACGAGACCTCGGCGAACTCGAACGTCGCGATCGCGAACTCGAAGGCATGAGCCAGGAACTTGCCGACTCATACGAAGAGTTGAGCCTGCTCTACAAACTGTCCAGCAGCATGACCGTCAACCAGTCGCCGCGCACCTTCCTGACCGATGCGTGCAGCGATCTGCAACAGGTCGCCGGCTTGCGATGGATGACGCTTCAACTGATCGACCACGAGCCCCGACTCGAATCGTTCGCCGGTGAGCTGTTCCGCGCCGGCCCGCTCAATGCCGACACGAAAACCATTAAAAACATCGGCCGACACCTCATGCGCCGCATGGGCGACCAGATCAACCCCGTCGTCGTCGACGACACAACGTCGCTGAACATCGCCGGCCTTGACAGCCTCTCGCAAAGCCTGCTCATGGTCCCCCTGCATTCCGACGGCCGACTGCTCGGCTTGCTGCTGGGCGGTGACAAACTCGACGGAACGCACCTCGGCAGCATCGACTCGAAGCTTTGCAGCTCATTGGCCAACAGCCTCTCGATCTTCCTCGACAACATGATGCTCTATGACGACATGCAGTCCATGTTCATGGGCACGTTGCATGCACTCACCGCCGCGATCGACGCGAAAGACAGCTATACCCACGGCCACTCCGAGCGCGTCGCCCAGATGAGCCGTGCCCTCGCCCGCGCCGCCGGCCTCGATGAAGCGGCCTGTGAACGCGTCTACGTCGCCGGCCTCGTCCACGACGTGGGCAAGATCGGCGTGCCCGAGTCCGTCCTCTGCAAGCCCGGCCGACTGACTGAAGAGGAGTTTGGCCTGATCAAACGCCATCCGGAAATCGGCGCTCGCATCCTTCAGGACATCCGACAGATGAGCGACCTCATCCCCGGCGTGCTCTACCACCACGAACGATGGGACGGCCGCGGCTACCCCCATGGTCTCAAGGGCGAAGGCATCCCCCTCTTCGGCCGACTCATCGGACTCGCCGACGCCTTCGACGCCATGAGCAGCGACCGCACCTACCGACGCGGCATGGCCATGGACGAAGTGCTCAAAGAAATGCACCGTTGCAGCGGAAGCCAGTTCGACCCCGAGCTGGTCAAGCTGTTCGTCAAGCTCGACTTCGGCCCATACTTCCAGATGATCAAACGACACCAGAACGAGGAAGTTCGCAAGTCCGCCTGACATCAACACCGATTCACCGCCAAGCCGAGCCCTGAGCAGTGCAGCAACGAAGGGCCGGATCGCACGGACCACACGGACCATCAACCATGAAACTCACCTGCGAAGATCAAGAACAGTTCAGCGTGCTTCACCTCAAGGGCGAGTTCGCCGATGACGACGGCGAAAAGCTCCGCCAGGCCGTACGCGAGCGACTCGACGCCGGAACGGTGCACGACATCGTGCTCGACATGGCCGAGTTGCAGTTCATCGACTCGCAAGGCCTCGAAGCCATGCTCTGGGTGCAGGAAAACTGCACGGAAAAACTCGGGCAGTTGCGACTCGCCGCATGCCCGGAAAACATCACCACGATTCTTCAGTTGACCCGCCTGGCCGATCAGTTTGCACGCCACGACGACGTCGAAGCCGCGATCAGGAGCCTCGCCTAATGGATCTGTCATTCCTCTCAACAAGCACAGGCAGCGACCGTGGCGCGATCATTCCGCCGCACGCCATTCGTGTCGGCGATCTGCTGCTTGAAAAAGGCGTCATCAAACAGGACCAGCTCGACAAAGCGCTCGCCGCCCAACGCGAGCGCGGCCACAAGAGACTGCTCGGCGAAACGCTGGTCGAGATGAAAATCGTCAGCGAAGAGCAGGTCATGGAAGTGCTCGCCGAGGCGTACGGCATCCCGTTCGCCCGCATCCATCCACGCATCGCCGACCCCGCGGTCGTCGACCAGCTGCCGCGCGACTTCCTCGAAAAGCAGGGCGTCCTCCCGCTGTTCCTCGTCCGCGACGTGCTCACCGTCGCCGTGCACGAGCCCGCCAACGTGTTCGTCATCGAAGAGATCGAACGACTCACCGGCCATCGCGTGCAACTCGTCGCCGCCACCGCCAAAGACATCCAGCACACGCTGCACCTGTTCCTGCCGCAGGAAAACGTGTTCGTCATCGACCAGCTCGTTGAAGACGTGCAGGAAGATGCGATGAGCCTCGTCGAAAAAGAGGTCACCGACCTCAACGACGCTCAGAACGCCGCCAACGAATCGCCCGTCATCAAACTCGTGAACTACCTGATCTACCAGGCCGTCCACGAAGAAGCCAGCGACATTCACATCGAGCCCGGCGACCAGACGCTGCGCGTCCGCTATCGCGTCGACGGCCGACTGTTCGAAAAAATGACCCCGCCGCACCAGATGCTCCCCGCCATGGTCAGCCGTATCAAAATCATGGCCGGCCTCGATATCTCCGAACGACGCCTGCCCCAGGACGGCGGCATCTGCGTCATGATCGACAAACGCCAGATCGACCTCCGCGTCTCCACCATGCCCGGCCGATTCGGCGAAAAAGTCGTCATCCGCATCATCGACACCCAGAACGCCATGGTCCGTCTCGAACGGCTCGGCTTCCCCGAAGACACACTCGAACGCTACCGCCGCGCCGTCCACCAGCCCAACGGCATCATCCTCGTCACCGGGCCCACTGGCTCGGGTAAATCCACCACGCTTTACGCCACGCTCAACGAAATCAACAGCGACGATATCAACATCTCCACCGTCGAAGACCCCGTGGAGTACAGCCTCGACGGCGTCAACCAGTTCCAGGTCAACGAAAAGGCCGGCTTCACCTTCGCCGGCGCGCTTCGCTCGCTCCTGAGGCAAGACCCGGACGTCGTCATGCTCGGCGAAATCCGCGACCAGGAAACCGCACGCATCGCCACACAGGCCGCCCTCACCGGCCACCTCGTACTCTCCACGTTGCACACCAACGACGCGCCCAGCGCCGTCACACGACTGTTCAACGTCGGCGTCGAACCTTACCTCGTCGCCGCCTCCATCCGCGCCGTCATCGCCCAGCGACTCGTGCGAAAAATCTGCCCCGACTGCAAAGAAGCCGTCACACCCGACAGCCACGTCGCCCACAGCCTCGACCGCCTTGCCGAGCAGGGCGTTGAGATCAAAACGCTCTACCAGGGCCAAGGCTGCCCCAAGTGTCGCCAGACCGGCTACCGCGGCCGCGTCGGCGTGTACGAACTGCTCGTGCCCGACGACAACCTGCTCGACGCCATCAGCCGCGGCGTCAGCCTGCAGGAACTTCGACAGATGGCCACCGACGCTGGCGCTTACCACACCCTCCGCGACGACGGCATCGCCAAGGTCCGCGCCGGCGTCACCACACTCGAAGAACTGTTTACCGCCACCACCGTGTGAGCAATCAACATGACCGAATGATGCTTGCAGATTGCCTGGTCGTGCGAATCAATTAGAAATCAGCAATCACAAATTAGAAATCACCACGCCATGAGCCAGTTCAGCTACAAAGCACGCGACAATCGGGGCGAGATGCTCACCGGCATCCTCCAAGCCACCAGCCTCGAAGAGGCCGGCCGACGGCTGCGCGGCGAAGGCAAGTTCGTCGTTGACCTCAAGCCCGCCCGCGACGGCGCTGCCGCACGCAAACGCGACCCCCGTCGCATCCGCGTCAACCGCGCCGACGTCGCCAGCTTCACCCACCAACTCGCCGTCATGGTCGACACCGGCGTGCCGCTGAGCGAAGCGCTCCAGGCCGCCACCGACCAGACCGCCGACGAAAACTTCCGAGCCGTGCTCGAAGACGTCTGCCAGCAGGTGCAGGCCGGCAACGCGCTCTCCGCCACACTCGCCCGCTACCCGCGCACCTTCCCGCCCGTCATGATCTCGCTGCTGCGCGCCAGCGAAGCGTCCGGCTCGATGGGCCCAATGCTCGAACGACTCGCCAAGCATCTCGAAAAAGAACTCGCCACGCGACGCAAGATCCGCGGCGCCCTCACCTACCCCGGCGTCATGATGGTCATGGTCCTCGGCGTCACCCTCTTCCTGCTCACGTTCGTCATGCCCCGCTTCGTCGGCATCTACGACACGCGCGGCGTCACCCTCCCCTGGGCCACCGCCTTCCTCATGGACGCCAGCCATTCGCTGATGCACTACTGGTACTACTACCTCATCGGCCTCATCGCCGTCACCGTCGGCCTCGTCTCGTTCGGCCAAACCACGCCGGGCCGGTACACCTACGACTGGCTGAAGCTGCACACGCCCGTCATCGGCCCGCTGTTTCACAAGGTCTACCTCGCCCGCGGCTGCCAGACGATGGGCACGCTCATCAACGCCGGCGTCCCCGTGCTCGACATGATCGAGATCACCCGTGAAACCACACGCAACGTCTACTTCGACCGCCTCTGGAAAGACATCGACGACCGCCTCCGCCGCGGCGTTCAGCTCAGCGAAGCCATGATGGACTCGCCCCTGGTCCCGCGCAGCGTGTCGCAGATGATCTTCGCCGGCGAAAAGTCCGGCCGACTCGGCCGCGTTATGGAACGCGTCGCCACCTTCACCGAAGAAGCGTTCGACGAACAGATCGCCCAAAGCACCCGCTACATCGAGCCCGCCATGATCATCGTCATGGGTGCCATCATCGGCTTCGTCGCGATCGCCATGCTCCTGCCAATCTTCCAGCTCTCAAGCGTCGTCGCGGGGTGAGAATGTTCATGAGCGTGCCACTGGTGGCTTGCCCACCAGAGCGATAAACGTCGACGGACCATTGGTGGGCAAGCCACCAGTGGCACCCGGCATCCGGCCTTACGAGTTAGACATCAAATTCGGCGACAAACCGATAAGCCTTCGACGTAGGACTTGGCCCACCTGCCTTTCGTCCGAAGAAATACCATTCGTCGCCCCAATCGATTTCCAAGTGATGCAACTCATCAAAATATGCATCGTCGGTGGAGCCTTCGGGCGCGTCATAGATGTAATTCATCAGGTCTGCATGCTGCATAAGTGTGAGTGCAATACGACGTACCACATTGGGATCTACTGGAACATCGCGATAGCGTGCCCACGAAGCTTTTGCCAAGTGTCGGGTAACGCTATATACCCAGGTTCGAGCACACTCGAAATCTTGAATATAGTCACTAAAAGGTTCATATGCCCAACCATCAGGCACTTCGAGGCCGTATGTTTTTGCCTTTTCGCGAAGCTCCCGCGTTTCTTCGCTCGTGATCAACTCGCTTATCCGATCCATACCAATGTTCTCATCAAAGCTTATCCCGAGGCGGGTCGCGTAGGCCTTCTGTGCATCGGTCGCAGGCCGTTCCGGTAACTTCTTCACGCTCTCCACAACCGTGCCGTCGTCTCCTGCACGGTGAATTGCGTGTTCTTCATCGGTCGCCGAATATCGCCGTTTGCGAAGCCTGCCGGTTTCCCGTCCATAGCCAATCACTTCGAATTCAGGCATGAGTCGCCCCCTTATGAGGAGAAAAGTGATAGGGCAGGTCCCTGCATCACCTCACACATCCAACTCCTCCGCCTCTTCCGCGCGCTCCATGATGAAGCGGAAGCGGGCGGACGGGTCTTTGCCCATCAGGTCGCTCATCACGCGATCCGTCTCCAGCGCATCGTCCACATCAACACGCAGCAGCCGCCGCGTCTTGGGGTTCAACGTTGTCTCCCACAACACCTTCGGCATCATCTCGCCCAGGCCCTTGAAGCGCGTTGTCTCCACCTTCGCATTGCCCTTGCGATGCTTCTTCAAAATGCGGTCGCGGTCCGGGTCGTCCGCCGCCCAGTATGTCTCTTTGCCAATGTCCAGCCGATACAACGGCGGCACGGCCAGGTACACCCGGTGCGCCGCGAGCAACTCGCGCAGATGGCGATAGAAAAACGTGAGCAACAACGTCGTGATGTGATGCCCGTCCGAGTCCGCGTCGGCCAACAGAATCACGCGATCGTAGCGCAGCTTCTTAAGGTCGAAATCCTTGCCCACGCCGCAGCCCATGGCCGTGACAAGGTCCGCCAGTTCCTTGTTCTCCAGCACCTTCGCCAGCGCGACCGACTCCGTGTTGAGCACCTTGCCGCGCAGGGGGAGGATCGCCTGCGTCGCACGATTTCGCCCTTGCTTCGCGCTGCCGCCGGCCGAGTCGCCTTCCACGATAAACAGCTCACTGTCGCCGCGGTTACTGTTGGCGCAGTCGCTGAGCTTGCCCGGCAGATTGAGTCGGCCGGACGTCGCCGTCTTGCGACTGATCGACGCGCTCGCCGCCCGGCTTGCCTCGCGCGCCCGCGCCGCGAGGATGATGCGGTGCACGATCGCCTCGGCCGACGTGCGGTTCTCGTTCAGCCAATGCTCGAAACTTTGCCGCACTGCCGCGTCGACGAGTTGCTGCGCTTCGGGGTTGTTCAGCCGATCCTTGGTCTGCCCCTGGAACTGCGGATCGGTGATGAACACGCTCAGCACGCCGATCACGCCTTCGCGAATGTCCTCCGCCGAGATGTTCACACCGCGCGGCGTGAGGTTATGCGTCTCCACATAATTGCGGATCGCCTTGTTGATCCCCGTCCGCAGGCCCGTTTCATGCGACCCGCCCGAGCCGGTGGGGATGCCGTTGACATAACTGCGCACGTGCTCTTCGGTCGACTCCGTCCAGTGGAAGCAGACTTCCACCTTGCCGTCATCGCTTTCACGTTCGAAGCTGAACGGCTGATCGACAACCGACTTGGCTTCGCGCTCTTTCGTCAGCTTCGCCAGGTACTGCACCAGTCCTTCGCGATGCTGAAACGTGTCGACCTTGTTGGTCGTTTCATCTTTGAAGACGACCTTGACACCCTTGTGCAGATAGCTGGTGATTTCCAGTCGATGGCGAATCAACTCCGCATCGAACTCGGTCTTGGGGAAGATGGTCGCGTCGGGGTGGAAGTAGATCGTCGTGCCGCTGCCGCGCGCGCTGCCGACTTTCTTCAGCTTGCCCTGCGGCTTGCCCGCGGCGAAGGTCATCTGCCACTCGTGGCCGTCGCGTTTGACGGTGGCGACGAGTTTCTTGCTCAGTGCGTTGACGACCGACGAGCCCACGCCGTGCAGGCCGCCGGAGGTTTTGTAGTTATCGTGCTCGAACTTGCCGCCGGCGTGCAGTGTGCCGAGGATGATTTCGAGCGCGGACTTCTTATGCTTCGGGTGAATGTCAACGGGAATGCCGCGCCCGTTGTCAGCCACGGTAATGCTCGTGCCATCCTTGTGGAGCGTGAGCACGATCTCGGTCGCGTAGCCGTTCATGGCTTCGTCGACCGAGTTGTCGAGCACTTCCCACACGAGGTGGTGCAGCCCCGCCGACGACACGCCGCCGATGTACATCCCGGGGCGTTTGCGTACGGGCTCAAGGCCTTCGAGAACCTGAATATCTTTGGCGGTATACGTGCTCATTGATCTACCTGAACTTTCACGACAACTTTCCGCACCTTGCCCGCTTCGCCGTCGAACACGCAGGGCATGTGCACGTCCTGCGGCATGAACACCGCGAACGCCCCAGCGGCGAACGGCAGCAACGTGCCTTCACCCGTGTACAACGCCACATCCTTCTCCGCGTCGTACGCTTGCGATTCCGTCATCGTCGTCAGCGGCGCGTAGCCCATCCGCTCGCGGCCGGCGACGATGAACTGCACATCCGCATACTTGCGATGCGCCTCCCACACGCTCTGCTCAACAGGCTTGGTTGTGTACGACTGCACGAGCGCAAACACGCGATCGCCGTCAAGGTCATATCGCCCTTCGTCGGCCGAGGTCGCCCGGTCGCTGGCGATAAACGCAAACGCCAGATCGAAGCCCCGCTGAAGGTTGGCGTACGTCGCAGCGTTTTGCAGCGTGTCAATGATCATGATGGTTCCATCACAGTTAGGGTTCGGCAGTTCATCGCCCGGCTTGCACCGTCACCAGTTGCCGACGGTCGACCGTCAGGCGGATCGGCCCGGCGTAGTCTTCGCCCACTTCGTTGCGCAGGTTCAGTTGCATGCTACGGCGCTGATCCATGTGGTTCGTCCAGTAAAGCGTCAGCGACTCCGGCACGTCCAGGCCGGGCCCGCGAAGCGTTTGCGATTCGCCCGCGTCCACCTCGTTGAACGCAAGGTGGTGGTTCGCCCCCGTGGCGATCACCTCGCGAATCTCATGCGTCGTGTCGTTCGTCAACGTGTACGACACACGCTCTGGCGCCTCGGCCGACTCGCCGCAGGCGATCAACGGCAAGGTCAAAACGATGGCGGCAAATCCCCTCAACATTTTCATCATGGGCTCCCGGAAGTTGGCTTCCTCTGTGTTATGTGTTGCAGGCCAGGCGAAAAAAGTCGTCCGCTTTACGACAGTTCATCCAACGGCAGCGGCGGCTGCGGCGCGTCGGGCACGATCTCGGTCAGCCTGCCGCGCTTGATTACTTCATGCCCCTTGCCGCCGCGCGACACGAGCTTGTACTTGGCGGTGTTGATCCGCTGCTCGCCGCCGAGGCTGGTCTTGGCGACCAGCGTGTCGCGATCGTCGACCGCGGTTTTCACGCCGAGCACTTTGTCGCCCTTGTTCAGCTTGATCAACTGCACGCCCTTGCCCGCGCCGGAGAGGTAGTTGACCTCCTCCGCGCTGGTCAGCAGGCAGCGGGCCTCGCGCGTCACGGCGATCACCGTTTCACTGCCGTCGATCGTGCCTGCGAAGAGCACTTCGCTGCCCTTGGCCGGTCGTGCGAAGCGTCGGCCGGCCTTGGTGGAAGGTTCAATGAAGTTGCTGATGCCAAACCGCAGCGCGTAGCCGTCGCTGGCGACCGCCAGGCCGTGCACTTCCGGCGCATAGTCCGGGTGTTTGGGGTCTTCGTGGATGTTGCCGATGACGCGCGGGTCGAGGCTGAAGGCCGCGATGATGCGTTCGCCGTCTTTGAGTTTGAACAGCTTCTGGATCGGCTCGCCGTAGCCGGTGGTCGCGGGGATGTCGATGATACGCGCGGTATACGCCGTGCCCTTGTTGGAAAGGAAGCACATGGTCGCCCGCGTCGAGCCCGGCTGACAGGTGAGCACACGATCGCCTTCGCGCAGGCGGGTCTTGGTCGGGTCGGCGATCTCCTTCTGCCGCTTCACCCAACCGTCGACCGTGACGAGCACATGGTTGTCCTCCGCGACGATGAAGTCTTCCGCGTTGAACGTCGGCTCGTCGTCAATGCTCTCGATGAGCGTCCGCCGTTTGTCCGCCTTCGTGTAATCCTTGCGAAGCTGGTCGATCTCATCACGAATGATCTGCCATCGGCCGGCCGCGTCTTCCTCGGCCAGCAGCTTGCGGATCTCCTTCGCCCGCTTCTGCTTGTCCTTCAGCTCATCGAGAATGACGTTGATTTCAAGACGCGCCAGGCGGTACAGCTTCAGTTCGAGGATCGCGTCGATCTGCTCTTCGTCGAGGCCGCCTTTGCCGACTTGCTCGGGGCCATACTTCTTGAGAATCTTCTGCGCCGCGTCGGCCTTGCCGTCGCTTTTGCGGATGATGGCGATGATGTCGTCGAGCACATCAAACGCGAACGCGAAGCCTTCGAGCAGGTGGATGCGCTTTTCGAGTTGGCCCAGCTCATGCGCCAGCCGACGCGTCACCACGTCGAGGCGAAACTGGAGGAAGCTTTGCAGGATCTCGCGCAGGTCGCAGCGTTCGGGCCTGCCGACCTCGGGGTTCTCCGTCGGCAGCAGGCAGGTGAGGTTCACGCCGAAGTTCGTCTGCATCGGCGTGTGCTTGAACAGGTACGCCATGACGATCTGCTCGTCCGCATCCTTCTTCAAGGTCAGCTCGATGCGAACGTCGTCCGTGCTCACATCTTTCACGTCGATCAGCAGCGGCAGCTTGCGCGAGATCACGACGTCGGCAATGCGTTCGACGAGCACGCTCTTGTTCACACCGTAGGGGATGCTGGTGATAAACAGCGTCTTGCCGCCGCGCCCGGCCGGGCCTTTCTCCCACGTGCCGCGAATCTTGATCGAGCCTTGCCCGGTCTTGTAGATGTCGCGGATTTCGCTGGCAGACGTGATGATCTGCCCGCCCGTGGGGAAGTCCGGGCCCTTGACGGTGATGGCCAGCTGGGCGCTGGTCAGCTCCGCGTTGTCGATCAGGCGCAGCAGCGCCTGGCAGACCTCGTCCGCGTTGTGTGGCGGGATGTTCGTCGCCATGCCCACCGCGATGCCCGCGCTGCCGTTGATCAGCAGGTTGGGCAGCCTGGCCGGCAGCACGACGGGCTCTTCCTTCGTGCCGTCATAGTTCGGGCGGAAGTGCACCGTCTGCTGCGCGATCTCACTGAGCAGTTCGCTGGCGATCGGCTGCAAGCGACATTCGGTGTAGCGCATCGCGGCAGGGGGGTCGCCGTCGAGCGAGCCGAAGTTGCCCGAGCCGTCGACCATCGGCATGCGCATCATGAACGGCTGGGCCATGCGGACCAGCGCTTCGTAGATCGCCGAGTCGCCGTGCGGGTGGAACCGGCCCATCACCTGGCCGACCACGTTGGCACACTTGCGGTGCTTCGCGTCGGCCCGCATGCCGTCGATCCACATCGTGTAGAGGATGCGCCGCTGCACCGGCTTCAGGCCGTCGCGCACATCAGGCAGCGCTCGGCTGGTGATGACCGACAGCGCATAGTTGAGGTAGCGACTTTGCGCCGCTTCGCGCAACGGGATGCGGTCTTCAACGCCCAGCGCGGACTCGCGCGCGTCGATCGGCTGGCCGTCGCCGTTGTCCGGGGTTTCGAAGAGGCTGTCGCCGTCGTCGGCGGATTGGCGTTTGCTTCGTCGAGCCAAGGCGTGTCACCTTCCATGGTGTTCGCGGGGAGTATCTGCGCGGCGGCATGCGTCCGAGGGCCATCGCTGAAGCGGCGAATCTAGCATCATGCAGCGGTGACAGACAAATCATCGTAGTCGAAAACGCAAACAGAAACCAAACGGGCAGGCGCGGCGGATGCCTCTTTTCGTGGCCGACCGCAGCACATTCGCTACACTGCACGCGGACTTAGTTTGAGCCTTGCCAGGGGGATGCCATGCCATCGTGGGCTTTGCCGGAATCCGATGTTCGCCGGATGGTTCGTTTACTGGGGAAAGTGGCGGGGATGACCGGCCCGCTGCCCGAGCGTCGCACCGCGCTGGCCGAAGAGATGTGCGACCTCGTCGACGCCGACTTCTGGATGTGGGTTCACACCCACTTACCCCAAGGTAGCCAACGGCCGACCGCGTTCAACGTGTTGCACGGCCGAATGAGCGAACGCCAACTCGTAGTCTTCTACGAAAACAGCTACGAACCCGAGCTGCAAACGCCGGAGATGGCTCCGCTCCTGAAGCTCATGCGCCGCGGCAAGCCCTTCACCCGCCGCCGATCGCAGATGATCGACGACCGCGCCTGGTACGACTCCCCCCACGTGCGACTCGTCCGCAAGCCGGCGGGCATCGACGACTTCATCTTCTCGCTCTACCCGCTCGGCGATGACTGCTGGAGCGCCTTCGGCTTCCACCGCACCTACGGCCGACCGGTCTTCACCCCCGAACAGGCACGCATGATCCACATCATCGCGTCCGAAATCCCCTGGCTGCATCACCACCAACCCCCCGAAAACGCCAACACCCTCCTGCCCGCCCTCACCCCTCGGCTGTGCACCGTCATGGGCCTGCTCATCGAAGGCTACAACCGCAAGCAGATCGCCAACCAGCTTTCCCTCAGCGAGCACACCGTCCGCGGCTACATCAGCGACGTCTACCGCCACTTCAAAGTCCGCTCCCACGTCGAACTCATCCAGCGTTTCGCCCAGGGCAACGGCCAGGACATCACCCCACCTACCTGATCCTCGCCCCGCCGTCCGCAATTTCCCTAACCCGACATCTGTCGGGTTGGCGCGGTAACACCAGCCAGTAAGCTGGCCTGCGAAAATCACACAGCCATCGGCGAACCCCACCCTTACCAACGTGGGCACGCCTGACTCAGACATGGGCGCCCGGGGTCGTCCCGCCCCTGTCGCTGCACGCTGATGGGGGGGCGCGTGCGCGACAGGGGCGTTTTTATGCCCCCACCTCGTACGGATCGGACATGCATCTCGAGTGCGCTCGAAGCCCACGGCGTCACGCCGTGGGCGTCAGCCTCATACACAGCGCCCGGGTTCGAAGGGTCATCCGTCTCATCCAACCGCGTACACCCCCACAAACCTACGCCTCCCCACGCCGCCGCGCCAACTCCGCCAGCGCCGCCTCCGGATCATTCGGCAGCGGCGCTTGCTCCTCCTCACCCGCCGCCGCCAACCCCGGCTCATCCAACTCACGACGCGGCCGCTCCGCCACCCTCGGCCGAACCATCCCCCGCACACGCCACAACACGAACAACAACGCCCCCAGCATCATCAACATCACCACAAACATCGACCCGCCCATGCCCCGCCCCGGCCCGCCGCCCGCGCCACGGCTGATCACCTCTGCCGACCGCGCCACAAACGTCAGATACTCCCACGCTCGCCCGTCGGCATCGCGGTCGGCCCACACCTTGTAAAACCGCCCGACCAGTTCCACCTCGGCCCCATACCGTGGCGGCCTCGCGTCCAGCTCGCCGGCCGGGTCCACGAAATAAACCACCACCGCCGGCGGCTCCGGGCTCACCACCACGCCCCAACCGGTCAGCGCGTCGCCCCACGCCCCGCGTCGCGTCAGCCGATGGCGCGGCGTCGTGCCGATGAATTGCCCACGGATCAGATACAGCTCCCCCCGCGCCGCTGCCGGGTCGGCCCGGATCGCCTCATAATCCGGCACGCGCGCCCCGCGCATATCGCCCGGCTCGAACGCAAGCATATTCTCCAGCAGCGGGTACAGCGCCCCTTCGTCAAGCTGTCTGCTGCCATCCGTCGCGGTATCAAGCTGCGCCCGTTGCCCGTCGCTCAACGCCGGCACACCCACCACCGCCGCCAGCCACAAGCAGACCATCGTGTGAATCATCCCACCATTGTAAAGCAGGCCCGCCCGCGCGTGACGACATGAAGCACCCTTGCGCGATCAGCAATCAGCAATTAGAAATTAGAAATCCCCCCAATCCGGCCCTTCGCTCGCGAACTCGCTCAGAGCTCGGCTTCCCCAAATCCCAAATCCGAAATCCCAAATCCGAAATCCGAAATCACCCCACCCCGCCCCCGCCCCCTTGCGTTCCTGCTATCATTGGCCCTTTCCCCCTAAGCGAAACCGCCGCAAAACAAGGTGCGACATGACCACCAGCGCCCCAGCTTCCGCCGCGATCGACGCCATCCTCGCCGACCTTCCGCCCGGCGTGCAGGGCCAGGTCGTCCCCATCGTCGACTTCGGCTCGCAGTACGTCCAGCTCATCGCCCGACGCGTCCGCGAAGCTGGCGTCTACAGCATGCTCGTCGGACCCAACATCACCGTCGAACAGCTCAAAGCCCTCAACCCCCGCGGCATCATCCTCTCCGGCGGACCGTCCAGCGTCTACGAAGAAAACGCCCCAACCTGCGACCCCAAACTCTTCGACCTCGGCGTCCCCGTCCTCGGCATCTGCTACGGCATGCAGGTCGCCTGCCAACTGCTCGGCGCGCAAATCAAAAACGCCACCGCCCGCGAGTATGGCCGCGCCCAGCTCCGCATCGAAAACGACGCCGACCTCCTCCACGGCATCCCCGCCAACACCAGCGTCTGGATGTCCCACGGCGATCAGGTCGTCGCACTCCCCGAAGACTTCGAACCCCTCGCCACCACACCCACCTGCCCCTACGCCGCTGTCCGACACAAACAACACAAGTTCTACGGCGTGCAGTTCCACCCGGAAGTCACACACACGCCGCATGGCCATGACATCCTCGGCAACTTCCTGTTCAACATCTGCCAGTGCAAGGGCAACTGGCACATGGCCGACTTCCTCGAAGCCGAGAGCAACCGCATCCGCAACATCGTCGGCGACAAGCACGTGATCTGCGGCCTCTCCGGCGGCGTCGACTCCTCCGTCGTCGCAGCGCTGCTGCACAAAGCCATCGGCGATCAACTGACCTGCATCTTCGTCGACAACGGCCTGCTGCGCAAAGGCGAACGCGAACTCGTCGAGCAAACCTTCCGCGATCACTTTGAAATCGACCTCCGCGTCATCGACGCTGCCGACGACTTCTTGAACGACCTCGAAGGCATCGAAGACCCGCAGGAAAAACGCCGACGCATCGGCCACCGCTTCATCGAAGTCTTCAAACAAACCGCCGCCGAAATCAAATCCGAAATCCAAAATTCGAAGTCCGACATTCAGTTCCTCGCCCAGGGCACGCTCTACCCCGACGTCATCGAGTCCGGCCAGGGCTACTCCGGCGCCGCCGCCAACATCAAACTCCACCACAACGTCGGCGGCCTGCCCGAAGAGCTCGGCTTCGACCTGATCGAACCGCTGCGCGCCCTGTTCAAAGACGAAGCCCGCAAGCTCGGCGAAGTGCTCGGCCTGCCGGACGCCATCGTCTGGCGACACCCGTTCCCCGGCCCCGGCCTGGCGGTGCGCGTGCTCGGTGCGATCACCCGCGACAAGCTCGACCTGCTCCGCGACGCCGACGAAATCCTGCTCGAAGAGATCGTCGCCAACAATCTCTATCGCCGAACCGCGCAGGTGTTCGTCGTCCTCTTGCCGGTCAAGTCGGTCGGCGTGATGGGTGATGGCCGAACGTATGACAGCGTCGCTGCTGTGCGTGCCGTGGAAAGCCAGGACTTCATGACCGCCGACTGGGCCCGCATCCCCTACGACGTGCTCGCGACGATCAGCAATCGCATCATCAACGAAGTGCGCGGCATCAACCGCGTCGTCTATGATATTTCCAGCAAGCCGCCCGCCACGATTGAGTGGGAATAACAGCCGGGCTGTTTTCGACCGCCGTTTGTGTCCGCTGCCTGGCTTGCATTGACCCGGATATGGAGTCACATGAACGCCACATCGCCCGCCACGCTCGTGTATCTCAACGGTGAGTTTTTGCCTTACGATCAGGCGTCGCTTTCGATTGACGATCGGGGCACGTTGTTCAGCGATGGCGTTTACGAAGTGCTCGAATATTTCGCCGGCCGACCGTTCGCCATGCAGCAGCATGTCGATCGCTTGAAGTATTCGCTCGCAGGCATCTGCATCGACCCGCCGAGCGTGGTCGACGAGTTGCCAGCGATCAGCGACGAACTGATCCGCCGCAATGACATGCCCGACGCGCGGGTGTACTGGCAGGTCACGCGCGGCCCCGCGCCGCGCAACCACCTTCCGCCGAGCGACCCCACGCCCACCGTGCTCGTCACCACCACACCGACGCAGCCGCTGTCGAGCAACCCACCCGCCCGGCAATGGAAAGCCATCACACACGAAGACCTGCGCTGGAAGCGATGCTGCTACAAGACGCTCATGCTGCTGCCCAACACGCTTGCGAAGCAGCAGGCGAAGCGCGACGGTTGCCAGGAAGCCATCCTCCACCAGGGCGTGGCCGTGACGGAAGGCGGCTCGACCAACGTCTTCGTCGTCCGCGACGGCGAACTGTGGACGCACCCGGCCAACGAAGCGATCCTTCGCGGCATCACCCGCGACCTCGTGATCGATTACGCCCGCGCGATGGATCTCACCGTGCACGAAACGGCTGTGACCCTCGATGAGCTTCGGCAGGCCGACGAGGTGTTCGTCACCGGCACGACGACGCACGTCACCGCCATCACGCACATTGACGGCCACCCGATTCAACTCGGCGAAGTCGGCCCCGTCACCGCCAGCCTGCACGACGCGTACGAACAGCAGTTGATGCAGGCCTGTTGCACCGCCGGGCAAACGTCGCCTCACGCCTGACCCATAGCCCCACGCGGAATAGCTTCGCATTCTCGAAATTTAGCAGCGGTGCTTGCACCGCTTTTTCTCGCCTCGCGGACCGAGAGCGTGGGCCAAGGCTCGCGGCTAAATGCAAACCATTAGACAGAGGAAGGTAGGCTTGTCAGCGATGCAATCAGAACATGTGGTCATCGTCGGCGGAGGCATCGTGGGCTTGAGCGCCGCCAGCTTCCTCAAGCGCAAAGGCGCTCGCGTCACATTGCTGGAGCGCGACGGGTTCGCCTCAAGCGCGTCCACCGGCAACGCCGGCTTCATCGTGCTCGGCCACCCGCCGCTGCCTCGGCCGGGCCTGACGAGTCAGGCGCTGAAGATGCTGTTCGACCCGGCCAACCCGCTCTACGTGCCGCCGCGCTTCGACCCGGCGCTGTTCCGCTGGCTGTGGCAGTTTCGAAAAGCGTGCAACGAAAAACAGTTTCATCATTCGATGGAAGTGCTCGCCGAGTTCGGCTGGATCGCGGGCAAGGCGTTCGATGAAATCGTCAATGAGGCGAAGCTCGACTGCGACTATCACCGCGACGGCTGGCTGGAAATCTTCGAAACCGAAAAGCGTTTCGAGCACGGCCGAGCCGACGCGGACATCCTCAAAAAGCACGGCTACCAGTTCGACGAACTCACCGGCGACGAGATCCGCCAGCAGGAACCGGCGCTGCGCGACAATGTGGTCGGCGCGATCTGCTACAAGGACAGCGGCTGGGCCGACCCGGGCCGATGCGTGGCCGCGCTGGCGGAGCATGTCAAGCAGCAGGGCGTCGACATTCGCGTCGGCGCTGCCGTGTCACGCCTGGTCACGTCAGGCGATCACGCGCACGGCGTCGAGTTGGAGACCGGCGACATGATCGAAGCCGACCAGGTCGTCGTCGCTGCGGGTATCTGGTCGCAGCAACTCGCCCAGACCGTCGGCCTGCGCGTGCCCATGCAGGCCGCCAAGGGCTATCACATCAACCTCGCCATGCCCGACGTCGCACCCACGCGCGCCTGCCTGCTGGCCGAGGCGTTCGTCGCGGTCAACCCCAGTTGCCAGGGCCTTCGCCTCGCGGGCACGCTGGAGTTTTCCGGCATCAATCACAACGTCGTCGAGCGTCGGCTGAACATGCTGCGCATCAACGCAGCGCGGTTTCTCAAAGGCGTCGACGAAGCGGCGGAACTGTCGACATGGTGCGGCCTGCGCCCGTGCACAGCCGACGGGTTGCCCGTCATCGGCCGATCGCCGCGCATCGACAATGTCATCATCGCCACCGGCCACGCCATGCTCGGCTTCGGCCTCGGGCCCGGCACGGGGCAACTCATCGCGGAACTCGTCGCCAACGAACCGCCGACCATGAACCTCGACGCGATGAGCCCGGCCCGCTATGCATAACGCAACGCTCAGCTACTCGTCGACCGGCTGGCCCGACGCGTAAGGCCCGGTCAACTCCGCCAACCGTTCGCGCGTCCGCTCACTGAGCGTATAGCTCGGGCCGGCCGACTCACCCACGCGAAACCGCGCTTCGTCCGCAGCGATCATCCGCTGCACAAAGTCGATCGGCATGCGAACCCGCGCGTCGTGCACCGACTCATGCGTATACCTCGGAAACGACATGCCCACCCCCGTCGATACACCCGTGCCCACCCCGCGGCCGACGCCCACGCCGACGTGTGACGAGTGCGCCCGAGTCGTTCGTGTATGCACATTCAACGACATCGGCTGCGTGACCCGTTCGCCATCGAGCAGGAAGTAAGCCCGATCGCCGCGGATCGGCGAGCGGGTCGACCGCACGTGCATGATCACGTGTTCCGGGTCGTTGTCGTTGATGACGAAGCGAACGTCATAGCCGCCCGATTGCCGCGATGCATACACGAATTGCCCATGCTCCCCGCTGAACTCGTCATACCACGCCCGCGGCTGCGCCGGCGTCTGACAGCCCGACAACATGAGCAGCGGCGCAACCACCATCAGCGTCAGGCAGACGGCCGCGAAAGTCGATCGTTCAGTCTTCACAACCAGGTTCCTTTCTTCAGCAGCTGGCGCGGTTAAGCAACTCGGTCAGCAAAGTAAATCATAGGCTCGCACGACATCGCCCGGCCATCGGCATCGTCTTGTACGCTTTCTATTTGATCCTCGTGCTCATGACCAATAGCCCCACGCGGGAGCGTGGGGTTTTCTGCGTGTGCGGCCAACCCCACGCTCCCGCGTGGGGCTATAGAACGCACGAGGAATAAACATGATCCGCCTTACCAGATCAGCCAGCGAACCAGCTCGATCCCGCCGATCACCACCACCGCGCCCACCGCCAGCGCGATCCAGAATGCGACCTTCTCTTCTTTGCCCGGCTTTTCTTGCTGCATGATTCGATTCGCTTCCTGCTGACTTAATCGCGATCGGCTCCATCAACCCTCGGCCAGCGCGGGCCAAGCAGGTCGGCCCGCATGTCGCGCAGCGCGGGAAACTTCGCACGAAACGTGGTGAGCACCTCGCGGTCGATGTCGCAGTCGAGCATCGCCGGCTGCTCACCCGCCTCGGCCACGGCTCGGCCCTGCGGGTCGTACGCCACGCTCTGCCCGCTGTAAGGCACGTTCGGGTCCTGCCCGCAGCGGTTCAGGCCGACCACGAACGCCTGGTTTTCAATCGCACGCGCCTGCAGCAGCGGCCGCCAGTGGTGCGCTCGCGCGGCGGGCCAGTTGGCGATCACCGCGAACAGCTCCGCCCCGGCTCGCGTGAGGTGTCGAAACAGCTCGGGAAATCGCAGGTCGTAGCAGACTACCGGCGCGACCTTTAATCCCTGCCAGTCGAACAGCGCCAGCCGATCGCCGCCTGCGAAATGGTCGTCTTCGCCGGCGTGCGAAAACGGGTGCAGCTTCGCGTAGCGGGCCAGCTGCGCGCCCTGCGGATCGAACACGACTGCCTGGTTCCGCCCTCGGCCGTCGGGCCCGACATTCACCACGCCGGCGAGCAGGTAGACGCCCAACTCGGCGGCGAGCTCCGCCAGCCACCGCTCGCTCGGCCGATCGGCCCCCTCGGCGGCCCCGTTGCCCTCGGCGATCTTCGCGACATTCATGCTGAACCCGGTCGCGAACATCTCCGGCAGCAGCACCAGCGTGCCCGGCTCGGGCCGACGCTCGCGCAGCCAGGCCGACAGCCGCTGGTGGTTCGCTGGCTTGTCCTCCCACGCGATGTCGTACTGGCATGCGATCAGCTTCATGGGTTTGCCTTCATGCTCGGCCGACCGTGCTCGCGGTGGGTCGGCTGCGATGACGTTAGTCGATATCGCCCCGCCCGGCCACGGCCGCCGCCGACTGTAGTGGCATCCTGCCCGGGATCGGGTAACGTGGTATGTGGGCGTGGACTATTCCGGGGCCGCGGCGCGTTGTACCCGCACTGGCGTTTTGATCCATACAGGAGTTTCGTGTCATGCTGAACCGACCCATGCGGTGTTTGACCCTGCTGACGATGACGTGTGCCCTCGTGCTGGTCGGCTGCGACCGGGGCGAGTTGCCCGACGCGCCCCCGCCCGAGCCGATCGCCGAGCCGGAGGCCGCCACGGCGTCGCCCACGGCCGATGCCCCGGCCGACGAGACGGACGACGCGGATGAGGCGGACGAGCGCAAGCTGCCCGAGTCGCTGCCGGAGGTGGAGCTGGCCGACCTTGAAGCGTTGATTACCGAGACCGCCGAGCGGGGCCAGGTGCTGGTGATCGACTTCTGGGCGACCTGGTGCGTGCCCTGCGTGGTGATGTTCCCCGAGTTGCACAGCGGGCTCAAAGCGATGGGCGACGCCGTTCGCCCGGTGACGGTGACACTCGACGAGCCGGCGGACGAGGTGAAGGCGATGGAGTTTCTCGCTGAGCATGATGCGCTCACGGATGCGTACGCGCTCGTGCGGACGTCCGAGGGGCAAATCGCCGTGGTCGCCGGCCTGGGCGAGCGTTGGACTGACCTGGTCGTGCCGGCTATTTTGGTATACGACCGGGACGGCAACCTGGCCGGCGAGTTCATCGACGACAGCCGTGTGCCGCCGATCCTCGAACGCGTGCAGGCGTTGGCGGCAGCCGACGATGAAGCGGACGATGCGGATGACGCCGACGACGCCGACGACGCCGACGAAACAGACGAAGCCCAGGCCCGGGCTCACCAACACTGATATGTAAACCGGGGCGATCGAGGGAGCGAATCGACGATGATGAAGATGCGCGAGTCGGCCACCAGTCGTTGCTACGACCTGTGGTCGAAATTTTACGACTACACGTTCGGCGCTTTGGTTCACAAACGCCAGATCCGCGCCCTGGAAGAGCTTCGCCCCAGCCCCGGCGACCGCGTGCTGGACATCGGCGTCGGCACGGGCATGACGCTTCGCCACTACCCGGACAACATCAAGGTCGTCGGCCTCGACCTCTCGGCCGGCATGCTGCGCAAAGCCGTCGACAAGATCCGTGACGACAACCTCCGCCACTGCCAGGTCATCCAGGCCGACGCGATGTTTCCCCCCTTTGCCGAGCAGAGCTTCGACCACATCATCATCAGCCACACGGTAAGCGTGGTCAGCGATCCGCCGAAGCTGATGCGCTGGGCCCAGCGGCTCGTCAAGCCCGGCGGGCGCGTCATCGTGCTCAACCACTTCCAGTCGAACAACAAGCCCGTCGCGCTGGTTGAAAAAGTGGTCAACCCCATCTGCGTCAAGGTCGGTTGGCGAAGCGACCTCTCGCTCGAAGAAGCATTGGAAGGCGTCGACCTGAAAGTGCTCTACCGCTTCAAGATGAGCCTGGTGGACTTGTGGCAGATCGTGGTGCTGACCGACCGCGAGTCGGCCGAGTCGGCATAGCTCGCGGCGGATGGGTCGTGAATTCAAAGCCACGGGGTTGACGATGGGCCGATGCGCATGGCCCGGGGGGCGCTGCATGGCGGGCGGCCTGTTTTTTTCAGTCTGATCCTTCCCGATGAATGGCGTGGTTTCAATGGCGTGGACGCGTTGGCGTTTCAGCTTGCGCGATGTTTTTGCGCATGGGCTCGACGGTGTCGCCAGCTAAGTACGTTGAACGGCAGTCGACGAACGTTTCCTTTCTCTGTTCTTTAAGAAGAAACGTTCAACGTTCAACGTGACAGCCAACCACGATTCGGGAGATCCAGATGAGCGAAGCGGATGCGCGGGCAAAGGCGACGTCGAAGCTGTCACCTGAAGCGAGACGACTGGCGGAGCAATGGGCGAAGCTGGGCGGCCGCTGGGCGCGGGAGGGGCGTCTTGCGCGTCCGGCCGATCGGCCGAGCCCGCCGACGTCGGCCGCAGAAAGCCGAAAGACACCGGCGGGCGGCTATGGCGAACTGGCGCTCAAGTTGGCGGAGGTGCTGGACGATCACGGCAGCCTGCGGATGTACGAGAAACTGGTCCAGCAGTGCGAGGAAGGGCGGCTGTGTCCGGCCCAGGGGCGGGGGTATGTCCGGCGGCTGCTGACGGGCAAGGCGCGGGAGCTGGCGCGGCTGCGCTACCCGGCCGGGCCGATGCGCAACCCGGCAGCGGTGTTCGTGGCCTGGGTGCGAAAGCTGCCCGTCGCGACGACCCCGCCGAATGCGTGAACGCGAGCGCCGGGGTCTCAATGCGATCGCGTCGCCGTCTGCGCCGCCTTCTTCAGGAGGGCGACCTGGCCGATGTGATAGGCGTCGTGAGCGATCAGGCCGATGGCGAGTTGTCCGAGGGACCAATCCCCACCCGCTTCGGGCGCGGCTGACCAGTCGGACACCGCGAAGCCATCCAGCGCGACTTGCAATGCTCGCTCCGATTCATCGAGCAGTTTACGGTCTGCACGCCAGGCGTCTTCATTCGGCCGCTGCGGCAGCGCCGGCCAGTTCTCGGGCGCTCGCGCCAGCCTGTCGATCTTGCCATGGGACAGCGCGTGAGCGACTTCGCACCGCCAGAATGCTGCGTGAAGCACGATTTCCCAGATCGAGTGGCCGTGCTTATTCAAGCGGAACAATGCGGCATCAGCGTCGATGTCCGCAACGACTTCCGCCAGCGTCGGCCCACCATAGAGCGGGTCGACGTCCCCCAGTCGAAACACCGACCGCTTCAAGTCTTCGATTACGTTGGGCATCGGATTCTCCAAGTAAACTTTCACCGCCGAGTGTTACGCAGTGAGTAGGGCAGGGCTTGCCCTGCCGAGAGGTGATGGCCATTCGTGGCAGGGCAAGCCCTGCCCTACGACAGCGCGTGCGGCGGTTACCGCGTGGCTTGTTCGAGGCGTTGGCGGATGAGCTTCGCTCTGGCGATGCGGCGTTCGGCGGCGTCCATTTCCTGTTGAGACAACTTCTGCAAATGCGCGGGCTGCGTCAGCAGGAACAGTTCGTTGATTGCGCGGATGTCGACCTTTTCGATGCGGCCGAGGTTGACGCCGAGGCGGAGGTGGCTGAGCAGTTGCAACACTTCGTCCGTGCCCATGACGCGGGCGTTGGTCAGCAGGGCCCACGCGCGCCAGACTTTGTCGTCGAGCTGGGCTTGCCGCTGCTTGAGCAGGGCCTGTCGGGCCTGCTGTTCGTAGGCGATGATCTGCGGGACGACGGTGTGCTCGAAGTCGGCGAGGATTTCCTGTTCGGCTTTGCCGAGCGTGGTTTGATTGGAGATCTGGTAGAGGTCGCCGAGCGCTTCGGAGCCTTCGCCGAACAGGCCGCGGACGGCGAGGTGCATGTCGCGCGACGCTCGGCGGACTTTTTCGATCTCGCCTGTGAGCTTGAGCGCGGGCAGGTGGAGCATGACGGAGACGCGGATGCCCGTGCCGAGGTTGGTGGGGCAGGCGGTGAGGTAGCCGAAGCGGCGGGAGTAGGCGAAGTCGAGCTTTTCTTCGAGCACATCGTCGATGCGGTCGATCTGGTCGTACGCCTCGGCGAGCTGCATGCCGGAGCGGAGCACTTGCACGCGGAGGTGGTCTTCTTCGTTGACCATGATGGCGAAGGTCTCGGCGGCGTCGAGGGCGACGGCGCGCGGGATGTCGTCGCCCGCGGTGGCGTGCTGGCGGGAGATGAGGTGGCGTTCGACGAGCAGCTGGCGGTCCATGCTCGGGCTGTCGGGCAGGTCGACCCAGAGCACGTTGTCGGCCAGGCGTTTGGAGACGATCTCCTGCTTGCAGCGGTCGAGCACTTCGAAGCGCTGGCGGCGGTTGGCGCGGTTGACGAACGGATAGCCCGCGAGGTTGCGCGCGTAGCGGATGCGGCTGGAGATGACGATATCGCTATGCGGGCCTGCCCCGCGGAGCCATTCGCCGGCGTGGTCGGTCAGCTGCCTGATGCTCATTCCGCCTGCTCCTCATATCGGCGGATGTCGTCGCGTAGCCGAGCTGCGAGTTCGTAGTCCTCGGCGGTGACGGCTTCGTTGAGCTTTTTGCGCATCCGTGTGAGCTGGGCCTGCCGCTGCTCGCCGGCGCCGGCGCGGCGGGGCACTTTGCCGACGTGATGCGAGCCGCCTTCGTGGGCGCGTTCGAGCAGCGGGCTCAGGGGTCCTTCGAAAGATTTGTAGCAACTGGGGCAACCCATGAGGCTGCTTTCGCGAAACTTGGAAAAGCTCAGCCCGCATTCTTCGCAGGTCAGTTCGGAGGTGCTGGTCTGCGTGCCGCCGCTGTGGAGCTTGACGAAGTTGGTCAGCAGCTCGTTGATCGGGGTGTGGGCGGCCTTGACGGCCATGCCTTCCTCGGCGGCGTGGAGGTCGCAAAGGTGCTGCTCGATTTTCTTGCCCTTGACGATCTCCACGGAGTGGTTCGTGGCGGGGCGGTCGCATTTGTCACATTTGCGGTTCACAGCGGCAGGCCTTTGTTCGGAGCAGCGGCCCTTTTGCGGGGCGGGGGCATCGGGGGATGTCCGGAAACGTCCGGGGGGGTGCGGAACTTCCGGGGGCTTCCGGGAAGCGTCCAAGTTTTGTGCGATTCTAGGGTTGACCCGCAACGCGTTCAATAGGCAACCTCCCGCAACGGAGGATCATTGCGGTTCGGGCCCACGGTCGAAGACCGTGGGCTTCGGGTGAGGTGGGATGAAGGGGCGATTATTCGAACGCGGCGAAGTGGGCGTCCTGGATGGGGACGACGACTTCGAGAATGTCGCGGAGCACGCGGGCGGGCGAGCCGAGCGAGTCGATCTCGACGACCTTTTCTTTGGGGTAGTGTGCGAGCACGGGGGCGGTCTCTGCTTCGTAGACCTCCCATCGCTTGCGGATGACCCTTTCGTCGGCGTCGTCGAAGCGGTTTTCCTTGAGCGCGCGGCGGCGGAGTCGCTCGAACATCGCTTCTTCGTCGGTGCAATGCAGGTGCATCACGAGCAGGACGTCGATGTACTGGTCGAGCAGCTTGGCCTGTTCGAGGGTGCGGGGGATGCCGTCGAGCACGAGCAGGTCGACGCGAGGCTTGAACGCGCCGATGATGCGTCGGGCGTGCATGTTCTCGGCCCACATTTTGATGGTGACATCGTCGGGCACGAGCTGGCCGCGCGAGCTGTACTCGTAGAAGATTCGGCCGAGCTCGGAGTTGATGTCGATCGAGCGGAACACGTCGCCGCAGGCGAAGTGGTAGAAGCCGGGGATGGAGCCGAGGACTCGGCCTTGCGTGCCCTTGCCCGCGCCGGGGGCGCCGAAGAGCAGCACGCTCTTGTATTGCTTGCCGACTTCGACGGTGTTGTTGCTGGTCAGTTGGGGGTTGGCGGCGGGGCCGGGCATAGTTCGGTCTCGCGATCTGGATGAAAAGTTTCCGGGGGGTTTCGACCCACGGGCGAGCACTACCATAACATATCATCAGGCCATGCCAGCGCTTGGCAAGGCAAAGGCGCGGAATTTCTGCGTTTCAGGGGGGATATGAGGGGGCGAGGGCGGTTATTGGGGGGTGGTCGTGGATACTTTGCTCACCCCGACATCGGACAGCCGATCTGATACCCTGCCATGATGGACGCGACCGAGGTCCGCGACGACCTGCTGCACCCACTTAAGACCCACTTCGGCCACGAGCGCTTCCGCCCGATGCAGGCGCCGATTGTCGCCGACGCGCTGGCGGGGCGGGATTCGTTTGTGATCCTGCCGACGGGCGGGGGCAAGTCGCTTTGCTATCAGCTGCCGGCGGTGGTGGGGGATGGGGTGACCATCGTCGTGTCGCCCTTGATCGCGCTCATGCACAACCAGGTCGATCTGCTGTCGGCCAACGGCGTGCCGGCGGCGTATCTCAACTCGACGCTTAGCCGGGACGCACAGCGCGACTGCGAACAGCGGGCGCTGGCGGGCGAGTTCAAGCTGCTGTACCTCGCGCCGGAGCGGATCATGAGCAGCTGGGGCCGATCGCTGCTGGCACGGCTGCCGGTGTCGCGGTTTGCGATTGACGAGGCCCACTGCATCAGCGAGTGGGGGCATGACTTCCGCCCGGAGTACCGCATGCTGGGCGAACTGCGGACCGGCTTCGAGGGGCGGTTTGCGGATGTGCCGATCATGGCGCTGACGGCGACGGCGACGCCGCGCGTGGCGGACGATGTGGTTCGGCAGTTGAACCTGCGCGAGCCGACGATTCATCGTGGCGATTTCGAGCGTAAGAATCTGCATTATGTGGTGCGTCCGAAGCAGCAGGTGTTCGAGCATATCTGTCGGTATTTGCGCGATCGGCCGGACGCGGAGGGGATTATCTATTGCCAGAGTCGAGCGAAGGTTGACGACCTGGCGGCGCGGTTGCAGCAGCAGGGTTTTGCTGCGTTGCCTTATCACGCGGGGATGGCGTCGGAGGATCGGGCTGCGAATCAGCAGGCGTTTCTGCATGACGAGGCGAAGGTGATGGTGGCGACGATCGCGTTCGGCATGGGGGTGGACAAGCCGGATGTGCGGTTTGTGATGCACGCCGACTTGCCGCGGCATTTGGAGGGGTATTACCAGGAGACCGGCCGAGCGGGTCGCGATGGGCTGCCTGCCGAGTGCATCTTGTATTACTCGGGCACGGACCGCGCGAAGATCGAGTACTTCATCGAGCAGAAGACCGACCCTGCGGAGAAGGCCCACGCGTACGAGCAACTCGAACAGATCATCCGCTTTGCGAATACGACGGAGTGTCGATGTGTGCCGCTGTTGACGCATTTCGGTCAGGCGCATGAGGGGAATTGTGGGCATTGCGATAATTGCCTCGATCCGCCGAAGATGACCGATGCGACGGAAGACGCGCAGAAGCTGCTGTCGGCCATCGCGCGGACGGATCAGCGGTTCGGGCTGACGTATGTGATCGATGTGCTTCGCGGGTCGAAGGCGGAGCGGGTGATGACCAACGGGCATCATGCGTTGAGCGTGCATGGGTTGGGGAGTCACAAGCCCAAAGCGTATTGGCAACTGATTGCGCAGACGCTCATCAAGGACAACCAGCTTGCGATCACGCCGGACGAGTTTCGCGTGGCTCACCTGACGGAAGCGAGCCTGTCGGTGCTGCGCGGGCAGGCGGAGGTGGAAGTGCCGATGAACCGCGCGTCGGCGTCGTCTGGCCGAAGCGAATCGCGACGGGGGGCGGGGGGGCGATCGCGGATTGAGGATGACACGCCGATTGATGATGCGCTGTTTGAGAAGTTGCGCGGGTTGCGGCGCGAGCTTGCGCGGGAGCAGGGCGTGCCGCCTTACGTGGTGTTTTCCGATGTGGCGTTGCGCGATATGAGCAGGCAGTACCCGACGAGCGATGAGGCATTTCTTGCGGTCAACGGCGTGGGGCAGCAGAAGCTCGCCCGCTACGGCGAAGCGTTTATGGCAGTCATCCGCGAACACGTGGGGTGATGGGGGTTGTCCGTCAAACTTGGGCACTGTGTATGAGGCTGACGCCCACGGCGTCACGCCGTGGGCGTCGAGCAAGCTGTGTGGCACTCATCATCGGGGCACCTGACGCTGCCGACGCGCCTCGTTCTGGGAGGTTCGAAAGTCGGTGACTGGTCGATCTTCGATGAGGTGAACACCGATGGCTTGCAATTCCCCACCGTGTTCGACCACCCGAGCCCACGCTTCCGAATCGAAATCCCAATTTTGGCCGATCTTTTGCGACGAGCCCCCACCTGGACGTAGTTGCACCTCGACCACTTCCCAAATCCAGAAATTAGGCTCCCCCAGAACTTCATCCACCCGAGACAGACTGCGATCGACCGCGATCGGCACCTGCATGGTCAGGATGTAGCGGTCATGCAGCAGCACCTCCGTGTTCCAGGTCATCGCCCGCCTGCCGCCGCCGCTGTGCCCGATGAAATGCTGAATAGGGAAGTCTGCGAACACCTGTTCCATCTCGGCCACGGTCTCAATCGTCGAGCGGCCGGATTCAACGGCCTGCCGATAATTCGCATCGCCGAATCGACCGCATGACGTGTTCATAACCGCGCTCATGCAAAGGGCCAAACAAACCAGCAGCCTGCATGCTGGGCGCAGGCCGGACGGAACCAAACAGTGAATCGCGGCATGGGATGAACTCTCATGGGACAAAGTTGGGACCCCTTTTCCAACCCCGTTGACAGCGTGCCAATGATTATCGTACTGCCCGAACGATGCACACGCATCGGACGCAGCACGCTTCGTGATGCTGTGTGGCATGTCCAGTTTGGTGGGTTGGGGTTGGCCGCGCGAACCGGTGGGGGGTGGAATCCGTCAGGATGGGGGTTCAGGTTGGGGGGCGGGGGGCGTACACTGTGGCGGGACGGACGGAGCCGACGCTTTATGTGGGATGTCAACTGAATGGAAGCTGTTGCGCGACAACTGGTGTGGGTTCGCCGATGGGGGCGGGGGTTGCTGGTCGTGCAACGGCTGGCGCAGTTCGTGGCGGGGGCGCTGGTGGTGATGATGGCGTTGGGGGGGCTGGACTTTCTGCTGCGCCTGCCGACGTGGGGGCGGGTGTTTATTGTGTTGGTGGCGGTGGCGGCGGGGGGGACGTGGTTGTGGACGCAGTTGGGGCGTGCGCTGCGGTTTCGGCCGAGCTTGAGCGACCTGGCATTGCGGGCGGAGCGGTTGTTTCCGGTGTTGCGTGGGTCGCTGGCGAGTGCGGTGGAGTTTTCGCTTCGGCCGGAGGCGTACGCGAGCCCGTCGACGACGGCGGTGCTGAGCGGGGCGAGTGTGAGCCATGTGCGGGAGCAGCTTGAGCGGATTGAGTTGAAGCGGTTGATCGACCCGACGCGGACGTGGCGGGTGCTGGCGGTGCTGTTGGTGGTGCTGCTGGCGTTTGGGGGTGTGTTGCTGGCATCGCCTGGCGGGGCGGCGACGGCGGCGGAGCGTTGGCTGACGCCTTGGACGGGGGCGGAGTGGCCGAGGCGGGTGGAGGTGGTGAATCTGACGGAGGACCGGGTTTGGCCGACGGACGCGCCGCTGCGGCTGCGGGCGGAGGTGGAGCGTGGTCATAGCGCGGGGATGCGGGTGTGGGTGGAGTATCGGTTGTTTGAGCCGACGCCTGACGGGGAACGGCGGGGGCCGCGCGAGAGTTTGCTGATGAGCGAGCAGGCGGGGGCGAATGCGGACGGTGATGGCGGGGCAAGGTATGAACGGCTGATCGATCTGCCGGAGCATCTGCTCGGCGCGGGCGATGCGGACTATCGCGGGACGGTGGAGTATCGACTGATCGCGGGGGATCATCGCACGGAGCCGAGGCGGATTGAGCTGGTGAGTCGGCCGGCGGTGACGGGGGTGACGGCGCAGATCGAGCCGCCTGCGTATGCGGAGGGGTTGGTGGCCGAGCAGACGATTCACTTGCATCGGCAGAGCGGGCAGGTGGCGACGGCGACAGCGCGGGCGGGGAGTCGTGTGACGCTGGCGGTGGAGATGAACAAGCCGGTGGTGATGTCGGGCGATACGGAGGCGGCGCTGGCGACGGTGCTGCCGGGGCTGCCGACGTCGGCCGAGGTTGAGGTGGTGGGAGGCGGCGATGCCGGTAGCGATGGGGCTGATGCGATGCGCTCGTCGGCGGGGGCCGACGGCGAGGCGGTGCAGGCGCGGGCGCTGCTGGTGAGCTTTGTGTTGCGGGAGACGGTGGAGACGCCGATTCAGCTGGTGGACCGGCATGGGCTCGAGAGTCGGTCGGAGCGGCGGTATCGGCTGGAGGCGGTGGCGGACCAGCCGCCGAGCGTGTCGATGGTTGAGCCGGTGTCGGATCAGGCGGTGCTGCCGCGGGCGCTGGTAGATGTGGAGGCGATGGCGCAGGACGATGTGGCGGTGGAGCAGTTGACGTTGGAGGCGGAGCTGCCGGTGCGCGACTCGGCGGATGATGAGGGGGAAGTGGGGACGCGGGAGCTGGCGTCGGAGAGCGGGCGTCAGCCGCAGTTGGCGTTGCGGCATGCGTTGGATCTGGCGGAGATGCACTTGCGGCCTGGCGATGCGGTGGTGCTGTCGGCGGTGGCGGTGGATGTGTACGACTTTGAGGGCGATCGGCATGAGCCGGTGCGGTCGAGCGAGCGTCGGCTGCGGATTATTGATGAGCCGGAGTTTATCGGGCAGCTGCGCGGCGAGCTGTCGGCGGTGCGTCAGCAGGCGCAGCGGATTGACGAGCGTCAGCGGCGGTTGACCGAGGAAGACCCCGAGCCGAGCGAGGCGCGAACGCAGCAGCAGCGGTTGACCGAGCGGGTGGAGGGGCAGGCGTCGCTGGTGGATCGGCTTGAGCAGCGGATGGAGCGGAATCGGCTGGAGGAGCCGGCGCTGTCGGAGATGATGAGCCGAGCGGGTGAGTTGCTGGAGGACGCCCGCGCTGCGAGCGAGGCGGCGGAGCAGCAGTTTGAGCAGGCGGCCGGGGCGGAGGATGCGGACGAAGCGGCGGCGGGGCGCGAGCAGGCCCGCGAACGGCAGGGCGAGGTGCGCGAAGCGCTGGCGGAGTTGGGGGAACTGCTGGATCAGAGCCGTGACGCGCTGACGTTGCAGTTGCGGTTGCGGCAGTTGCTCACGGAGCAGGAGACGTTGGAGGCGGACACACGGCGGCTGCTGCCGCAGACGGTGGGTGAGGACGTGGCGAACCTGCCGGAGGAATTGCAGCAGGCGTTGCGCGAGCTGGCAGAGCAGCAGCGCGAGACGGGGCAGCAGGCGGACGAGCTGGTCAGGCAGATGCGCAGCACGGCCACGGCGCTGAATCGTGAGGATGCGAGCGATCGCGACCGGGTCAGCGGCGAGCTGCTGGACGAGGCGGCGACAATGGCGGAGCGCGGCGGCCTCGGTGAGCAGATGGAACAGGCGGGCGAGGCGATTGATGACAATCAGCTTTCGCAGGCCGGGCAGGGCCAACATGACAGCATGGAGCTGATGGAGCAGATGCTCAGCGAGATGGGTCGCGGGCAGGAGCGGATGCAGGCGATGTTGCAGCGTCGGCTGGATGAGCTGGCGCGGGCGATCACCCGGCTGATCGAGCAGCAGCGGAGTCAGAATCAGCGGGCGGAGGACGCTGAGCGATTGCCCGACCTGGAGCAGGGGCAGGCGGGCGTACGGCGGAACACGATGTCCGTGTCGGATCAGGCGGGGCGGTCGCAGGAGACCGAGGCGGTGGCGACGGTGCTGGATCAGGCGGTGGCGTCGCAGGGCGAGGCGATCGTGTCGATGCGGGCCGACCAGCGGCCGGCGACGCAGGTGGCGCAGCGTGAGGCGCTGGAGCATCTGGAGGCGGCGCTGGAGCGCGTGCGCGAGCAGCAGCGCGAGGCGCAGCAGGAGCAGGCACGGCAGCAGCGGGCGCAGCTTCGCGAGGCGTACGAGCGGTTGGCCGAGACGCAGAAGGACTTGCGCGAGCAGACCGAGGCGGCGGCGGAGGCGGGGGCGCGCGATCGTCGCCAGCGGGCCCGGCTGATCGAGCTGGGGCATGAGCAGTCGGACCTGCGGATCGAGGCGGAGCGGCTGGGCGAGCAGGCGGGCCAGGTGATGATGTTCGAGCTGATTCACGGGCGAATCGATCGCTCGCTGTCGGGCGTGGTGCGCGATTTGCGGCGAGCCTCGGCGGACGCGGCGCTGCAGTGGGAGCAGTCGGAGGTGGAGCGGATGCTACGCATGCTCGCGGCGGTGCTGGAGGACGATGAGCAGGACGCCGACTTCGCGGGCGAAATGGCAGGCGGCGACGGCGGCGGCGGGGGTGAGACGCCGATCGTGCCGCCCGCGGCTGAGCTGAAAATGCTAAGAGAAATGCAGCAAGTCGTTTATGATCGTACGCGAGAGGCGAGCGATCAGGGTCAGGCGCGTGGGCCGGACGCCGTGGCCGACCGTTTGCGTGATCTGAGCAGCGAACAACGCGAACTGTCGGCGGTCGGCGAGCGTCTGATTGAGCAGATGCGACAGATGCAGCAGATGCGCGAGCAGGGGGGCATGCCGGGGCCGGGGGGACCGGGGGGGCCTGATGGGGGAGATGGAGCGGAGCAGTGATGATGCGCGATTTTTCAATGGCGGGCCGAAGGCGATGCAATCCGCGATCCGCGATCCGCGATCTGCGATTGCGACCGAGCCGGGCGGTGGGGGTGAGTGTGGTGGTGATGTTGGCGATGGTGCTGCCGACGGGGGCGGTGGCGGATGAGCCGACGTTGGATGAGTTGCTGGAGATTGAGCCCGGTCAGCCGGCGGAGCGTGAGGCGGAGCCGGAGCGGGACGCGGAGCGTGAGGCGGTGGAGCGGCCGGGGGTTGATCTGGAGGACGATATTCGCCGAATGCTGCGTGGCGAGGAGGTCGCCGACGCGTTTGAGCAGGCGGTGCGGCAGATGGATGGCGTGGCCCGTCGGCTGGGCAGCGACCTCGACCCGGGTCTGGTGACGCAGCGGGAGCAGGAGTCGATTCTCGCGAAGCTCGATCAGGTCATTGAGGCGGCCCGCCAGCAGCAGATGAGCCCGCAGGGCGGCGACGGCGACGGTGATGGCGATGATCAGCAGCAGGCGCGCGACCAGGATGCCGGTGCGGAAGACCTCGCTCAGCAGGCCCGCGATGCCCAGGCGGGCGAGGCCGAGGGTCAGGCCGGGCAGGCCGAGGGCAGCACAGCGGCGGGGGATGATGCTTCGCCGGGCAGTGTCGTTGAGGCCGAGCAGGGCGAAGGTGCGTTGGAAGAGCTCCGCCGGGAGTGGGGGCAACTTCCGCCGCGATTGCGTGATGAAATTTCGGAAGGGTTGCAGGAACGGTTCAGCCCGGCCTATCGTTCCATGACGGAGGCGTACTACCGTCGGCTGGCCGAGGAAGACTGAGGAAGGCTAAGGATGGGGAGATTTTCGACAACGCGTGGGCGTGGGGATTACGCCAAGACGCCAAGTCGCCAAGCCGCCAAGGGGAAGGCGGAGGCGAGAGGTGTTGAATCATGCGTTGGCACTGAGCTGAAAAACGATCTGAAATCCCTGCGTCACTGTGGGCTTTTTACTTTTTCTTGGCTTTCTCTTCTTGGCGTCTTGGCGTCTTGGCGCCTTGGCGTAACCGCCTTGGCGTTCGTTCTCTCGATGAGCCTGGCGAGTCCCGCCATGGCTCAGGACGACATGACAGTCGGCCCGGGCTTTACGGAGATCACCGCGGACGCGCGCGAGGCGGTCGAGCGCGGGCTGGCGTACTTGGCCTCGGTGCAGTCGGACGATGGCAGTTGGGGCGGCGACCGCTATCCGCGGAACGTCGGCATCACCTCGCTGGCGTGCATGGCGTTTCTGGCGGACGGCCATCTGCCCGGCCGAGGCCGCTACGGCAGGCAGGTCGAACGCGGGCTGGAATTCGTGCTCGCCAATGCCAGCGAGTCCGGCCTCATCGCGGCGGATACGTCGCACGGCCCGATGTACGGCCACGGGTTCGCCACGCTCTTCCTCGGCGAGATCTACGGCCAAACGCAGGACCCACGCGTCCGCGACGTGCTGCTCAAGGCAGTGCGACTCATCGTCAACACGCAAAACGACGAAGGCGGCTGGCGGTATCACCCCATCCCCCTCGACGCCGACGTGAGTGTCACCATCACGCAGGTGCACGGCCTGCGGTCGGCACGCAACGCCGGCCTCCACGTGCCCCGCGAAACCATCGACCGCGCAATCGCCTACGTCAAAGCCTGCCAGAACCCCTCCGACGGCGGGTTCCGCTACATGCTCAACGCAGGCGGCTCGGCCTTCCCCCGCTCGGCGGCGGGCGTGGCGACGCTGTACTACGCCGGCGTTTACGAAGGCGAAGCCATCGAGCGTGGGCTCGACTACATGCAGCGCACCGGCCGAGGGCTCAGCCACGGCGGGGGCGGGCATTTTTACTACGGGCAGTATTACGCGGCGCAGGCGATGTTCCTCGCCGGCGGCGACCACTGGCGGCAGTGGTATCCCGAGGCCCGCGACCAACTTGTGCGCAATCAGAACAACGACGGCCGATGGGCCTCGAACCATGGCGACGCCTACGCGACCGCGATGAGCCTGCTTGTTTTGCAAATTCCCAACCGGCTTCTGCCGATATTCCAGAGGTGAGCATTGTGATTTCGGATTTCGAATTTCGAATTTCGGAACCCGCCCGGTCGTCCCCCGCGAACGGCCCGACAGGCGATCCTGCCCCAAATCCGGAATCAAATCCGAAATCAAATCCGAAATCCGAAATCCGAAATCCGAAATTCCTACTCCTTGTTCTGCTGCTGCTGCCATTCGCAACTCCCCTCCCGCTACACGCGATGACGCCCGCCGAGCTGGTCGATGACGAGCTAAAGCGTGAGCAGGTCGCCATCACCAGTTTGCAAAACGGCACGCTGAGCTACTTCGACAGCGAGCGTCGGCTCCAGCAGGAGCGCGTGCAGGCGTTTGTGCAGCTTGACGCCATCGGCGGCCGATCGGCGTCGCTGTCGCCCGGCGAGGCGGTGGTGGAGCTGACCGACGGCCAGCGGTTCGTCGGCGAATGGCGTGGGGGAGCGTCCGGGGGAGCTTCCGGGGGGGAGTCGTTGCGATGGGAGCACCCGACGCTGGGCACGATGACCTTGCCGCTGGATCGCCTGCGGGCGGTGCGCTTCCGCACGCTTGACGGCTGGGACGCCGAGCCGATCGCTCATGGGCCCACCCCCGCGCAGGACACGGTGACGCTGGTCAACGGTGACGAGCTTCGCGGGTTCGTGCTCGAAATGACAGACGATGCGGTCGTGTTGCAGCCGGACGGCGGCGACGAGCCGTGGTCGCTGCCACACGCGCGGATTGCGATGCTTCGGCTGGCCAACCCGGACGAGCCGCCGGCGACGGGGCATCAGGTCATGGTGCTCGGCGACGGTAGCCGGGCGCATGTAACCGGGCTGGCGATCAGCCGCGAGCAGGTGCAGTTCGCATCGGGCCTGCGTGATGACGGCGAGCGGGGCGAGATGGGGCTTGATGACCTCGTTGGCGTCGATTTCACCGCCCACGGCCGACGGCTCGTGCCGCTGGTGGACCAGCCCATGACCGTGATCGAAGGCGGCGAAGTGTTCGGCTTGCCCACGCCGCCGCGCACCGTGGGCAAGCGTCTCCGCCTCCAGGCGCCGATCGTCGTGCAATTCGAGCTGCCCGAGTCGGCTCAGCGATTCGCGGCCGTGGCCGAGCTCGCCCTCGACGGCGATGCCCCGGCCCACCTGCCCGACTGGGCCGACTTCGAAGTCATCGTCCAGCAGGGCGACCACGAGCAACGCTACCGCCTGCACGGGTCGCAACGCGAAGTGTCGATCAACCTGGCCCTCGATGACGCGACGCTCCGCCTGGAGCTCGACCCCGGCGTCAACGGCCCGATCCTCGACCGCCTCCAGCTCCGCGACGCGGTCCTGCTCATCCACGAGCCCACCGACCCCAGCCCCGCCAGCGACGCGGGTCTGTGATGGTGGATTTCCCGTAATCTCGAATGTTCCGATCGAAGTCTGAAGCCCACGGCGTCACGCCGTGGGCGTCTATCGCACTTGGGTTCATCGGGTTTGCAGCAAGTATGTCTGGCGCGGATGAATCGGTTATGCGGGCTCATGCGTACAACCTGTGGATAACGGGTGGACGAATCGGACCCTGTTTGCCGATCCAGTCAATGCTGATGTGTATAAAATTACCGGACTCTAATGCTTCTTGTGTGTAATAAACCCTTATATTTTGCGTTCTTACAGAGTTATCCGCATTGATGTGGATTACTTCAAGCTACAGGCCAAGCTTGGGCGATAGATAGGGGTAGAACTGGAACGCGTGCCTCCCCGCTCAAGGACGAGCCCCGAAGGCGACCGAGTGTCGGTCGTCAAGCCCGGCCCACTAACGGAGGGCGGGAAGCAAGCAAGTGCCAGGGTTGCCAGGAGTACCGCCATGAGTGACATTGGACGGATCAGTCAGCCGGGGGCGAGCGCCTTCGGGCACAACAACGGCCGGATCCCGCCCGGCTACCAGAACTCGGCCGCACCCGCCGCTCAGGCGCGGCGGAACGATCAGGTCGAGTTTTCCGACACGGCCCGCCTGCTCAGCAAGCTCAATGAGATGCCTGAGATCCGGCAGGAGCTTGTCGACCGCGTCAAGCAGGAAATCGCCGACGGCAGCTATGAAACGCCTGAGAAGATCGAAGTCGCCGTCGACGCCATGCTCGAAGATCTCGGCTGATTGATCGACAGCCGAGCTTGGGAAGTTCGACTTTTGCCTCTTCCTCCTCCGACCCGTCGCATCCTCGCGGCGGGTTTTTTTTATGGCTGCGTTTTCATGTCTTCATCTGCGTCGACGCCCGCGGCGCGACGTCATGGGCGTCTGTCTCGTGCAGCGCCCGGACATGGTGACATACCGAGTTGGCGAGCTCTTCCAGGTGATAGCCGCCTTCCAGCAGCGAGACCAGCCGCCCGCGGCAGTGCGTTTCCGCCACCGCGCGCAGCTCGCGCGTCAGTTGGCCGAAGCCTTTGGGCGTCATCAGCATGTGGGCCAGCGGATCACGGGCGCTCGCGTCGAAGCCGGCGGACAGCAGCAGAAACTGCGGGTCGAACGCTTCGAGCTTCGGCAGCACCTTCGATCGCAAAGCGTTGAGGTAAACATCATCGCCGCTGTCCGGCGGGAGGGGGACGTTGAGGGTGTAGCCCTCGCCGGCGTCTCGGCCGGTTTCGTGGGCGTGGCCCGTGCCGGGGTAGAGGTGGCGCGGGTCCTGGTGCATGGAGATGAACAGCACGTCGCTTCGGCGTTCGAACAGGTGCTGCGTGCCATTGCCGTGGTGGACGTCGAAGTCGACGATCGCGACCCGCTGCAAGCCGTGGCGGCGGATGAGATACGCCGCGGCGATGGCTACATGGTTGAACAGGCAAAAGCCCATCGACAGGTTCGCCTCGGCGTGATGGCCCGGCGGGCGCATGGCGCAGAAGGCGTTGTGCAGCTCGCCCGCCATGACCGCATCGACGGCCGTGATCGCGCCGCCGGCGGCGAGCTGGGCGATCTCCGCGCTTTGCGGGCAGGTCGTCGAGTCCGCCGAGTCGATGTAAGGCTCGCCCGCCTCGCACGCCGCGAACACGCGCTCGACATACGTCGGAGTGTGCACCAGTTCCAGCCACCGCCGATCCGCCAGGCCGAACGGCAGGGGGGCGAGCGCGTCGAGCAGGCCGCGCGCCTGAAGCTGATTGTGGATCGCCAGCAACCGGTCGGGCCGTTCGGGATGGCCCGGCCCCGTGTCATGCTGAAGAAACCGCTCGCTGTAGATCAGACCCGTACGCATGGCAACTTTCATTATTGCTGCATGTTCCCCGCTTGGCGATGAAAAAGCCAGTGATCGCACGGTTTCAGATTCGGTTCGGCGGGCGCCCCGATAGATCGCGTTTAGCCCCGCCGCCCACGGCGGGGACGGGAAGCGTCGGTATCATGCCCTGCATGTCCACGCCACTGACCCGCTTCGCCGTCGGCTGCATGACCGGCACGAGCCTCGACGGGCTCGACGTCGCGCTGGCCCGACTCACCGGCCGCGGCCGCGACCTCACCGCCCGCTTCATCGCCCACCACAGCCAGCCGCTGCCCGATCACCTCCGCACCACGTTGCATAGCTTCGCGGTCGGCCAACCCCATCCGCCGATCGACTACCTCCGCGCCGCCCGCGAGCTTGGCGCGCTGCACGCGACCGCGGTGGCCGAGCTATGTCAGCAGCATCTACCGAGCGATGCCGCGCTTGCCTTCGTCGCCGCGCATGGGCAGACCATCTGCCACGCGCCTGCCGAGCGATTGAGCTGGCAACTGTTCGATCCCTGGCCGATCGTTCGCAAGCTCGACGTGCCGGTCGTTTACGACATGCGCCAAGCCGACCTGATCGCCGACGGCGAAGGCGCGCCGATCACGCCCATCGCCGACTGGGTGATGTACCGCGACCCCGAGCAGCCGCGCTTCATCGTCAACCTCGGCGGCGTCTGCAACATCACCACCTTGCCCGTCGACGCCGCGCCCGACCACGTCGCCGGCGGCGATGTCGGCCTCTGCAACCTGCTGATCGATGGCGTCGTGCAACGCCTCTTCCCCGACAAACGCTATGACCACAACGGCGAACTCGCCGCAGCGGGCCGACCCGTTCAATTGACCGATGACCTCTGGCATGAAGCGCTCGCCGAGGCCGACGCACGCACGCTCGGCCGCGAGCAACTGCAACCCCACGACATCGACCGCCTGCTCGATCGCCTACGCCCCGATCACTCCCCACAAGACATCATCGCCACGATGGTCGATACGGTCGCCATGACCGTCGCGCTTCACACCAGCGACGTCGACCAACCCTGGCAGATCGTGCTCGCAGGCGGCGGCGCTCGCAATCCCGTGCTCGTCGAGCGCATCCGTGATCACGTCGACCCGGCCCACGAGGTATTGCTCACCGACGAGCTGGGCATCCCCAGCGAAGCCCGCGAAGCGATCGCCTTCGCAGTGCTCGGCGGCCTCTGCGAAGACGGCCTGCCCATCACGCTGCCCAGCGTCACCGGCAGCACCCGCCCCGGCGTCGCGGGCACGTGGGCAGGGGTGAGATGAATTTCGAATTTGGAATTTCGGATTTCGGATTTGGGAATTGGAGTCCGGAGTTGCGTTTCCGCCCGCCAGAGGCGCTAATAGAGTCATGACCGTTCACGACACAACAAATTCGAAATCCGAAATTCCAAATTCGAAATTCCCCGACCGCGGCCACCTGCTTACCGAGCAGCGAAACACCTCCACCGCGGCGATTGACGCGCTCTCGGTCGAGCAGGCCTTGCGTGCGATCAACACGCAGGACATGAACGTGCCGCGCATCGTCCGCGATGCCATCCCCGCCATCACAAAGCTCGTTGAAACCGTCGTCGAACGCATGCGACGCGGCGGCCGACTCGTTTACATCGGCGCGGGCACGTCCGGCAGGCTCGGCGTGCTCGATGCCAGCGAATGTCCGCCCACCTTTCACACCGACCCCGACCAGGTCGTCGGCCTCATCGCCGGCGGCGACAACGCCCTTCGCCAATCCAGCGAAGGTAAAGAAGACGAACACGACGGCGCACACGCGGAGCTTCGTCGCATCCGCCTCAACGAAAACGACACGCTCGTCGGCATCGCCGCCGGCGGCACGACGCCTTACGTCTGGGGCGCCCTCGCGTACGCCCGCGAGCAGGGCAGCGCGACCGCGCTGATGACCTGCGTGCTCGCCAAAACGCTCATGACCCGCGAGCGTGCTCCCGTCGTCAAAGCCAATCAACCGATCGCGCCCCCGGCCCCGCCGCGCCTGCCGGTCGCCATCGATCACATCATCGAACTGCCCGTCGGCCCCGAAGCCATCACAGGCTCCACGCGCATGAAAGCCGGCACCGCCACCAAGCTCGCGCTGAACATGATCTCCACTGCCACGATGATTCAGCTCGGCAAGACGTGGGGCAACCTCATGGTCGACCTTCGCGCGACGAACGCCAAGCTGCGCGATCGTGCCCTGCGCATCCTCATGCATCAAGCCAACCTCGCCCACAGCCAGGCCGAAGACCTGCTCGACACAGCGCAAGGCTCCGTCAAGCTCGCGCTCGTCATGGCCCGCCTCGACCTCAGCGCTCACGACGCCCAGCGCCGCCTCGACGAATCAAACGGCCAACTCCGCCCCCTCATCGGCCCCCCCCGCTGATTAAAGACATGCCCCTCACCACTCCGCCCCCCCGAAGCCCACGCTCTGCGAGCGTGGGTCTCCCCCACACCCCTCACTCCGTCGGCGGCGCCGCATACCACACCAGATCAATCTGATATTGCGGGTCCATCTCCAGGTCGCTCCCGCGCCGTTCCAGTTGCAGCGACCACACGCCGACGTCCGGCATTTGCTCGTACAGCTGCTTCAAAAATCGTTCCACCGCATAAAAGCTGCCATCGCCCGCGACCTGCACTGGCACCGTGCGATAGTGTTCGTTCGTCGTCGCTCTGCCGGGCCTGACACCATTGACCGCCAACCCCGCGCCGCGCGCCATTTCCGTCAACTCCGCCACCCGCCGGTTCAGCGCCGACAACGGCTCCAGCCGTAGCGCGTTGTCCGCCACCTCGCGCTGCACCTGCACATACTTACGGCGAACCTCCATCAGCGACGCGGTGAGCATCGCCACTTCGTCCTGTTCCGTGACGACTTCGCGCGACAGCGCCTGCTGCTCTCGCCGCTGTTCCAGCAGCGGATGCACACCTACCGCGTACAGCAGCCCGGTCAGCGCCAGGCACATCGCGACGCCCACGCCGTCGATCGTCCGCCGTGCGTTCCCGCCGTCCGCCTGATTCAATTTGAAGTTCATCATCTCATACCTCCATCATCCCCCGGATCACACCCCCGGATGCCACACCCTCACGGCGACAACTCACACTCCATCCGAAACCCCACCGCGGTCGATTCGCGAAACGGCTCGCGACGCGTATCGATCAGCGTCACATTGTCGAACAAGCCCGCCCGCTCCAGCCGCAACACAAACGCCGACACCGCCGCCTGGTCTCGGCCGATGCCCGACATGCGCAGCCGATACTGGTTCTGATTCGACGCCTCGTCCCCACGCTCCAACGACGCGCCGGTTCGCGACACCGGCTCAAGCCGCAGCGTCGACAACATCACATGGTCGCCCAACTCCCCCGCCAGCAGGCGCAGCAGCAGCGACCAGTCCGGCTGACTGCCCACCGATCGGCTCGCCGCGAGCGTGACCTGCGCCTCAGCCAGCTTCGGCTTCAGCGCGTCGATCTGCTTGCTTGTCTGCGTTGCCTCGTCGCGCAGTTCCGCCAGTGTCTCCGCCGCCGCCCGCTCCGGTCCGCCGAACATCACCTGCGTCGCGGCCCACGCGCCGACCATCAGCACGGCGTACATCGCCACGCCGAGGCCCCAATGTCTTACATATCTTCGTCGCCGCCGCGCCTCGCGACGCCACGCCGGTATCAGGTTGATCGCTTTCATTACGCCGCCTCCTCGCTTTGGCCGTCCGCCTGTCGCGGATACATCGCCAGGCCCAACGCCACGCTCAACGACGCCTCCGCCGACTCGTTCAGCCCGCGAACCGTCGGCTGGCAGATCGCGCTCGGCGTCATCACCACCGCCTCCATCTCCAACGCCTGTCCCAACTGCTCCGCCAGCCCGCGAACCATCGCGCCGCCGCCGCTTAGCAGCAGTCGATCCAGCGTGGCGTTGGGGTATTGATGCGTCGCGTAACTCACCGACAGACGCAATTCCTGCACCAGCGCATCAACATGCTGCTCCAACGGCCCGCGTAGCCGCTCCGCCAGCCGAAGGTCGTCCGGGTCGACCGTGTCGCTGTCGCGCGACAGGCCCACCTGCCCGAGCAGGTAATCAATCACCGGCTGCTCCAACGCCTGCTCGCGATGAATCATCTCACTGAGCGCGTGCATCCCCGTCCCGCCGAGCGTGCGCTCATACACCACCGACGCGCCATGCAGCAGCACAAAGTTCACCCCCCGCCAGCCGATGTCGATCGCCGCCGCCAACGGTTGTTCCGCGGTCATCCAAGTTCGCGCCGCTCGGCAGAGCGCCCAACCCTCCGCATCCAACGCGAGCACCTCAAAGCCAGGCCACTCCAGCGCATCCAGCAACGCCTCGGCATGCTCATGCCGACACGCCGCCGCCATCACCGGCGTGACATCCGGCTTCGCTCCACTGGGCAGATCCCAGTACGCCACTTCCAACGCGTCCGCATCCACACGATGCGTGCGTGCCATCTCCGCGGTGGCAATCTCCGTCAGCGGCGCGCCCGACCCTCGCGGCGGCAGCGTCAACAAGCTCGTCATCAATGACTCGCTCGGCACCGTGGCCACCAGCTCACGCCCCACAAACCCCCGCCGATCCAGCACCGTCATCAGTCGGCAGGCCTCGTCCGCCGAAAAGACCTCCGCCGGCGACTCACGTTCCAACACCAGCCCGGCCGACAGCTTCGCCACGCCATCTCTGCCATACGACAACTGCGCCGCCTTCACGTATCGGCTACCAATGTCCACCCCGATGGCAGACCGCGTTGTCGAAAAAGAAAACACCATGGCTTCACCTTTACCCGTTTCACCCCCGTACACTTAGCCCCCTGCCGACGCCGTCAGATCGAACAACGGCAGGAACATGCTCAACGCCACCACACCCACCAGCACGCCGAGCACCACCAGGATCACCGGTTCGAGCAGGCTTGTCACCGACCGCAACGTCACTTCGTTTTCATCATCGAGAAACTCCGCCATGTTCAGCAGCAGCGGGCCGAGTTGCCCCGTCGACTCGCCGCTGCGCATCGCTTCGTACACCGACGGGTTGATCAGATGCACATCGTTAAACGCCGTGCTGATCGGTTCACCGCTGGTCACCGCATCTTCCGCCCGCTCCATCAGTCGTACGTAATGCACGTTGCCCGCAGCTCGGCGGGTCAGGTCCATCGCGTCGAGCAGCGGGACGTGGCTCATCACCAGCGTGCCCATCAGCCGAGCAATACGCGCCGTGACAAACCCGCGCACCATGTTGTTGATCACCGGCACGCGCAGCACCACCGTGTCGAACGCGACCTTCCCCTGCGCCGTACGCAACCAGCTTCGCAAACCAAAGCCGCCCGCGATCAGTCCAAGCAATATCACCCACCACCACACGCGAAGCACGTCGGACGTGGCCATCATCAACTGCGTGCTCGGCGGTAATGGCACGTCCAGCGATTCAAACAGCCCCGAAAAGCGCGGCAGCACGAACATCATCAGCAACCCCAGCACACCACCCGACACGACCAGCAGCAAAATCGGATACGCAAGGCCGCCCACAATCGTGTTGCGCACCTTTTGTTGCCGCTGCACCAGCGTCGCCAGTCGTTCGAGCATTGCCGGCAGCTTGCCGCCCGACTCGCCCGCACGAATCAGCGCCCGGTACACCGTGTCGAAGCAGTCGACGTGGTATTCCATCGCGTCCGACAGTGACGAGCCTTCTTCCACGCGTTGCTGAATGTCGCGCAGCCGTGCCTTCCACTGCTCGTCACGGCTTTGTCGTTCCAACGCGCCCAATGCATCCACCAACGGCGTGCCCGTGCTGAACAGCACGTGCATCTGCCGGGTGAACACCGTCAGGTTGCGAATCCGTCGGCTGGCCCCCATCCGCCGCCGCGCGACCGTCTTGCTCGCGGCCGCGATCGCGGTCGGCATCGCTCGGCCTGTGGACCGTACCGGCGACTTACCCGCTTCCGACAGGCCCGTCACGAACAGGCCCTCCGCGCGCAACTGCTGGTAGGCTTCGTCGCGCGAGCCGACTTCAATCGTGTCGCGCACCGCCTTGCCTGACTTGTTGTAGGCCTGGTACGCCAGTCTCATGCCGCCCCCCGTGATTCCGTTTCATCCACCGTCGGCGACTCGCCCGCCGAAGCCGGTTCCGCCGCAGCGGCAGCCGGGGTCGGCTCCTCCGCGCCCGGCTCGTCGTCGCAATGCGTTACGCGAAGCACTTCCTCCAGGCTCGACTGGTGATCGAGCGCAATCATCACACCCTCTTCACGCAGCGTCTTGAACGTACCTTTGGTGCGCAGTTTCGTACGCAACTCGTGCGCCGCCGCCGCGTGGTGAATCAGCCGACGAATGCCCGGCGTGATCTCCATCACTTCGTAAATGCCAATCCGCCCCTTGAACCCGGAGTTGTGACATTGCTGACAACCCGCCCCTTTGCGGAAGCTTCGGCCGGCGTGCGCCTTCAGCCCCGCATCTTCCAGCACCTGTTCCGAGGGGTAATACTTCGTCTCGCAATGCGGACAGATGGTTCGCGCCAGCCGCTGCGCCACCACGCCATTGATCGCGCTGCTGAGCAGGTAAGGCTCGATGTTCATATCCACCAGCCGCGCCACCGCGCCCGGCGCGTCGTTAGTATGCAACGTGGCGAGCACGAGGTGTCCCGTCAGCGCCGCCTGCACCGCGACGCGAGCCGTCTCTTCGTCGCGGATCTCGCCGACCATGATGATGTCCGGGTCCTGCCGAAGGATCGACCGCAGCGCCCGCGCGAACGTCATGCCGATCGAGCTTTGCACCTGGATCTGGTTGACCATGTCCAGTTGGTATTCGACCGGGTCTTCCACCGTGACCAGATTCCGCTCAGGGCTGCGCAGCAGGTCGAGCGCCGAATACAGCGTCGTCGTCTTGCCGCTGCCCGTCGGGCCGGTGACGAGCACCAGGCCGTGTGGTCGCTTGAGCACGCGCTTGAACGCCTCAAGGCATTCATCGCGAAAGCCCAGGTCTTCCATCTTCACATGCAGATTCGTCTTGTCCAGAATACGAATCACCAGCTTTTCACCGAGCAATGTGGGGATCGAGCTGATTCGCAGGTCGATGTCCCGGCCTTCCGCGACCAGACGCACACGGCCTTCCTGCGGCAGCCGTTTCTCCGCGATGTCCATCTTGCCGATGACCTTCACACGCGACGTGATCGCGGCGTGCATGCCGGCGGGCGGTTTCATCAGATCGCGCAGCACGCCGTCGATGCGGTAGCGAATACGCGTGCCGTTGCGCGACGGCTCGATGTGAATGTCGCTGGCCTTGTCGCGAATCGCCGTCAGCATCGCGACGTTGACCAGGTTGATGATCGGGCTTCCCGCGACCATCTTCTCCAGGTCCGTCGCCGGGCCTTCGTCGGTCGCTTCGCGCTCGATGACTTCCACGTCCTGCTCGACCAGCGACGTGAGAAACGCATCGACGTCAACATTGCCCCCCGCGTACTTCTTGAGAAACTCCTCGATGTTGCTCTCAAGCGCGAGCACCGGCCGAATCTTGCGACACCCCGTCACATTCCGCAGCAGGTCGATCGTCGGCAGCGAATGCGGCTCCGCCATCGCGACCGTCAGCGTGTCGTGCACCTTGAACATCGGCACGACCATCAGCCGTTCGCATTCCTCTTCGCCGACCAGTTGAATTGCCGCCGGGTCGATCAGGCCGTGCCGTAGATGACAGCCCTTGATGCCCAGGCAACTCGCCAGTGCGTGCACCAGCGTGCCCGTGTTGATCACGCCCTGGTCGACCAGCATCTCGCCGAGCTTCTGGCCGGACACTTTCTGCTCAGCCAACGCCTGCTGCAACTGCTGCTCGGACAGCGCACCCTGTTCGACGAGGGCTTCACCGATACGGCGTTTACGCGGCATGGCTCGGCGTGCATCGCTCACAAGAAACTCCTCACCGCGGAGTGCGCGTCTTCGTATTGCTCGAACAGCGACGCCATCTCCGTCAGATCCAGCACTTCGCGCAACGTCTCATTCACCGCGCAAAGCTTCAGCGACTGCCCCGATTTCACCAGTTCGTCATGCGCCTCGGCGAGCACTTCCAGCCCGCGCGAGTCCACGTACGGCACGCCCGCGACGTCCACCACAAACCGCCCCATGCTCCGATCGCGCACCGCCAGCAGCCGACTCTTGAACTGCTCAGCATCCTGCTGCGTCAGCGGCCCCGCCGGGCGAAGCACCGTGACCGCACCTTTTTTCTCTTCCTGAATCTGCATGGTGTTATTTGGTGATCCGGCGATTTGGAGATTTGGTGATGTTCCCGAGCGGCAAGCAAACGACCGTGATACGTCGATCCGCCGTCGTACTCGTCTGCACATCACCAAATCGCCAGATCACCAAATCCCCAAATCTCCTATTCCGTCGCCGTCGCCGCGTCTTCGCGGGCCGGCAGGGTGAGCGTGAACGTGCTGCCCTGGTCGATCTGGCTGTCCACGTCGATGTCGCCGCCGTGCAGTCGAGCCACTTCGCGCGCCAGCGCCAGGCCCAGGCCCGAGCCGGTGATGCCGGCGATCCGCTTGTCCTTCGCTCGATAGAAGCGATCGAAGATGCGCAGCTGATCTTCCGGCGCGATCCCCATGCCCGAGTCGGTCACTTCAACGCCAAGCTTCTCTTCCTCGGCCACCACGCTCACGTTGACCCGCCCGCCTTCAGGCGTGTACTTGATGGCGTTGCCGACAAGGTTGTGTAATGCCATCGACAGCTTGTCGCGATCGCCCTGCACGATCGGCAGCTTCGGCGGAATCTTGAACGAGATCGCAATCTGTTTTTCGTCGGCGGAGGGCTTGTACTCCGCTTCGATCGCGTTCAACAACGTGTCGATGCGCACATCGTCCTGTTGAATCTGCATCGACCCGGCTTCGATCTCCGCGACGGAAAGCATGTCGCCGACCAGTCGTTCGAGGCGGAACGTTTCCTGGTTGATCACGTTGAGGCATTTGGCCCGCGTTTGCGGTTCGACCTGCTCGCCGTCTTCGATCAGCGTTTCCATGTATAGCCGAATGTTGGTCAGCGGCGTACGCAGTTCGTGCGTCGCCTGCGCGACAAACTGTCGCGACGACTGCTCCGCCACCCGCTGTTGGGTGACGTCTTCGAGCACGACCATCGCGGTCGCGCCATGGCTGCCGCGCACCGGGTGCACGCTGATGCGCAGCACGCCGACGTTATCGTTTTCATCTCGTTCGATTTCGCGCGTGACCTTCCGCCGAACCTGGCCGTTGGCGGTCTGTTCGATCAGTTCGGTCAGTTCGTCGATCTGGACCACATCGCGGACGGCCTTGCCGTGCATCTGCTCTCGGCCGACCTGGAGAAACACGCTCGCGGCATGGTTGGTGTAGCGGATGCGCTGATGATCGTCGACCAGCAACAGCCCCTGCGACACGGCGTCGCACGCCTGCGCCAGATCGCCGCCGCCGAGGTCGCCGGTCAGCGCTTCTTGCACGGTGCGTACTTTCGCCGCTTCGCGAAGTTGCTTCCGCTCGGCCAGCAGTTCATTCCACGCGACGGCTTCGTCGCCCAGCCCGTCGGCGACCGCCAGCGCCGCCTCGGCTCGCTCGCCTTTGCCCATCGCCAGCAGCGCTTCACGAATCACGCCCACCGCCTGCAGTCGGCCGCGGAATCGGCGGTATGTCAGCAACAGCGCAAGCATCCCGCCCGCGCCGATCACACCCACACCCGCCTGCGCTTCCCAACTCGATGTCCCCAGCCAGGTGTCCGCGTTAAGCTCGGCGATGATCTCCAGCCGGGCAACGCCCTGCGTGCCCACCTGCATCGGCCGTTCGACGACCAGCAGGCCGACGCTCTGCGCGGTGGTCGGTTGATCGAAGTTGACCACATCTTCATGCGACCACTGCTCGGGCAGCGACTCAAGATTGATCCGCCCGGCGTCGGCGTCGGCGACGACCGTGCCGTTGGGCAGCACGATGCGCGCCCGTTCGAGCCGATGCGTTGCCGACGCGTCCATGATCATTCGTCTCGCCGCGGTCAGTTCGCCCTGGCTGAGCAACGCTTCGCACGCGTCGGCGAGCAGGTCGGCGGTGGCGGTCACCTGCGACTCTCGCGCCTGGGAAAGCGTCTGCCGCTGGGTCTGCATCATCCACACGCCACACGCCAGCAACGTGGCCACGAGGATGACCGCCAGCGAAAGCGACATCGTCGCGATGGTCGACTCGCCACGCTGCAGCCAGCGTCGGCCGGGACGCGAGGCAGGGCTTGGCCTGGTATCAATTGACTGATCGCTCACGGAACCTGTCCCCTCTGTGCAAATGGTGACACAGACGGGTTATCGACGTTTTACAAAGGTGCTTTTAGTCCGACCGCGCCGGTTATGCTTTTCAGGTAGTTTTCAGACGCGTCGAAAGGGCGGTGTGTCGCGGGGCTGTCCGATAATCGATCAAGCGGACACGCCAGCAGCCAGGGTGCTATGTGATCAAGGCTTCGAAGGGCCTGGAGCAGGTTTAATCCAAATATAACGGCCGACTCAAGCTCCATGTTTAGCCCTCGCGGCCACGCGGGGGCGCTTCCGGGCGCTTCCGGGGCGCTTCCGGGGGCGCCCCACCGTGGGCGGCGGGGCTAAACGACATTTGGGTTGAACCCGCTCGAATACCCGGCAACAGCAAGATTTGTCCGCGGTCACGCGAGTCGACGGACGTTCTGTGGGCCGCGGATCTCATACGCGATGCCGCGCCATCGCATCGTTCGGCCGACGCCCGCCCGGATGATCAACAGCCAGTGCAACGTCATCCACACCACCGTCGCCCACCGGTCCAGCCGAAGCGTCGAGCGCAGCCGGTCCGCCATCGCCTGTCCAAAGGCGTAGCGCACCACGCGCTTGCGGTAGGTCGCTCGAATGTGGTTCGCCACCGTCACCGTCACGATCGCCCCCACGGCTGCCCACCATGTTTCCGGCTGCAGCCATTCGACATTCAGCAGGCCCGCCGCGACCGCGGCCCACGCGGTGACGAAGCTCAATATGTACAGCAGCGGCAATGTGACCGCCCCAACGTAAAGCCAGGGCGCGTAGACGCGCGTGATCAAGTATTGGCGATGCGCGAAGTTGATCAACTCATCACGCGAAAAATTCACCGGGCTCGCAATCAGGCAGCGCGGCACGAAGTAAACGCGCTTGCCCACCCGCTTGCTCAGTTGCGATAACGGGTAGTCGTCGGTGATGCAGCCGCGCAGCGAGCCGACGAGGTCGCCCTCGCGAGCCGTGTCGACGCGCAACGCCATCGACCCGCCCCATGCCAGGTGGAACATCGGAATCACGGCGAAGCACGCGACCGAGCTGTTCATCACGCTGGCCAACTTCGCCCAGATCGTCGGCTTGCCGACCGGGTCTGACGCGTCCGCTTCGGGCACCAGCCAGCGGTAGCCTGTCGTGACGCCCACCTCCGGTTTCACCAGCGGGCCGACGAGGTCGTCCAGCCATTCCGGGCCGGGCACGGCGTCACTGTCGGCGAACACGAGCACCTCATGTTCACTGCCCACCCGCTCGAGGTGTGCCAGCGCCACGAGTTGGTTGTGCACCTTCTGTCCCACGGTCGGGTCGGCTCGGTCGGCGATGAGCAGGTCGATCGTTCGGCCGGTGTCCGCCGCGACCGCTTTTTTCAGCACGGGGTAAGCTGGGTCGTCCGCCGACTCGACAACGAAGACGAGGCGATACTCCGGGTAGTGCTGCTGGCAGAGGCTGCGGATGTTGTTCGCCAGCGCTGCTTCGACGCCCTTGAACGGGACGATCACCGCGGCGCGGGGGCGGTAGGCCATGTACTTTTCGCGTCGCGGCCGTTGGAGCAGTCGGCCGTACTTGCGGACCTGGATCACGGACACGACGGCCTGCGTCGCCCAGCCGATCCAGAGCAGGATGAGAAAGCTATTCAGCAGCAATGCGAGCATGAGTGATTCACATGGGGATGACGGCAGCGAGTCGGCTGAGCATCTTCAATCATCTACCGTAGGCTGCTGCGGCGCAAAAGAAAAACGGATGCCGTATGCCGGCACCCGTTTCCTGTAGTGTTTGCAGTATGTCGCCGACTCATGCGTCGATCGAGGTGATTTTCACCTGGATGTAATGCTGGCGATGGCCGTTGCGGCGGCGATAGTTTTTGCGTCGCTTGAACTTGACGACTTCGACCTTGTCGCTGACGTCTTCGTTGAGCACGTCGGCGACGACCTTCGCGCCTTCGAGCAGGGGCTGGCCGATTTTGGCTTCAACGCCTTCGCCGCCGACGAGCAGCACCTTGTCAAAGGTGATGCTGGGCACTTCCGCGCCTTCGGGCAGGTCCCGGGTGTCGATGCGGATCACGTCGCCTTCGCTGACTTTGATCTGCGTTCCGCTGTCTTCGATGATTGCGTACATCGTCTGGTCCTCTATCGGTAGGGGGAACGCAACAGTGTAGCGAGTTGGCGGGCGGTTGCAAAGTGGGGGTTGCGGGGGCTTGAAGGGCCACTTTGCGGGGTGGGGACGCGTGGGTCCTCTCATTTAGCCGCGGGCCTTGGCCCGCGCTTTCGGCCGACCGATCGCGGTGCAAGCACCGCGGCTCAATGTTGCCAGTGTAAACCGTGTGGTCGTTTCTAGAACACGCGGACGACGAAGCTGTTGGCCTGGTCCTGGGCCTGGTCCTGGCCCTCGGGGGGGCGTTGGGGGCGGGATCGGCCGTTGCCGCGGTTGTGGGGGAAGTTTCGCTGGAGTTCGCGGATGGTCGGGGCGTAGGCGTCGACCTGGGCCTGGGCGGCGGTGGGGTCGTCCGCGGTGACGAAGGCTTCTTCGTAGCTGAACAGGCCGACGGTGACGAGCGAGCGGTGGGGGCCGTGGTAGAAGTAGGCGTCGTGATCGTCTTCGCGGAGGCGATGGGCGGCGTCCTCGGCGGCGGCGCGGAAGTCGCCGTCGTACTCGCCGTCGAAATAGCCGACCTGGAGCGTGTAAAAGCCGGGGTACTGGCGGAGGTCGTGCGGGTCGGTGATGCGTGGCTCGCCGCCGCCTGCGAGGTTGACGAGGCGGACGTCGGAGAACGGCTGGCCGTCGTCGAGGCGGATGCGTCGGCTGTGATGCAGGGCCTGGCGTGCTTCCTCAGCGGAGGGGTCGGCGAATCGGCCGCGGTAGAGGGTGGCAGTGCCGTCGACGTCTTCGATCCAGAGGCTGCGCAGGCCGGCCTGCTGCTGGAGGCGGGTGAGCATGGACTGGGCGTGTGCCTGGCGGTCGCGGCCGGTGAAGCGTTCGAGGGGGATGGTCCACATCCCGCCGCGCGGTCCGCCGGCCTGGTCGGGCGGGGGGTCGGCGGGGAGTTTGCTCCACCACGGCTCACTGACCACGCGCGTCTGCATTTCGCAGCCGAGGGTGGTGGTCAGTGTGGCAAGGAGGACGAGGGTGATCGCAACCGAGCGGGGGGGTCGGATCATAGAGGGGCATTGTAACTGGGGTGGGGGGAAGGTGAAACCTGGGGGAGGGGGGGGTTCTGGTTTCCAGTTTCTAGTTTCTGGTTGGGAGTTGAGGGTGTCCCACGGATTCGCTGCGCTACATCCGTGGGCTTTAATGGGGTGGTGGGGGGTGGGGCCTATGATGGGGGTGAAATGGACTTTATTAGGAAAGTTGGAAGCTATGGCTGAATATACGAATCGCCTTGTGAATGAGACCAGTCCGTATCTGTTGCAGCATGCCCATAACCCGGTGGACTGGTATCCGTGGGGGGAGGAGGCGTTTGAGGCGGCGCGGCGGGAAGGTAAGCCGATCTTTTTGAGCGTGGGGTATTCGACGTGTTACTGGTGTCATGTGATGGAACGGCAGGTGTTTGAGCATGAGCGGTTCGCGGAGCAGATGAACGCTTCGTTTGTGAATGTGAAGGTGGACCGGGAGGAACGGCCGGACGTTGATGACCTTTACATGACGGCGGTGCAGTTGATGACGCAGCGTGGCGGCTGGCCGATGAGCGTGTTTTTGACGCCGCCTTCGCCGGAAGCGGGGGCAGACGCGGGGGGGTATGGGTTGAAGCCATTCTGGGCGGGGACGTATTTGCCGCCTGAGCCGAGCCATGGGATGCCAAGCTTCGGGCAGGTGCTGGAAGGGTTGTCGAGCGCGTGGCGGGATCGGCGGGAGGAGGTGCTCGCACAGGCGTCGCAGGTGGCGAGTGCGGTGCGGGAGCAGTTGCGGCATCGCGACCTGAGCGGGTCGGTGGATGTGGACGTGGTGCAGACGGCGGCGAACCGGTTGCTTGGGGTGTATGACGCGGAGCATGGCGGGTTTGGCAGCGCGCCGAAGTTTCCGCAGCCGAGCCAACTCGCGTTTCTGCTGGCGGTGAGGCGGAACTCGGATAGTGGGAGCGTGGAGCAGGCGCTGTTGCATACGTTGGACCGGATGGCGCGGGGTGGGATATACGATCAGCTTGGCGGCGGGTTTCACCGGTACAGCGTGGACGAGCAGTGGCTGGTGCCGCATTTCGAGAAGATGCTTTATGACAATGGGCAGTTGGTTGAGTTGTATGCGGATGCGTACGCGCGGTGGCCGGGGCATTCGCTGGCGGGGCAGTGGGCGCGGGTGATGCGTGAGACTTGCGATTACGTGTTGCGTGAGATGACGGATGGTAGCGGGGCGTTGTGGTCGGCGCAGGATGCGGAGGTGGAGGCACGCGAGGGCGGGAACTACGTGTGGACGCGGGAGGAAGTGGAACAGGCGATTGGCGACGAAGCGCTGGCGGCGGTGGCGGTGCGGATGTTCGGGCTGGATCGTGGGACGAACTTCCGCGATCCGCATTCGCCTGACGCCCAGCCGGTGAACGTGCTGTTTCTGCCACAGTCGCTGGACGTGTTGGCGACGGAGTTGAAGGAGCCAATGGAATCGCTGCTGGAGAAGCGGCGGCGGATCATGCGGGTGTTGAAGGAAGTGCGGGATGGCCGACCGCAGCCGAGCACGGACGACAAGGTGCTGGTGTCGTGGAATGGGATGATGATCGCGGGGCTGGCGCGAGCGGGGGCGGTGCTGGATGAGGCGGGATACCTCGATGCGGCGGAGCGCGCGGCGGAAGCGATCATGGAGCAGATGAGCGACGGGGAAGGGTTACGCCATACGATGCGGCGCGGCGATGCGCGGTTGCCGGCGTACCTGGAGGACTATGCGTTTTTCGTGCACGGGTTGCTCGCGCTGCATCGGGCCGAGCGAGGTGATGGGCGATACCTCGAACGGGCGCAGCATTACACGAAGTATGCGGCGGAGCATTTCAAGGCACCCGGCGGCGGGTACTACGACACGCTGGCGGACCAGGAAGACCTGTTTGTTCGGCTGCGGTCGACGTATGACGGTGTGATTCCGTCGGCGAACAGTCAGATGGCGCACAACCTGATCGAACTGTATTCGCTGAGCGACGAGCGGGCGTACCTGGAGCGGGCGGCGGACGACTTGTTTGCGTTCGGCGCGGCGCTGCGCGAGCGAGGGCCTGCGATGCTGCACATGATGCATGCGCTGATGCGGTTGATCGAGATCGACCCGGCTTTGCTTCGCGCGTCGGCCGAGGTGCGGGCGGCGGGAGGCGCGGCGCGCCCGCAGGTGGTGTCGGCGACGGTGGAAACGCAGCGCGTAGACATGGCGGCGGGCGAGGTGGAGGTTGCGGTGAGCGTGAAGGTGGAGCAGGGGCATCACTTGAACGCGGCGCGGGTGGATGATGAGCGGTTGGTGGCGACGGAGTTGGCGGTTGAGCCAGGCGATGCGTGGGAGATGGAGGTTGCGTACCCGGCGGGGACGTTGCGCGAGCTGGCGTATGCGGAGGAGCCGGTGCATGTGTATGAGGGGCAGGTGGTGATCGGGGCGCGGCTGCGGCGGGTGGGCGGTGAAGGGGATAGTGGGGAGGTGAGGTTGCGGCTGCGGTATCAGGCGTGCTCGGACAGGGCGTGCATGGAAGCGGAGGAACTGGTGCTGCCGGTGAAGGTGGGGGCGTAGGGTTGGGGTATGATCGGGGGATGATTGATACGCATTGCCATTTGACGTTTCCGGGGTTGTTTGAGCAGGTGGACGCGGTGCTCGCGCGGGCGCGGGGGGCGGGGGTGGACCGGATGATTTCGGTGGCGACGACGCCTGACGATGCGAAGCGTGCAGCGGCGCTCGCGGTGGATGAGGCGGGGGTGTTCGCGACGGTGGGGGTGCATCCGCATTACGCGGGCGAGTGGGCGGACAGGGATGCGTTGGTGGAGGCGATGCTTGCGGTGGCGGGGTTGAAGGGGGTGGTCGCGTGGGGGGAGATGGGGTTGGACTATCACTATGACGAGCCGACTGCGGAGGTGCAGCGGCAGGTGTTTGCGTGGCAGCTTGAGGTGGTGCGCGAGCATGGCGGCGCGCTGCCGGTGGTGATACACAATCGCGAGGCGACGGATGATGTGCTGGCGATGATTCGGGAGGCGGGGCTGGCGGGCGAGCGGTTTGTGTTTCACTGTTTTACGGGATCGCGTGCGGAACTGGAGGCGGTGCTTGCGATCGGGGCGATGGTGAGTTTTACAGGGATCGTGACATTTAACAGTGCGCGGGATTTGGCGGCGGCGTCGGATGTGGTGCCGTTGGAGCGGTTGATGGTGGAGACGGATTCGCCTTACTTGACGCCTGAGCCGTATCGGAAGGTTCGGCCGAACGAGCCGAGGTATGTGCGCGAGGTGGCGCGGTTTCTGGCGAAGCGGCGGGGGATGAGCGAGGCGGAGTTTGTGAAGGTGGTGGATGGGAATGCGGAGCGGTTTTTTGGGTTGAGGGGGTGATGTGGATGACTCATCAAACTTGGGGTTCTGTGTATGAGGGCTGACGCCCACGGCGTTATGCCGTGGGCTTCGAGCGGACGAGTGGACGGGAGAGGTGGGTGCGATGGGTATTGGGGGGGTGCTGAGCAACTGAAGTTGCTCAGCCTTTTGGGGGGAAAGGTAGACTGGGGGGATGGTTGAACAGAGGCATGTGGCGGTGACGGGGTGCGGGCTGGCGTTGCTGGTGCTGGTGCTGTTGCCTTGCGTGGTTCAGTTTCTGCCTGAGGTTTACTTTGATGTTGATCCGCGGAGCGAGGCGGGGCTTTCGCCGGCGGTGGCGTTCGGGCCGACGGGGGCGGCGTGGTACCAGGTGGTGGCGGTGCTGGTGTCGGCGGTGGCGTTGGGGGTGAGCGTGTGGGCGGGGGCGGTGGTGCGGTGGGGGGCGATCGGGCTGGTGGCGGTGGGGATGGCGATGTGTGCGTATCACCTGCCGGGGCATGCGAGCAATGCGCTGCCGAGCGGCGGGTGGCTGGCGGCGGCGGCGATGGGGCTGGCGGCGGTGCATGTGGGGCAGTTCGCGGGTGCACGGCGGTGGCTGATCGCGGGGCTGGTGGCGATCGTCGTGCCGATGGGATTGCAGGCGGTGTGGTATGTGATGGTGGATCACCCGGCGACGGTGGCGTCGTATCTGGCGGGGGAGGCGGCGCTGCTGGAGAGTCGCGGGTGGGAGGAAGGCTCGCCCCAGCATGAGCTGTATCGAAGGCGACTGATGGACTGGCAGGCGGTGGGGGCGTTCGGGTTGTCGAACGTGTTCGGATCGGTGGTGGCGGGTTTCACGCTGGCGGGGCTGGCGGTGATGTTGGGGATGTGGCGGCGGGGGCGGGCGATGGGTGCGTTGGCGGAGCGGGGGGAGCCGCGGGGGTCGGGGATACCGGGAGGGGCGTGGATGTTGCTGCCGGTGGTGTTGCTGGGGGCGGTGACGGTGGTGCTCAGCCGATCGACGGGGGCGGTGCTGGCGCTGCCGGCGGGGGCGGTGGTGCTCGTGGCGGTGACGGTGGCGACGCGGCGGGGGGGCGTCTGGCGATGGGGGGCGGTTGCGCTGCCGGTGGCGTTGGTGGGGTTGGCGTTTGTCGCGGTGCTGGTGCGGGGGGCAGTGGGGCCGCCTGAGACGATCGAGGGCGAACGGACGGTGCTGTTCCGGTTTCATTACTGGCAGGCGGCGGCGGAGCTGATGCTGCATGATCTGCCGGGCAGCGCGCTGCTGGGGCTGGGGTCGGCGGGGTTTGCGCAAGGCTACTTGTGGGCGAAGAATCCGCTGAACCCGGAAGAGGTGACCAACGCGCACAACGTGTTCGTCGACTACATCGCGATGCTCGGCGTGGGCGGGTGGGCGTTTGCGGCAGTGCTGGTGATGTGGCTGACGCAGGGGGCGGTGGCGGCGGTGCGGGGGGCGGGCGGCGGTGAGAATCATGCGTCGGGGGGCGAGGTGGCGTCGGTGGGGCTGCCTCGGGTGAACCTGGTGGTGGCGGGGCTCGTGGCGGGGGTGGTGTTCGGCGTGGAGTACACGCTGATGCTGCCGACGCTGGTGATCGAGTCGGCGCTCTTGTGGCTGGGCGGGGCGCTGGCGTTTGTGGGGGTGATGGCGTTGGTAGCGGTGCCGGGGCGATGGGGCGGCTGGTGGGCGGTGGCGGGGTTGCTGGGCGGGGCGACGGTGGTGCTGGTGCACAACCAGATCGAGATGACGTTTTACCAGTTCAACTCGGCGCCGATCGTGTGGGTGCTGGTGGGGCTGGCGGCGGCGGCGTGGCGGGGGCCGACGCCGGTGGCGGCAGGGGGCTCGACGGCGACGGCGGCTGACGATGCGACGGCGGGGCGGCGATGGGCGGGGTACGTGCCGGCGGGGGCGCTGGCGTTGGTGGCAGGGGTGATGGTGGTGGGGCATGCGCTGCCGATCGCGGCGCAGCAGGAGCGGGTGGCGTCGGCGGCGCGGGCGTTGCAGATGGACCGTTTTCCGCAGGCGATGGCGTGGCTGGATGAGGCGGGGCAGATGCGGCCGACGGACGCGACGGTGTGGCGGTGGCGGGTGGGGTTACGGCTTGGCGCGGCGCAGCAGGCGGCGGCGATGGGGCGGCGCGACGTGGCAGGGCAGATGTTCGCTGACGCGGTCGCGGTGCTCGATGCGACGCGGGCGGCGGGGGTGGATACGGCGGGGCTGCACCGGCAGTATGCCCAGGTGCATGGGCTCGCGGCCGAGGTGCTGGACGAACCGCAACGACTGGATGAGGCGATCGCGGCTCGCGAGCGGGCGACGGAGCGTGCACCGTACAGCCTGTCGGACCATGTCGAACTGGGTGATCGGCTGTGGGAACGCGGCGAACGTGAGCAGGCGGCGGACCTGTATCGGCGGGCGTTGCAGATCAGCCGATGGAGCTATCTCGATCCGGTGAAGCAGCTGCCGGAGTTGGAGCATCGCCGGTTGGAGACGCGGATTGCGGCGGTTGAGGCGGGGGCGGGTTTTTAGTTTCTAGTTTCGAGTTTCTAGTTTCTGGTTGGGAGGTGGGGGAACCCACGGATTCGCTGCGCTATATCCGTGGGCTTTATTGGGGCAGGGTTTGGGTGGCGACGGGGGCGAGGGGGGTGGAGCGGGTGAGGGTGGCGGCGAGGTCGCGGGCGTGGGTGGGGGTGTGGGCGATGATGAACATGGCAGCGCCGGAGCCGGTGACGTGGACGGGCTGGTCGAGCATGTCGGTCAGGTTGGCGATGGCTTCGGCGAGTTGGGGTTGGACCTGGCAGGCGGGGGCGGCGAGGTCGTTGAAAGGGGCGTCGGGCGGGAGCGGGTGTTGCGTGGGGAGGGCTTGCACGTCGTTGGAGCGGAGGGCGGCGTCGTGAGGGTGTTGCTCGTCGAAGGCGGCGTAGACGGGGCCGGTGGGGCAGGTGAACGGGGGGAGGATGAGGACGAGGTCGATCGGCGCGGGTTGTGGGGCGGGGGTGATGTGCTCGCCCACGCCGGTGACGATGGCGGAAGGTGAGCCGAGCATGGCGGCGACGAGGAAGGCGACGTCGGAGCCGAGCGTGGCGGCGAGGGGGGTCAGGTCGTTGGCGGTGAGGTTGAGGTTGAATAGATCGTTGAGGCCGACGAGCGTGGCGGCGGCGTCGCTTGAGCCGCCGCCGAGGCCTGCGCCGGCGGGGATGCGTTTGCACAGGTCGGCGTCGACGGTGAGCGGTTGGCCGACGTGGTCGGCGAGCAGGCGGTGGGCGCGGTAGGCGAGGTCGCGTTCGAGCGGCCAGTCGATCGGCTGCGGGACGGGGGCGTCGTCGGCGAAGGCGATGCGCCACGTGCTGTCGGGCTGGTTGGTGCGGCGGAGGGTGAGTTGATCGCCGAAGGTGAGGGCGACCATCCAACTGGCGATGGGGTGGAGGCGGTCGGCACGCGGCGGGCCGACGGAGAGGGCAAGGTTGACCTTGGCGGGGCAGTGGCGGACGAGTTCGGTCGCGGTCGCATGACTGGTCATGGTGGACAGCTTAAAGCAGATTTAAACCAGGTGTCGTGGTCGCTTCACGCACCGTGTATTTACGCACGTCTATCTACGCAGTGTGTTGCGATATCGCGTCTACGGGGAGTGCCCCGCCGTGGGCGGCGGGGCTAAACATTGCGATTGGATGGGGCGTGCGCTGGCAGGCTGGCTGCCGCGGTGGGCTGGTTACAGGAGGGTGAGGTCGTCGCGTTGGATGGCGATCGGGGCGAGGGGGCGTGCCGGGGCACGGGCGGGGGTGGGGCTGCCGTTTTCGTGTGCGGCGGGGTGGAGGATGTCGGCGGCGGTGTGGCCGAGCATGATGCCGGCGTGGAGAGGGGCCCATCGTCGTTCGGCTTCGCGGCGGTCGCCGAGTTGGTCGGCCCATCCGACGAGCAGTTGGCCGACGATTTCGGGGGCGTCGGCGGGGCCGCGCTGGTCGCAGCCGGCGAGCCAGAACATGAGGCGGTACTGCTGCGGCTGCTCAAGGGCGGTGCGCACGTAGGCCGAGGCGGTGGTTTGCCACGATTCGCCGGCTTCGACCTTTTCGAGCACGGGCTGGAATCGGCGTTGGGTGACGGCGCTGAGCAGTTCGCGTTTGTCGCGGAAGTAGCGGTAGATCGAGCCGACGGCGCAGTCGAGTTGCCTGGCGATGCGTCGGATGGTGGCGCCGTCGTAGCCGGCTTCGTCGAGCACGGCTTCGGTGGCGTCGAGGATCTGCTTGCGGCTGAGCGTGGGCGTGGGGGCCGGCGGGGGCGTGCGCGGCTGGGCCGGGCGGGGCGCGTCGATCTGCACCGGCTCGGTGCTGCTGCGCAAGCGAGCAAGCGCGTCGCGTTGAACGCCAGCGGCAGGGTAGGTCGCGGTAACGGTGGGGGATTGGCTTTTCACGTCCATGTCAGTCAAAGTTCACCTCCTTGTGAACGGGTTCAGTGTCCGCGTTCGGGGTGGCTGTGTCAAGGCTCGATTGTGAGGGGTATACCCGATCGAGAAAGCGGCCCGGCCGACGGCGGACAGTGGAGCGGGGCGGGGGGCGGCGGTACGATGCGCGGGGTGTGGAAAGGGCAAACGCACCCTAGCAGGGGAGACTGTCATGGGGCGGGCGGAACTGGCGGCGAAGCAGATGGTGCAGCAGCAACTGCGCGATCGCGGCATTCGCGACGAGCGCGTGCTCGCGGCGATGCAGCGCGTGCCGCGCCATCTGTTCGTGCCGGATGTGGATATCGAGACGGCGTATTCGGATCACGCGCTGCCGACCGCCGAGGGGCAGACGATCAGTCAGCCTTACATCGTGGCGTACATGACGGAGTTGCTGCGCATCGAGCCGAGCGTGAAGGTGCTCGAGATCGGCACGGGCAGCGGCTATCAGACGGCGGTGCTCGCGCTGCTCGGGGCGCAGGTCATCAGTGTGGAGCGACACGCAGGGCTGGCGGACCGGGCGCGGGTCGCGTTGAATCAGGTGCTGCCAGGCGAGATGGGCGCGGGGGTGCAGGTGGTGGTGGGCGATGGCACGGTGGGGTATCCGCTGGCGTCGCCTTATGACCGGATCATCGTCACGGCGGCGGCGCCGCGCGTGCCGGGGGCCTATCGCAAACAACTGGCCGAGGGCGGGCGACTGGTGCTGCCGGTGGGCGATCGCGAAAAGCAGGTGCTCACCGTGGTGGATCGCAAGAAGGATGAGTTTGTCGAATCGCAGGGCTTGACGTGTCGATTCGTTCCGCTGGTGGGTGAAGATGCGTGGGGTTTTGGCGAGTGATTGTGCAAGCGGCAGTGCCGATGGTGTCGGCGTGAGCGGGCGCGCGGGTTGCACATGGGAGGGGCGCGAGGGTGGCCTGCTCGCCTGGTTCAGCGCCGATGCTGGGGGGACGCGTGGCCGACGTGCCAGCGGCCGCAAATCGGGCAGTGGTACGCCTGGACCGTGTCGCCTTCGAGAGCGTGGCGGCGGACCACCTGTCGGGCCGCTTTCTTCGTGCGATAGGCTCGCTTGCGCGTGCACATCCGCCATCGCCGATAGCTCTCCCGCTCCGATTCCCGCGGCATCTTCCGAACCAGACGGCGCAGCCAGATCAGGAACAGCACGACCCCGACGAGAAACACCGCGATGAGCAAGCCTTCCATGGTTTCCCCTGTGCGTCACAGTCCGTGTGTCGATAGACGGTCCCGCGTTCATGCTCGGCGGGTGAGATTTTTCAATGCGGTCCAATACATCATCATGCCATCTCGGCGCGAACCTTGCCGACGCGGGCGATCGCACGGCCGATGGATCACTCGGTGTATTGGACGGGTCGGTTAGGTACGACCACGCGGGTTCCCGTTCAGCCGTGGGCCTTGGCCCGCGCGTTCGGGCCGTACGCTCGAAGAGCGCGGTGCAAGCACCGCGGCTAAATGTTGCAAGTGGTGCGAATCGAGACCGTCATCGGCCGCGTCGGATCGCAACCTTTTCCTTGGCTTCGTCGAAGACGAGTGTGCAGGGGCCCGGGGTGTCTTCGGCGGTCAGGTCGCCGCTGCCGATGGTGACGTGGACGTTGGACATAATGCTGGTGAGCACTTCGATACGGCCGTTGGAATCGCGGGCGGCCTCGTCGAGCAGTTCCTTGCGTCGTTCGTTGAGCTTGCGGATTTGCACGTCGCAGATCAGTTGAAGCTGTTCGAGTTTGGTGTAGACGCCGAGCTCTTTGGGCTGGAGCTTTGCGGGGTCGCCGACGGCGCGTCGGATCTGGTCGGCAAGCTCGGCGGCGGCGTTGCGTCGCTGGGCGGCGCGGGCGGTGAGCTGGTCGAGTTGGGCGAGGTTTTCGAGCACTTCCCGGCCGAGGCCGACGGTGACGTCGGTCCGCACGCCGCCGCGGGCGCCGAGCTGCTTCACGGCGATCTTTTCACCTGCCATCATCGCGCCGCCGGCGAGGTGGCCCTTGCCCTGGGTGGCGTTGATTTCGCTGTAGGCGAGCAGGCGTGAGTGCAGCGAGCCGACCTGGAGGTTGATGTTCTGGCCGGCGAAAAGGCTGGCGGACTCGGCGAAGCGGGCCTCGATGTCGCGGGCGGCGCGGATGACGGCGGCGCGCTGGCCGGCGACGCCGGAGCGGAGGATGACGTCGCCTTCCGTGCTTTCGATCTCGGCGGCTTCGACGGGGCCTTCGACGAGGATGTTGCCGGTGGCTTTGATGCGTGCGCCGGAGCGGACGCCGGCGCGGATCTGGACGTCGCCGTCGAAGTCGATCGGGTCGCTTTGGCGTGTGACGTCTTGTGTGACGATAAGAGCTTTGCGTGCTTCGACGCGGTCGTCGTCGAAGAGGACGACGCCAGCGACTTCCGCGATGAAGTCATTGCCGTCGACTCGGATGTGTCGGCCGGCGACGGGTTCGAGGGCTTTGGGCTCGGGCGGGGCGATTTCCTCGCCGAGGGCGGTGAAGCCGAGTTCGCCGGGGGTGGCGGGTTGATGGCGCATGACGACGTCGCCTGGGCGACACATCCAGATATCGCCGCTGGTCAGTTGCATGCTGGTCAGGCGGTCGAGCGGACCGTCGGCGGTGCGTCGGCCGAAGCGTTCGAGCTTGCCGTCCTGGCCGGGCTTGGCGGGTCGGCCGCGGACGATGACGGTGTCGCTGACTTCTTCGCCTTGCGAGGCCTGTTCGACAGCACGGCGGACGGTTTTCAGGTCGACGCCGGTCGTGATGTTTCGTTGCTTGAGCCAGTTGAGCACTTCGTCGACGGAGACGGCCGAGCCGCCGGAGACGGGGGGGTGGACCTTGAGCAGGAGGAACATTTTGTCCGCGGAGGGTTCGAGTTCAAACGAGCCGGGCAGGGACAGTCGGCGGTCGCTGCCGAGGCCGCCGTTGGCACCGTCCATCAGGCGGGCGATCTGTTGAAGCTGCTCGCGTTCGGAGTCGGCAAGCTCGTCCGCATGTTCGAGAATCTCATCGAGGACCGGTTCGAGCTTGTCCCGATGGATGGCGGTGTTGAACAGTTCTTCTGCTCGATCGACGAGCTGGCGGGTGATTCGACCGGAATACTCCGACGGTGCATTGACGGTTTTGCTACGTGAGCCCATGTACGGCGACTCCTGGAAAGGCCCCCCTGACCTAAGTTGCCGGCCTGATCTGTGGAAGTGAGCGTCGAACCGCTGGTTTCGTCCCACATGATCGCTGACACTCTTAACTATCGGTCGCGGCGTGGGGCTGAATGAGTTGGCCGCATAGGGACTTCTCCTATGCCGTAATTGATGGGTTGGTCACACGGCGTCGATCCAAAGCGCACCTCCATCATTAGCCGCGGGCCTTGGCCCGCGCGTGCGCCGTCGCGTCGAAGAGCGCGGTGCAAGCACCGCGGCTAAATGTTGCAGGTGGGATATGCAAGTGTCACATGTTAGCCCCGCCGCCTGCGGCGGCCCCCGGAAGCGCCCCCGCGTGGGCTGAACAGGGTGCTTGAGTCACAGGATGCCTTGAGTCGGTCTTAAGGCTGGGCGGTGCCGTGGCCGTTCTCGATGTAGTGGCGTTGGCGGATGTCGTTCATGATGAGGGGGAAGTGCACGTAGGGGTTGATCGCATCGTCGTCGGTGTTGGCGGCGGCTCGGATTGCGCCTGCTTCGAAGATGCGAGGCTTGATGCGGATGGTGGCGAAGTCGCGGTAGGCAGGCGGGTCGAGGTCATGCAGGCCGGGTGCGATGAGCGGTTCGCCGTAGCGGCCGGGATCGCCTTCGCGATTGGGGATCAGCCAGGGTCGGATGGGTTCGCCTTGCAGTCCGAGGTCGAGCTGGCGTCGCATGAGTCGTCGGCCGGTCCACCAGCGTCCTTCGACGGCGTCGATGGCGGCGTACGTATCGTCGACGGAGTAGGGTTTGAGTCGGTGGAGGTGGTCGAAAAATGCAACGGTGACGGCCTGGTCGAAGTCGTTCTTCTTGTATTCCCTGATCGCGTCTTCGAGCACGTGCAGGCCGACGATGTGGGAGATGGTGTCGCAGTAGGCGAAGGCGGACTCGTACTCGGAGATGATGACGGTGGTTTTGTAGCCGTAGAAGGTGGCGATTTCGTGCCAGTGGCCTTGCAGGAAGGCGAGCTCCTGTCCGAGGCGGAGGGCGATTTCGTCGGCGAGCGTTTCGCGCTGTTCCTTCGACAGGGTGTGCCAGTGGTCGGGGTAGTCGAATTCGACGGTGAAGCGGGTGAACTTGTCGGTGGGCAGGGTGAGGTTGGTTTTCTCTTTGGCGAGGGCGCGTTGGGCGCGTTGGTAGTAGTACCAGCCCCAGTCGACGGTCCATCGGAGGTGTGCGACGTCGATGAACCCGCCGTACTCGGTGTAGACGATGCCCTTGCTTCCGTCTTTGAAAAGCGGGGGCATGCCGTAGCTGTGGGAGTCGAAGTTTTCTGCGTCGAACGGCTCGTAGAGGGTAAGGAGGCCTGGGAAGGGGAGGCTGCCGGCCCGGAGTCGCGGCTGGGCGGGGTTGGTGCAGCCGGCGAGGAGGATGAGCAGGGCGAGGCTTAAGGCGAGGTGTGCGAGGGTGGTTGGGCGGGTTCGATGCATGTTGGCCGACTCTTTGCGGGGCTCGGGCGATGAGGCTGACGCCCACGGCGTCACGCCGTGGGCTTCGAGCGTACTCTAGCTGGATTCATGTCCGGTCCGCATTATTTATGATCTACGGAGGCGGTCGGCGGTTGGTTTTCGGAAGATTGCGGCAGTGAACAGCGATCCCACGGGGGTGGGTTGGCGTATGTAGAAGAAGCTGATGACCCGACGGGCTGTATTTGGCGTTGGGGCACAGCCTTGACCGAAATGGTGATAGCGGCTTTAATGCTGCTGGATCATGACAGACCCGCCGACGAAATGGGGGTCGATTTTGCAACGCGAAGCGCTGGATTTATTTATCACGATTCATACGTTCCAGCGTGCCCGCCTTTACGACGCCGTCCTGTGCGATGGTGTTCGTCCGCCAGTCAGCGCGTGTGATCGATCATTGATTCGGGCGTATATCGGGCGAGTTGGCCGATAGAACGTCCGTTGTGGCTCGTCGCCCATAGCAGGAGGTTCGCATGCCGCGTAGAAATGACGCCTGGGGCATCGAAGTGGGCGCCAACGCCATCAAGGCGGTGCGTCTGAGCCGATCGGGTTCGGATGTGGTGCTCAAGGACTTTGAGATTCTGCCGTTCAAGCAGATTCTCACGACGCCGGACCTGAACGTTGAAGAGCTGATTCAGGTCGGGCTGGACACGCTGCTGAGCAAGCATGACGTCGGCCACTCAACGGTGGTGGTGTCTGTGCCGGGGCATATGGGTTTTGCCCGTTTTGCCAAGCTGCCGCCGGTGGAGCCGAAGAAGATTCCGGACATTGTCCGTTTCGAGGCGGTGCAGCAGATTCCCTTCCCGATCGAGCAGGTGGAGTGGGACTACCAGGTTTTCCAGCAGGCCGACTCACCGGACGTTGAGGTGGGCATCTTCGCGATCACGAAGGAGCGGGTGCTCAACTATCTGAGCAACTTCCGCCAGGTGAATATGCGGGTCGATGCGCTGACGCAGTCGCCGTTGGCGATGTACAACGCCTTCGCGTTCGACCGGGTGGACGAAAATGACGACGGCGTCATTTATATGGACATCGGCACGCGCAGCACGGACGTGGTCATTGCCGAGCAGGGGCAGATTCTGCCGCGTACGTTGCCGATCGGCGGCAACCACTTCACCGAAGCGTTGGTCAAGGCGTTCAAGCTCAGCTTCCCCAAAGCCGAGAAGCTCAAGCGCGAGGCGGGCACGAGCAAGTACGCCCGGCAGATTTTCCAGGCCATGCGCCCCGTCTTCGCCGATCTGGTGCAGGAGCTTCAGCGCTCGCTGGGCTATTACCAGAGCATCAACCGCGACGCGAACCTGACCAAGTTGGTGGGCGTGGGCTCGACCTTCCGCCTGCCGGGTTTGCAGAAGTTCCTCAAACAGCAGTTGCAGATTGAAGTGATTCGGCCGGACGGTTTCCAGCGCATCGCCGCGGAGGGCAAGCGCGAAGCCGAGTTCACCGAGCACGCGCTGAACATGGCGACGGCATACGGCCTGGCGATCCAGGGCCTGGGCATGGAGACGGTGACCGCCAACCTCCTGCCGCGCAACATTCTCACGCAGCGGATGTGGCGTGCGAAGCAGCCGTGGTTCGCCGCCGCCGCCGCGTGCTTGGCCGTCGCCGCCGGCGCTATGGTTGCCAACCACGTGACGGTGCAGCGTACCTACCAGAGCCAGTATGAACAGACGGCCGGGCAGATCAGTCCGATCCTTAGCCAGGCGAGGGATAACTCCAACGAGTGGCGTGACGTCGCCAGCGGGGCGGACCCGCGCGATCAGATCGAGAACCTGCGTCGGTTGCTGGACTATCGCGACGTCTGGCCGAAGCTGATGGAAGACCTCAGCCACGCTGCCAACGCGGTGAACCCGGACCCGGCCGACATCTCCAGCGACTATTCCGAGATGGAGTCGATTTCGCGTGACCAGCGTCGTCGCATTTTCATTGACGAGGTCGAAGCTAGCTACGCCGTGGGCAGCGACGGCGCGGATTCGCCGGCGGGCGGTGCGCGACGACAGCCGGCCGGTCGCGGCGGTGGCGGGCGTGGGGGTATGGACCGCTACGGGATGGACGGCGGCGGCGGCGGACGGTCGGGCGACGAGATGAGCGGCGGCAGCGTCAGCGACTTCTTCAACGACAACGATCGCCCACCCCGATTCGTGATCACGCTCCGCGGTACGACGCCGCACCGCGATGGCGCTGCGTTCATCAGCAACCACTTCCTCCGCTGGTTGCAGGACAACGCGGACCGGCCTGATCGCCCGTACCGCATCGTGGTCAATATGGGCCAAGCCATCCGCTCCATGGATCAGATTCGCGAGTCGGACGTGGACTCCGATCAGCGGGGGGCGACTCGCGGCCGAGCCGCCGCACAGCGAGGGATGGACGAGTTCGAAGACTCTGACATGCTTGACCGAACGACGCGCACCACCACCCGCACGACGCGTGGCCGGGGCGGCGATGCACTCGCGGCGACGCTGCCCGAGCGGCCCGTCGCGGCCGGCGGGCAGGCGGGCGACTGGCGTTTTGAAATTCAGTGGGAGGTGGAACTGCGTTCGCCTTCCGAAGCGCGATCTGAATCCGCACCGGACGACACGGATGTGGACGACGCCCCGGAACAGCCCGAAGGCGAAGACGACCCCCGTCAGGCGCAGCAGGCATCCGACCCGGACGCCGCTACCGAAAACGCGCGACGTGAAGACAGCGAACGAACCGCCATCGGCGAGGAGGCGCGATCATGAAGACGTTGATGGAGTGGATCAAGGCGAATCCGCTGACTGTGGCCTCGATTCTCGTGGCAGTGGTGTCGCTGGGGATCATCGGATATTTCACCAGCCAGGGGCGAGCGTTCCGCAGTGAGGTGCAGGCCCGCGCCGAATCGGAAAGCCGTGAAATTCAGCGGTTCATGCGTGAAACGGTGCAGATTCCACCGGAACGGCCGGACGACGATTCGGACGATATCACCGGCGTGACCATCACGCAGGGCGCGATCCGTCAGCTCGAACGGTTGTACGGCCGCATTGATGAGGAGTATCGCGAAGTCTTCGACGCCGCTGTCGAATTCAATCGCGGCTACCACAGGCGACTGGTTGACGCTTTGTTCAGAGATGATGCTGGCCCGAACGTGCCATACGAAGCGCGAAGCGCTTACCGTCGCGCGTTCGAACGGATGATGGGCTCACCGTCCGGTGATGAAAGCGACCCGCGCCTCGGCGCCGGCTCGCCGCCGAGGGCGGATCAGATTCAACGCTACCTCGAACAACTGGAAGAACAGATTCGCGCCACCTACCGGCCGCCGGGCGAACGCCAGTCGGAACTGTCCGATCGCGAACGGCGTGAACTGGAGCGCGAGCTGCGTGAATCGCATCTGGCCCTGCTGCGCGAACGGGCGGAGCAGATCAACATATACGCGGTGACACGGCTGAACGATTCCGAGTTCCCGTTCCATGTCGGCGAGTGGAGCCGGGCCAGCGATCGGCCCGAGCCGTCGCACCTCTGGGAAGGCCAGGTCGGCCTGTGGCTTCAGCAGGACATCGCCCGCGCAATCGCCCGGGCCAACCGTGTCGACGACCCGAATTCCAACGTGCTCAACGCGCCAGTGAAGCGGCTGTTGCGCGTGGAGGTCATCCCCGGATACGTCGGGCTGCATACGCTTGGCGGCGTAGCGGGCAGCGGCAATGTCAACCGCGCGAGAGATGGTTCGTATCCGATTCCCTCGCGGATGACGCGGGCGAGCGATGGCAATGGGGCGCTCCCGGTGAACTTCCGCGTCGGGCCCACCGGCCGAGTCTCCAACGCGATGTACGATGTGCGACACGTGCGCGTTCGGGCGATTGTGGATGACCAGCAGCTGCCGGATCTGTTCAACGCCCTTGGTGCGGTGAACTTCATGACCGTGCTGCACACCACCATCCGCGACGTCGATGAATACGAAGCGCTTCGCGAAGGTTTCGTCTACGGCTCGGGCAATGTGGTCGAAGCGGAGATGATCATCGAAGCCATCCTGCTTCGCGAGTGGACCAAGCAAATGATGCCTCAGCCCGTTCGCCAATACCTCGGTATCGACGAGGCCGAGCGGGACGACACGGATCGGTTCCAGGACGATTACATGTACTATTGATCCAATGCCGATGGCGCATTGGGTGGATGGCAGCGTACGTTGACTCGCGAATCAGAAGTTCAGCAAACCAGCGCAGACCGAGGCGAAATCGGTCGTATACCACGAGGGTTGGCTTATGAAAACCAAAGACGCCGGTTTCATTCAGAAGCATGTTGAAAAGGTCGTGCTCGGTGCGGGTGCGTTGTTCCTGCTGGTGATCGCGGCTTACATCTTCATCGGCAATCCATACGCCGTGGAAGTCAGCGGCGAACGGGTTTCGCCGCGCGAAGCGGAAGCTCGCCTGCTCACCCAGGCCAACCAGCTCGAGCAACGGCTGCGGGCGGACGACGGCCTGGAAGCCACGATCAGTCAGCGTGACATCCCCTCGTACGCGGGCGATTTCCGCGAGCGGATTTTCCAGCAGGTGATCGGCGTCGATAGGTACGCGATCGCGTTGAACATGCCTGGCCTGGGCGAGGGCACGCTTGCCGAGCGTGAAGCGCCCGATCCGTTCTACGTGCCCCGGCCGCAGATTCCCGACGAGCCGATCGCTCGCGCGTCCTATGGCGTGCTGGGTGAAGTGGAAGACCGCAACGTACAGGAGCGGCTCAACCGCTTCATGGTTGACAACCAGACCCGCGACTTCCGGGCGGTAAGCGTCAGCGCCGAGTTTGATATGGATGCGTTCGCCCGTCGGCTGCAGTCGCAAGCGCCGCCGGGGTATCAGCAACTGCCCGAGGGCTGGTGGCGGGCGATGAACGGCATCGCCGGCGTGTATCTGCAACGTGAAGAGCGCGACCCGGTGACCGGCGAGTGGGGCAATCGTCAGATCATCGACCCGCTGCCCACGCAGGTGGCGTACGGCGCGGAGGGCGAGAACCGTCGTTGGGATGTGGAGGAGGCGGACCGTGCCGTTGCACGGATTCGGCAGAACCAGATGCGGATCATTCAGCCGGAGTTCGTGCCCATGGTCGGCCCGACGGTCTGGCTGCCGCCGGACCAGTCGCCACGCGAGTTGAGCGGTGAGGAGCAGCGCGAGCTCAACCGCATTAACGAACAGATTCAGACCATCCAGAACCGCATTGACGGCTGGGAGCGTACGCTGCGTCGACAAGGCCATGAAACGCCCAGCGAGCAGCTTGAACGCGGCAGGCGGATTGACTTCGACCAGGCCGATCCGCAGCGGGGCGCGCAGCAGCAACGCGACGCGCGTGCCCGCCAGCAGCAGCAGCGGCAGCAGCGCGGCATGAACGAGTTCGACGATATGGGCTTCGAAGACCCGCGCGACAACCGGCGCGACCGCCAGCGGCAGCAACAGGACCGCGGCCGATCGGATGAAGAGCCTCGGCTGTACCGTCAAGTCGTGACTGAGATGGGGCGGATTCGTGATCTCGAACGGCAGCGCGACGAGCTTTATGGCATCACGCGCGATGATGACGATCGGGACCGCCGAGGTCGCCAGCAGCAGCAGTGGCAGGACGATGCCATGTTTGGTGAGTTTGATGACTTCGGCGAGTTCGGGGAGTTCGGGCCCGGCATGGACCCGCGTGGCGGCGACCCGCGCGGCAATCAGCGGCGCGGTCGCGACGCGGGCGAAGCGCTCAGCGGTGAGATTCAAGTCTGGGCGCATGACCTGACCGCCGAGCCCGGCCGAACGTATCGCTACCGCGTGATCGTGACCGTGCTCAACCCGCTGTTCCAGCAGCGTCGGCTGCACCCGGAGCAGCAGGAAGAGTACTTCAACCGGATCGCGCTCTGGCCGGAGCAGGACGAGTTGGAAAGCGCCGAGGCGTCCAACTGGTCGAGCCCGGTGACGCTTGACCCCGAGCATTACTTCTTCCTCGTGGAAGGCTCGCCGTCGCGTGAAGAGGCGAAGGTCGAAGTCTGGCGGCTGTTCCGCGGGCAGTGGCATTTTGAAGAGTTCGACGTTCGGCCGGGCGACATAATCGGTGGCGAAACGCGCATCGACGGCCAGACCGTGTCGATGCGGGTGGACGCCATGCTGGTCGACCTCGTCTCGGTCTCCGAGGGCACGAGCAGCGGCAGCGGCGCCCGGATGATCTACATGGATCAGGAAACCAACCTCATCGGCGAGCGCGTGGCGGACGAAGACCGCGACAGCGACCACCGCATCCGCCTGCGTAACGAGTTGGATCGCACCGCCGAGCTGGCCGACCGCTCCGCCGGCCGGTAAAGCTTGGCCCGCGCGACGCCTGCCCAAAAGGCAGGGTGGGTCGACGTGCCGTCACCAGGTCTTTTATTGTCTAAACACGCCACACAGCCGCCTCAGGGCGGTTGTGTGGCTTTTTTTGTGGGCGGCCCCGGGGGGTGTGTGGTTTTGGGCAATTTGTTTCGTTTGCCTCCGGGCGGGCGCGAAAAAATCACAGTGGTGTGATTATTTTTCTTGACCGGCGGCCGGATTGAGGTATTTTATTCACAGAGGCGCGATTTCTTTCCAGTTCGCCCATGTTCGCCGTGTGAAAAGCGGGATCGGGGCCTAAGAGGAGGTCAAAATGAAGGGTCTGCTAAGTTCTTGGATGTCTCGAGGCGCGGCTGCGGCGGTTGTCGCGGTGGGAATGGTCGCTGCACCTGCAGTGCAGGCGGGTACGCCGGCGAGTTGGAGCACGGGGACACTGGAGACGTCAGATGAGGATGTGCTTTGGACTTCGCCCACGGCGGTGGAACTGGGTTTTCCGAGCTACACATACGATTATGAAATTACGACATTGAGTGTTTACGCGGACCTCACTGGGACTGGGTTGGCTTTTACGTGGCTATCAGCAATAAATCTGGGTCTGGTGGATTCTGGTGATCTTGTTGGTGGCGGCACCCTTGCCGGGCTGCCAGGTGACATCATCAATCAATCCTTCGACGCCGGGTCTGGCGGGCTATCTGTCGTGGCGGATGTTTTGATCTTTGTTGACGAAAACGGCTACGGGCAGGCTGAATTGACCAATATTCAATTTGGGAATGCTATTCAGGCTGTTCGTTTCGGCGCTGACATCAACATGATTCCGATCCCCGAGCCGGGCACGCTGGGGTTGCTGGCGGTGGGTGGGGCGCTCGCGATGCTGCGTCGTCGGCCGGCGCAGGTCTGCGCCTGAGTCAGCGAATTTCGAAGACAGTTTAATTCCGTTCCGAGCGAAGGCGGTCGCGACTCTTATAAGAGGCGACCGCCTTTTTTTATATTCGCACCCGCGCGCCCCGCGCTGCTATGATTGACATATCTTGGCCAGGCAGGACATCATCTCGAACAATGCCCGATCGCGCGGCCGACCCGCAGGCAACGGCGCGACCGACCGGCGCGACCACATCCTCGATCACGCCAGCCGACTCTTTGCAGAACAAGGCCTGGAAGCGACGAGCGTTCAGATGATCGCTGATGCGGCCGGCGTCGACCGACGCCTGGTTTATCATTACTTCGACAGCAAGGACAAGCTGTATCTCGAAGTGCTCGCCAGCATCTACGGCGAGTTGACTGGTTTGGCTCAGGCGCTGCTGCCGGGCACGACGAACATTGAGCAGTTCGTGGACGTTCTTTGTCGCACGTTCTTTCAGTTCTGCCTCGACCATCGGCCGTTCGTGCAGATGCTGATGTGGGAGAACCTGCGCGGCGCCAAGGGGCTGCGCACCGTACCCGTCGCCGGGCAGGTGATCAAGGGCGCTCGGCCGAAGCTCCAGGTGTTGCTGGACGAGGCGGTCGCCGACGGGCGATGCCGCGGTGACCTCGATCCGACGCAAATCATCATGAGCTGCCTCGGCATGAGTCTGTACCCGATCACCAACGCCGCGTCGTTGAACACGATTCTGGACATCGACACCAGCACGGACGCATTCCGCGAGCGATGGCTGGAGCACATGATCCAGACCATCATCCACGGCCTTCGGCCGCCGAGCGAAAACACGCCATAACGCGACGACACGAATTCGGCGGTTGCATCGTCTTTTTTGGGCAGTGCCCCGCCCCCGGAGGTCGGCCGAGCGCGCGGGCCAAGGTCCGCGGCTAAATGGGGGCATGCTGTTTGGCGGGTGTTGGCGTGATTGTGAAGACGCGGTGAGGTGGCGGGCCTGCTCAGCGGCTGTGTGGCGATTTTTGCATAATAGAGCCTATGCGAATTGTTTTGACCAATGATGACGGGATCGACGCGCCCGGCTTGTGGGCGTTGTGCGAGGCGGTGGCCGACCTTGGCGAGGTGCATGTTGTCGCACCGTCGCGGGTGCAGTCGGCGACGAGCCACGCGGTGACGTTTCATCGGCCGATCCGTGTCTGCCAACCTTCAAACGTGCCCTCGCGGGAGGCGATTTGTTGTGCAGCGCATTCGGTCGACGGTCGGCCGGCGGACTGCGTCAAGCTAGCGGTGCAGCATCTGGTCGGTGGGCCCGTGGACCTTGTGATCTCAGGCATGAACGCGGGGGCGAACGTCGGGTTGAACGTGATCTATTCCGGCACGGTGGGGGCGGCGATGGAGGCGGCGTTCATGGGCATTCGCTCGATCGCGGTGAGCCTGCACCTGCGCAAGCTGGGGGATCAGCAGGCGGTGCGCTGGGCGGAGGCGGCGCGACATGCACGGGATGCGATTGATCGCGTGCTGGATGGGCCGACGATGCCGCATACGGTGATGAACATCAACGTGCCGGTGCTGGATGATGATCCGCAGCCGCGTGGTATGAAGTTCGTGCCAGTGTCGCGCGTGCCCAACGCGGACGCGTACACGGTGACGGCCGACGGGGAGGCGGGGCATCATTACGAGATACGCAGTTCGTTCAGCTACGACCACCACGAGCCGAACACGGATGTGGAAGCGCTGCATGAGCGTTACGTGACACTGACGCCGCTGCATTTTGATCTGACGCATCGCGAGCATCTTGCGGCATGGCAGCGGCATGTCAACGACGGTGCCGCGGCGGAAGTGTGATGGGTGATAGTGGAGTGGGGGTGAGACAGTGCCCAATCGTTAAAGCCCAGGCATGGCCATGCCTGGGCTTTGTTGCGTGGGTGTACTTGGGCTTTGTCTGTTTTTTGGGGGCGTGCCCGGGGTCGGGGGGTGATTGCGGGCATCGCGATTGCATCGAGTCATGGTGGAGCGTACGCGCGTGCCGGTTGTGTCGGCATGCGCCGGGAAAGGAGACAGTGAAGATGCTCATCATGACCCATACCGCTGCCGAGCACTTGCGGCAGTTGCTGCTGGAAGCGGACGCACCGGAAGGCGCAGCGGCCCGGTTTGTCGCCGGTCCGGAAGGCCTGTCGCTGCACCTGGACAAACAGCGGTCCGGCGACGAAGCCTACGAACACGACGGCCGAACCGTGTTGCTCGTTGACGAACAGATCTCCGAGCTGCTGAACGACCGCACACTCGACCTGGAAGAGACCGACGACGGCCCGGCATTGACATTGCAATAACCGGCGTCTGTTTGTAACGACGGCCACTTCAGCGGGCGAAGCGGATTTCAAGCCGCCAGTCGACGGCGTCGGGGTTCAGCGCCGCTGCGTCGACTTCCGTCTGCGCTCGCGGGGGGAGCACCTTGTACCGCCAGCTCATTTCCGGGCGGACCTGCTGGTTGCGTTCATCGAAGAAGATGAAGCGGTACTGGATGGCGTGGTCGCGGTTGTCGAGGAGGCGGAGTGGGACGGTGACGCGCATGGGCGTCTGGCCGTCGCTGGGCGTGACGGTGGGCTGGCCGTGTGAAACGCGGTTGTGAATGTCATCGTGGAGGACGATGTGGGGGTGCTGACCTTGTGGGACGGGGTCCTGCACGGAGCCCCAGGGCTGCGTGCGGGCGCAGCCGACGAACAGCATGGCGATCGTGAGGGTCAGCACGGTCATCGACAAGGTGGTTCGCGTGGTCATGGTCAATCTCCTGTGGCGTGAAAGTCGCGGCGGCGTGTTGCTCATCCGCGCGGTTGTTTGGTTATCGATCATCGTGTACCAGGCTTTCGCGCTGGCGTTGGTTTTCTTCGCGGGCGTGGTCGGCGACGTCGCGGCTGGTCGGGCGGTAGGGCGGCCGCGGCGCGCCGAAGAGTCGCATGAAGCCCGTCGTGCCCGGCTGGGGCGCGACGAGTGATCGGCCGCCTTCGAGGATGTGGCGGTCGGCGTAGCCGCGCTGGTCTTCGATTTCAAAGCGGATGTCTTCCTGGCGGTACAGCTCGCGCAGGTCGTTGGTGGTGAGGTCGAGCAGGTGGCCCGAGCGGTGGTAGTCCTGCATGGTGGCGCTGGTGGGGAGGCGGACGCAGTCGCCGCCGAGGATGTAGGGCAGTTGCGGGCCGTTGGTCGCGCCGGTGTGGGGGTTGCTGTAGACGATTCGGCCGGAGGTCGCCCAGGCGGGGGGCGTGCTGGTGGGCTGGGTTCGGCTGACGAGCCGCACGTAGCGAAGCTGGGCCTGGCCGTCGCGCGGGGCGGTGAGGCCGCGGAGCACGAGGCGGGAAGCGTAGTTGCCTTCGACCTGGAGCGTGATCGGCTGATCCTGTTCGGTGAGGTTCAGCGGGATGACATAGACGCGCTGGGGCATGACGTCGGCGTAGCGGGTGTCGGCCTGCGCGCCGGAGGCGGTGAGCGCGCCAGCGAGCATGACGCCAAGGCCTGCGATGGCGGTTCGGCTGCTGCCACGGTCCGCGCCGATCATGGTGGTGATCGCCCCGCCGTGGAACATGGCTCGGCCGATGGCGCTCTTGGCGATGCGGACGTCTTCCATGTTGTTCCAGCGATGGTCGCGGGCCATGCGGTTGACGTCGAGCACCTGGTCGTAGCTTCGCCCGCCGCGGTCGCCGACCTGCACGCGCAGGCCTGCGTTGTTGCTGGGGTAGCGGGTGGCGAAGCGGGTGAGCGCGTTGTCCGGGCCGTAGGCGATCTTGCGCGGGCCGAGGCCCCAACTGACGACGAGCACGGTGTTGTATTCGCCGGTGCGGAAGGCGTCGACGAGCGGTCCGAGTTCGGGGTTGAGTTCGACGACGTAGTTGAAGTTGTCGGACGCTTCTTCATCGCGGCCGAGCTGCTGGTTGGACACGGCGTTGAGCAGGTAGCCGAGGGTGAAGTCGGACTCGCGGGCGACGTAGCCGTGGTCGAGGTATTCGGCGTCGGTCTGGCCGGCGCGTTCGTGGACGAGCGATCGGCGGGCGAGTTCCTGGGCGTCGATGTTGTCGCGGTCGCCGGGGCGACGGAAGTCGCGGAGGTAGAACAAGGCGTTTTGAGAAGCGGCGCGGGCGTTGTCCCACGAGCCGGTCTGGGCGTGGGTCAGGCCGTAGTAGAACATGGTGAGCGCCTGCTCGAAGGGCTCGCCTTTCCAGATGCGGACGCCTTCGTGGAAGACGACGGAGGCGACGGTGCGGTCGCGGTTGATGCCCTGCGTGCGGAGCATTTCGTAGGTGGGTTCGAAGACGGTCTGGGCGGACTCGGGATAGCCGTCCGCGAGGGTGAGGACGCCGGTGCGCATGCGATCGAGGATGAACTGTCGATCGCTTCGCTGGTCGACCATGTTGTTGTGGATGTTGACGCGGGCGGAGCCGAAGTCGCCCTGGCCGAGGGCGGCGTAGGGGGTGGCGACGGGGCGTTGGTGGCAGGCGGTCAGCGCGAGCAGCAGCGGGAGCAGGAGGAGGATTTGGAATTTCGGATTTCGGATTTCGGATTTGAGGAACGCGCGCGGAGCAACTGGGGGCGATGGCGGGAGCCAATCGGCAATGGTGAATCGGCAGTCGGCGGTGGGGGGTGTCAGTCCCATATGTGGCCGTGGGCTTCGCGTTTGTATTCGAATCGGTCAATCCAGACCGGGACGCTTGTGGCGTGTTCGAGGATTTCGAATTCGCAGTAGTAGAGTTCGGTTCGGCCGGTGGTGTGGGCGCGGGTCATGGAGCGGAAGGTGGCGGTCATGGTGTGGGTGGGGGTGAGGCGTTCGCTGCCGAAGGCTTCGCCTTGCTCGCCTTCCGCGACGAGTTCCTCGCGGAGCGCGACCACGCGATCCGGGGCCATGACGAAGCGGACGTTCTTGTCGTCAGCCAACGATCGCAGGGGCGTCGAGCTGCGCAGACGGGCGATGATGGACCACTGTTCGCTTTGTGTCATGACATCGCTGGTGAGGTTGAGTACGCGTTCGATGGAGATCACCCACGGCTCGCTGTCGGGGCTTCGCTGCGCGAGGGCTTCGCTGTCAGCGAGGCTGGCTGCCATTTCCGCTGCCATGGCGTCGAAGTCGTCGACGGTCATGCGCGTGGACTGCTGGGGGGTGGCGCAGGCGGACAGCAGTAGGGCGAGCAGCAACAGGCAGGGCGCGGAGGCCCACGCTTTCAAAGCGTGGGCTTCGGCGCGAGGTTCGGCGCGGGATGATGTCGGGGGGTGCAGACGCATCGCGCTCACCGGTCGGTGCGGACCTGCCTGACTTCGTACATGTCGTTGAACACGATCTCGTTCGTGGCGAAGTGGACGAGTTCAAAGTCCATGTAGTAGTGGTTCGTGCCGCCGCGGTTGATCCGGTAGAAGTTGCCGTTGAGCGTGTACGTGGTTTGCGGGTCGTAGTCTTCCGGGTCGGCAAGGAAGCCGTCGGAGGCGACGCGCTCGCGGGCGGCGAGGTCCTGCATACGGCCGCGCCGTTCGACGAAGGCGAGCTTCTCGGTCGCAGTGCCGGAGCGCAGGAGGTTGGAGCGGAGGCGACGCTGCATGGCTTCGAAGTCGTTGCTGGAGACGACGCGCGTGCGGTTGTTCAGGTCGCCGAGCAGGACCGTGACGCGGCCGTCGTGGTCGCGGATGTGTCGCACGGCGGGGAGATCCTGCACAAGCTGCTGAGCCGTCTGATCGGAAAACTCGACCAGCGCGACCGGGAGGATGCGTCCCTCGCGGTCGGTTCGCTCGGCTTCGGTGGTGGTGCCGGTGTCGACACGGCCGGAGGTCTGCCCGCGATAGCCGCAGCCGACGGAGACGAGCAACGCCAGCATGAGCAGGGCAAGGGTGGAACCACGGGCAACGCGATGCGTGAGGAAGCGATGGTTGGGCATGGTTTGTATCTCCTGGTCTTTAGAACGCTCGGGGGGGTTGTGATGTTCCCGGCAATGGTGGGTCATTGTATCGTGGAACCGTGGGGTGTGTCGGGCGTGGATTCGCCATCTGTTTGCGGTGGCAAGGTTTAGGAAGCCTGGCCGCGTTTGGCTGGCGAGGTTATCGCCGATGTGGGGTTAACGTCCGGGGGCGTGTTTCCATTGCGGTCGGGGGGCGGTCAGTTGGTTTCGGTCATGGGCGGGAGGATGCCGCGTTCGACGTAGATGGGTCGGACGATTTCGCGGAGTGCGGGCAGTTGCCAGCCGAAGGCGACGCCGGCGAGGGCGGAGGCGAAGCCGCCGATCATGATGGTGGTGGTGGGGCCGATGATGGTGGCGAGCTTGCCTGCCATCAGCGCGCCCATGGGCATGGCGCCCATGAAGGTCATGCCGAAGAAGCTCATGACGCGGCCGCGCATCGCGTCGTCGACGAGCGTCTGGATGATGGTGTTCGTGCCGGCCATGGCGACCATGGACACGGCCCCGGCGATAACGAGCAGCGGCAAGGAGAAGGCCAGGTGCGTGGAGAACGAGAACAGCGCGAGTGACAGGCCGAACATGATGGTGCAGATGGCGATGATGCGGCCGAGGCCGAGCACACTGCTTCGGCCGGCGAGATACATCGCGCCGACGAACGCGCCCATGCCGCCGGCGGCGACGAGCAGCGAGTAAGTGCGCTCCGTGCCGTGGAGCACGTCGCGGGCGATGGCGGGCAGCAGCGTGCCGTAGGGGATGCCGACGAGGGCGATCGTGCCCATGAGGATCATCAGGGCTCGCATGGGCGCGAAGCCGAAGGCGTGGGCGAAGCCTTCGCGCATGTCGTGCAGCAGGTGTTTGCGGGTTTCTGGTTCGCGTCGGGCGGTGAGTCGAAGGGCGAACAGTGCGCCGATGACAGCGATGTAGCTCAGGCCGTCGAGCAGGAAGCAGAAGCCTTCGCCGTTGACTGGCGCGAGCCAGATGATGACGCCGCCGAGCACAGGGCCGAGCATGCGAGCGCCGTGGAACATGGATGAGTTGAGGGCGATGGCGTTGGGCAGGTCGTCGCGGTGTTCGATGATTTCGACGACGAGGGATTGTCGGGCGGGGAGGTCGAAGGCTTTGGCGATGCCCAGCGCGGAGCAGCCGAGCAGGATATGCCAGACCTCGACGTTGCCGGTGAGGGTGAGCGTGGCGAGGGTGAGCATGGTGAGCATGTCGACGCTCTGGGCGACGATCATGACGGTACGGCGGTTCCATCGGTCGACGAGCGCGCCGCCGAGGGGCGAGAGGATGAAGGTGGGCACGTGCATGCAGAAGCCGAGGAGGCCGAGCATGAACGGGTCGTTAGTGAGGCGGTAGACGAGCCAACCCATGGCCATGAGCGACATCCACGTGCCGGCGAGTGAGGTGAGCTGGCCGAGGAAGAAGAGGCGGTAGTTGCGAGATCGGAGGGCGCGGAAGAAGAATTTGGCGCGCTCGGCAGTGGGCAAGCGGAAAAAGAGCATCAGTGGAGTGTAGCGGTTAAAGCCCAGGCATGGCCATGCCTGGGCTTTGTGGTGGGCGGGCATTTGGGTGTGGTGTTGTCAGCCGGCGTTGACGTTGGTGGGGGTCTGGACGTGTTGCACGGCGTTGCGGAAGAAGGTCAGGCCCGGGGCTTCGGCCTGGAGGAACTTGTCGCCGCGGCGGGTCCATTGGGGATGCTGGGTGGGGTCGACGAAGCGTTCGGGGTGGGGCATGAGGCCGAGCACGAGGCCGGTGGGGTCGCAGAGGCCGGCGATGTCGTCGGCCGAGCCGTTGGGGTTGTGGCCCGGGGCGTAGCGGAGGGCGATCTGGCCCTGCTCGCGGAGCTGCTGGAGGACGTTGTCGTTGCGCACCGCGAGTCGGCCCTCGCCGTGGGCGATGGGCAGGTCGAACGGGTCGAGGCCTTTGGTCCAGACGCAGGCGGAGGCGGGGTCGGCGGCCATGGGGGTCCACTTGTCGATGAATCGGCCGAGCGTGTTGTCGGCGAGGGTGACGAGCTGCTCGCTGGCGTGCGGGTCGGGCAGCAGGCCGAGCTTGACGAGGACCTGGAAGCCGTTGCAGATGCCGATCATGGGCACGCCGCGGTCGATGGCGGCGAGCAGGGGCTCGTAAAGGCGGTGTCGAAGGCGGTTGGCGAAGATTCGGCCTGCGGAGATGTCGTCGCCGTAGCTGAATCCGCCGGGGAAGCCGACGATGTCGAAGGTTTCAAGGCGATCGGGGTGCTCGATCAGCTCGTTGAGGTGCAGGGTGTGGGTGTCTGCGCCGGCGAGCTGGAAGGCGTGTGCCAGTTCGCGGTCGCAGTTCGTGCCGGCGGTACGGATAATGAGTGTATTGGGCTTCATCGGATGAGCCATGATAGCCAAGTTGGGTGCGGCGCGGAATGATAGGGGGCGGGGATCGGGAATTTTCGGTTTATGTTTTTTGATTGACGGGGCAGTTGCTGTGGCAGATGGTGGGATACTGGGGCCGTTCACTGAGAGGGCGCAAGATGAACGCAGCGGATGGTGGGACGAGGCGTGGCGGGGGGGCGATTGCCGCTGCGTGGGTGGTGATGCTGGTGTGTGTCGTGGTGATGATGCTGCTGCAACGGGTCGGCGATCCCGAGCCGAGCATGGCGATCGATGCCGGGCCGACGATGGATCAGACGTTCTCCGGTCGGTTGATCGTGGGCATCAACCAGTTGGGCGAGCAGGCCGGCGTGGATGTGGAGCAGACGACACGGTCGATGCTGGAGGAGTTTGAGGCGTCGGCTTTTTCGCCGGGCGCGCATCTGCGTGTGGTGATTCTGGAGGCGGAACTGGACGGGCCCGAGCCGGCACGCGAGCGGCTGGCGGCGGTGCTGGCGGCGATGGATGCGGCGGAGGGGGAGACAGACATCGGGGACATGGTGCAGACGTCATGGCGGGATGCGCAGACGTTGCACGCGATCTACGAGGCGGCGGTGCTCGGCGAGCCGACGATGGACCTGACCGACGAGGACCGGGCAATGCTGCTGGCCGGGCAGGGGTGGTTTGGCCGACTGGCGTTGAGTCATGACCCGGCCACGCGGGAGGCTTCGCCGAGCTTCCGCGAGTCGGTGTTGGGCGAGGCGACGCGGACGGTGCTGGCGGCGGTGGGCGTGCTGGTGGGGCTGGTGGTTGCGGTGCTGGTGGGGCTGGGGTTGTTGATTCTGGCGGTGGTGCTGTGGGCGGACGGTCGGCTGCGGATGCGGTATCGGCCGGTGCGCGGGCCGACGGGGCCGTTCCTTGAAGCGGCGGCGTTGTTCCTGTTGCTGATGCTGGTGCTGTCAGTGGGGCTGGGGCTGGGTGAGGCGATGATCGGCGTGCCGATGTCGCCGCTGCTGTATGTGCTCGTGCCGCTGGCGATGTTCTGGCCGTTGGTGCGCGGGGTGAGCTGGCGGCGATGGTGCAATGGGATGGGGTGGCAGCAGGGCGCGGGCGTGTGGCGGGAGGTGGGCAGCGGGCTGGTGGGGTATGTGGCCGGCCTGCCGATCATCGCGCTGGGGCTGGCGATGACGGTGCTGCTGTCAGGCTGGCTGGCGGAAGACGCGGATCATCCGGTGGCGGAAGAGCTTTTTACCGGCGGGACGATGGAACTGGTGCTGGTGCTGCTGCTGGCTGTGGTGTGGGCGCCGGTGGTGGAAGAGGCGATCTTCCGTGGAGCGTTTTACCACCACATGCGTCGGCGGTGGAACGCGGTCGTGTCGGGGCTGGTGGTGGGGGTGATTTTTGCGGCGATTCACCCGCAGGGCATCGCGGGCATCCCGGTGCTGACCGCGGTGGCGGTGGTGCTGTCGATGATCCGCGAATGGCGAGGGAGCCTGATCGGGCCGATCGCGGCGCACGCGGTGCACAACTTCGGAGCAACGATGATCCTGTTGCTGGTGATGCGTTGAGTTTCGTCAGCCGCGTGTCAGGCGCGGCGCATACTTGAGCGTGTTCGCGTTTAGCCCCGCCGCCTACGGCGGGGCGCGCTCCACATAAAAAAGCCCCCGCGTGGGCGCGGGGGCTAAACGAGGGGGTTCAAGTTGGCTGCGACGGTTGGATCATATCTGCGTTAGAACCGGAACTGCATGCCGAGGCTGAGCAGGTGGTTGGTGTTGTTCGAGCCGAGCTCGCTTTGGAGCTTTCCGTAGATGGAGATGGTTTCGCCGATGAGGGCGGACGCGCCTGCGCCGAGGAGGGCGGTGTGCTTGCTGTCGAGGTCGTTGGTGACCGTGAAGCTGGTGGGCGTGCCGGCGAAGCGGGCGGTGGTTTCGTGTTCGTCAAAGAGGGCGTAGCGATAGCCGAGGGTGAGTTCGGGCACGACGACCGCGTTGCCGACGGGGATAACGTGGAACGCTCGCGCGCCGAATGTGGTGTTCAGCGAGTTGGTGGTCGTGCGGTCGACTTCAAGGTTGGCCGGGCCCGCGCCGGACTCGTTGAAGCTGCCTTGCATGTAGAAGAGGTAATCGAGGGCGGCGAAGGGGGTGAGGGTAACGCCATAGGGCAGTTGGAAGTCGTAGCCTGCACCGAGGTATGCGGCGACGTCGAAGTCCTGGCTGTCGGCACTGGCGCCGGCCTCGAACTGTCCGACGTTGACGCGTCGGCTGAGGCTGTTGCGGTGGTAGCCGGCGCTGAGTGCGGTGTCGACGAACCAGTCGCCGCGGTTGTAGCTGGCGTAGGGGCCGGCGCGGAAGTGGTCGGTGTAGCCTGCGCCGCGGTTGTCGCGGAAGTCGAAGTTGGAGTGGGCGTAGCCGGCGTTCATGCCGACGCGCCAGTTGGGGGTGATGCTGCGGTCAGCGGAGACGAGGAAGCCGCCGGTGTGGGCGGTGTAGCCGAGCTGTTCGCCCGAGCGATCCTGGCTGCGGTAGAGGCCGAACGTCTGCACGTCGACATGCCAGTCATGCACGAAGTCGCGGGTCTGGAGGCGGGGGTCGACGCGTGGCTGGCCGGGCTGGGCAGCGCTGATCGCGTGCGCGAGCATGGTGGGGCTCAGCTCGGCGCTGGCCAGCGAGAGGCCGCCCACGCCGGCGAACGTGGGCGAGGCGTTGGGCGAGCTGCTGCCCGGCGCGGCGACGATGCCGAGGCGCTGTTGGCCCATGCGCGTGCTGAAGGTCTGCTGCATGTTGCGAGCGACCTGCACGATCGTGGTGGGCATGGCCTGCACCTGCTCGGGGGCAAGCTGCCGAAGGGCGCGGTTGTACGCGGCGTTGTCGGTTTCGAGCAGCTGCTCAAGCTCTTCGAGCATCGCTTGCTGCGAGTCGTTGATGCCGGTCAGGGCCATCCGATCAAGCGCGGTCGCCACGGCTCGGTTGTTACGGCCGACGGCGTCGTCGACGAACAGCGAGCCTTGCAGGGCGGTGAGGACATAGTTGTTGCCGACGACGGCGGAAGACCAGACGAGGAAGCTGGACTGGGCGTCGAGCAGCGCGCCGAAGTCGGTGATGCCGTCGGTGGTGGTGATGGCGACGATGCTGTCGCCGACGGCGATCGTGCCCTGGCCGGAGATGGCGACGGTGCTGTTCTGTTCGAGGGTGGCCTGGCCGTCGATGTCGAGGCTGGTGGCGTTGATCTCGCCGTTGACGACGTTGTAGCTGATGCTCAGTTGTCCGCCGGAGACGAGGGTGTAGTTGCCTTCGATGGACTGGCCCGCGGCGTGGCTGCCGCCGGTGTTGATTCGAACGTTGCCGACGATCGAGCCGTTGCCTTGAAGCTGAGCGCCGTCGTTGACGGTGATGTTGGCGTTGAGGTCGCCTCCGACGGCGAGGGTGCCGGCGTTCATGAGGACGTCGCCGTTGAAGTTGCTGCCGTCGTCGGCGATTTCCAGCCAACCGTTGCCGACCATGGTGAGCGTTCGGCCGGCGGTGTCGCTGGTGAGGTTGTCCAGCAGGAGGCGGGTGTCGGCTGCGATGTCGAGCGTGCGGTCGCCTTGCACCTGGAAGGGCCCGCCGAATTCGAGCGTGACGAACTCGCCGCCGAGCACATTGATGTCGCCGGTCAGTTGCACGTTCGCGTCGAGCGCGTGGTTGCCGCCGACGACTAGCGTGCCGCCTGCGAGGGTGAGGTCCTGGTCCGCTGCGACGACGTCGTCTGCGAAGATCTGCAGTTCGCCGTCGTTGAGCACGACATCGCCGCCGAGCGGGGTCGCCAGCGCGATTACGCCGTCTTCGATGGTGAGCGTGCCGGTGAAGTCGGTGCTGTCGTCGCCGACGAGAATGACGAACGCGTCGTCGGTTTTGAGGATATTGCCTTCGCCGGAGAGGTTGCCTGCGAAGCTCATCTGCTCATCGCCGCCGAGGGTGAGGGTGACGCCGCTGCTGATGTTGAAGTCGTTGGCGATGGCGTTGTCGAGCTCGGCGTTTGCGGCGAGGAAGCTGTTGCCGGTGACGCTGACGTCGCCCGTGCCGAAGGCCTGGTGGTTTTCGATGAGGACGTTGCCGCCGTCGATGGTCGTGCCGCCGGAGTAGGTGTTGGCCCGGGTGAGGGTGAGTTGGCCTCCGCCCTGGAAGGCGAGTGCGCCGTCGCCGGTGACTTGTCCGCCGAAGCGTGTGTTGGAGCCGCCGAGGACGGTCAGCGTGCTGGCGGCGTCGCTGATCGCGACGTTGCCGAGGACCTGCAGGTTGCCGGCGTTGGCGTTGAGGTTGAGGTTGCCCGCGGCTTCGATGTCCAGGGCGATGTTCTGCGTGCTGCTGGACTGGTTAACCAGCGAGCCGCCGGCGGCGATGACGATGTCGTCGCCCGCGAGGGTGAACGCGCCGGCGGTGCTGTTGAAGGTGATGCCGCCGTAGCTGATGCCGTCGCCGAGGTTGTTAAACGCGCTGAGTTGATCCTGGCCGGCGAAGACGAGGTCGTCGCCGGGCTGCGGCGGTGAGGAGTCGTCCCAGTTGCCGGCGTTGTTCCAGCTGGGGTCGCCGCCGCCGTCGCCGGTCCAGGTGATTGTCGCCGCGAAGCTCGGCCCGGCCGCGAGCGCCCATGTCACTGCCACCGCTGACATCCATACCGATGCTTGCAGACGTCCCATCTATTTACCACCTTCTATGTAGTTGCGTCGTTGCAGGTAAAGACCTTGAATGTAAATCGGCTCGGGCCGCGAATCGGCTGTAACTTGACTGCCAGTCGGCACGGGCGGCCGGCAAGCCCGCGGCGACCGGGCGAGCCTAAGTCGTGGCCATGGCAGTGTCAAACGGTTCCGGAGGTAAACCGGCCGGTCGATGTCAATCCAGCAAAGCCCGATAAAGCGGTTACGGGAATCCCTACTTCGCGCGGCAGGCAATCCGCCCGGCGGCCCATCGGCCGCTTGTATCGACCAGGGCCATCGCATCTGATTTAGTCGTTCGATTTTTAACGCCAAGACGCCAAGACGCCAAGGACAGCAGATCGTTCTTGCCACGAAGACACGAAGACACGAAGACACGAAGACACGAAGACACGAAGAAAACACGAAGAAAGGCAGAGGTTTTTTTGGCAAGGCAGGGAAGCGTGAATCTGTTCCGAAACACCCGCCCCTCCCAGTCATACGCCCCTTCCTTCTAATTCTTTTTCCCCCTTCATCCCCTTCGTGCCTTCGTGGCTTGCCTTTCTTTCTGGCGTCTTGGCGTCTCTGCGTCTTGGCGTAATGAGCGATTAGCTGCGTCGGCCCTGCCGCTTCGATACCGGGGCTGGCCCGATGGAGCGACAGGGTTTATGGTATAGCCTGATCCGATCCGCGCCGGTTGAAGCCGGGTGAGTCGGTAGTTATTGAAAGGTCGATGACATGCACGTTCGCGAACGCTTTGCGATGCCGATGATGTTGGGGCTCGCCCTGCTGCTGGTCACTTCTGCTGGCGGTTGCGCCTCATGGGACCGCCACGTGTTTCAGAGCACGGAAGATCGGCCGACGAGTGTGGCGGTCATTGATGCGGCCGATGGCGAGGCACTCTGGGCGTATGACATCCCGCCGAACCATCGCCTGACGCTCGACCTGGCCAACAGTGGCGAAGTCGGGGCGATGCGCGTCAGCGGTCGGCCGGCGACGCACATGAACTGGAAGCTGCACCAGATGGAAAGCGGCTCGATGGCCGAGTTCTCCAGCCGACGCGTCGGCGGCGGGCGCGTCGAGCTTGAAAGTCGCGCGATTCGTATCAATGTGGACTACGACGAGCCCCGCCGACGTGCCCGATCGCCCGAGCCCGAAGCGATCCCCGAGGCGGTCGACGAGGACGCCGTGGAATTTGACGTCAACGAGTCGGCCGAGCCGGATGCGGATGACGTAGAGGCGGACACGGAAGATGAAGGCTCGCCTGAGGACGACGACGACTCGATCGAAGCGGCGATGGCCGAGGCCGCCGACGGCACGGCCGACGAGTAAACCACATGCCTCGCTCCCGATCACGTTCAACAAAGTTGCCGCTGGCACTCGGGCTGGACTTCGGCACTGAATCGGTCCGGGCGTTGCTTGTGACGCTGGATGGCGTGGAGCATGGCTCGGCCGCCGAGCGTTACAAGCACGGCCAGATCACCGACAAGCTGCCCGGCACGCGCACGAAGCTGCCGCCGGACTTCGCCTTTCAACATCCGCAGGACTGGCTCGACGCGTCCGGCCGAGCGGTGAAGCGGGCGCTCAAGCAGGCCCGCGCCGATGGTGAACAGGTCATCGGCGTCGGCGTGGACTTCACCAGTTGCACCATGCTGCCGACGCTGCGCGACGGGACGCCGTTGTGCACGTTCCAGTCATTCCGCAAACATATGTTCGCCTGGCCGAAGCTGTGGAAGCATCACGGCGCGAAGTCGCAGACCCTGCGGTTCAACGAACTCGCCCGCCAGCGCAAAGAGCCCTGGCTCGACCGCTACGGCGGGATCATCGGCCTCGAGTGGTTCTTCCCCAAAGTGCTCGAAACACTCGAAGAAGCGCCGGCGGTATATGACGCGGCTGACGTCTGGTTGGAAGCGGGCGACTGGTATGTCTGGCAACTGGTCGGCAGCGAAGCGAAAGACCTGCCTCGTTCGACCTGCCAGGCCGGCTACAAGGCGATGTGGAACAGCGACACCGGCTATCCATCGCCAGGCTTTTTCAAAGCGCTGCACCCGAAGCTGGAGCATGTCGTACGCGACAAGATGCCCGGCCGACTGCTCGCGCCTGGCGAGAAGGCGGGCGAACTCACGCCGCGCATGGCGCGCAAGCTCGGCCTGAAGGCGGGCACACCCGTCAGCGCCGCCGTGATCGACGCGCATGCCGGCGTGCCCGGCGCGGGCGTTTCCGAGGCGGGCACGTTTGTCATGGTCATGGGCACGAGCAGTTGCCACATGCTCAACAACAAAGAAGAGCGCCTCGTGCCCGGCGTCGCCGGCGTGGTCGAAGGCGGCATCCTGCCAGGCTACTTCGGCTATGAAACCGGACAGGCCGCGGTGGGCGACGCCTTCGATTGGCTACGTCGTACGGTCGGCGAGAAGTCGTTCAAGGCGCTCGACCGCAAAGCCCGCGACCTGCCGCCCGGCGCGGAAGGTGTGTTGTGCCTTGATTGGATGAACGGCTGCCGAACGCCGTTGATGGACGGCTCACTCAAAGGCGCGTTTCTCGGCCTCACACTCAACCACGGGCCCGAGCACATGTATCGCGCGTTGCTCGAAGCGTCGGCCTTCGGCGTGCGATGGATCATCGATCTGCTCGAAGAGGGCGGCGTGCCGGTGCGCAAGCTCGTCGCCACGGGCGGCCTGCCGCATCACAACCCGCTGCTCGTGCAGATCTACGCCGACGTGATGGGGCGGCAGATCACCGTGCACCCATCGACCCAGGGGCCCGCGCTGGGGGCAGCGATTCTCGGCGTGCTCGCGGCGGGCAAGTCCGCCAGCGGCTTTGCCTCGCCCGGTGCTGCGATCAAAGCGATGGCCGAGGCCGACCCGAAGCGTAAAGATCGCAAGCCGATCATCGTCAAACCCGACCGCAAAGCGACCCGCATCTACACCGAGCAGTACATCCGTTATCGCCAGTGGGCCGACACGCTCGCGGCCGCGCCGGGTTGATGCAACGCAAACGCGTCGCCTGTTACGGGCACAACAAAGCTCACGAATGAAAAAGCCCACGGATGGCTATCCGTGGGCTTTATCGTTGATGCGTTGTCGTGTGGAAAGTCGCTGTGCATCATTGACCGGCGGTCGTGTCATTGACGCCCGGCCACGCCGCGCGATCGGGCAGGTCGTTCGCCCTGCAGCGGAGCGGTGGATCGACGTTCGTTGTCGGCTCGCGTACGCGAACCGCCTCGGGCCGTCGGCCGAGGTCGCATGTTGATCGGCGAGCCGATCTGTTGATGCACGTAGTTCGGGGCACTGACGATCAGGTGGCCGTTGTAGTAGCGGATCGAGCCATACTCGCCGCCATGCTCAAGCCAGATTTCCGGCGCGATCGTATTGCGGATCATGTCGATCAATTCCTCGGCGCGCTCCCGGCGGGAGGGGATCTCCGTGTCGTCGCGGTCCGTGCCGGTGTCGCCGAACAGACCACCGCCACCGCCACCGCCGCCGCGACCACCACCGCCACCACCGCCTCGGCCGCCGCCGCCACGCCCGCCGCCGACGTGGTCCGCGTCAAGCGCGCTTTCGAGGTCGAACCGCGGCGCGTTGTTGAAGTTGGGAACGACGTGCAGCAGGTCGTTGATGTCGTAGATGCGAACCGTCGGCCGACGGTTGGCCTGGCTGCGGGTCATGATTTCGACATACCACTGCGAGGCCTCGGCGATCAGCTCCACGTCCGGCGACGCCATCCGGAGCAACACCACGAGCAACTGGTTGGCCGGCACGCGTCGAAGGCTCATCGTGATGCGCGTGTCGCCGTCGACGCCTTCCATCAACATGGCGTCCCAGTCGACGACCACCGGAATGCCGGTCTGCTCCGACCACCACCGCACTGCTTCCTGGGCTGTGGTGTTTTCGAAGTTGGCGTTGTCGATCACGCCTTGCAGTCGTTGCGCGACGCCTTGCTCCTGGGCCCGTTCGTTATTCGCGCGCTCTTCTTGCGCCCGCTGCTGACGGACGTGTTCAATTCGTTCGGACAGACGTTGCGCCGCCGCCGGCGCTGCCACGAAACTCATGGCCGTCATCGCCAGCGTTGCAATCCAAATGCCTCGATACATGCTTGCCTCCCGTATCAGAACAAAAAAACGAAACGGTCGGGCACCCACGCTTCCGTGCCGTGTCGCGCTGGCGACCCAGATTGCAGGCGACGAGCGTTTTCGCTTCCAGACGCTCGCGCAGGGTGGATTCAGACTAGATGAACATTACTCATGATACCGGCTATAGGCCCTACGGCCCAGCCTTTGGCCTTGCGTATTTTACGATTCATGGTTCGCCGAGGATCGCGAATCGCCGTCAACACCGGGAAATCCCCCGTTTAAGGGGGCTTTTCGATCGGTGCCGATTTCCCAGTCAGTGTTGGGCGGGCCGGGCCCCACGGATGCAATCCGTGGGCTTCGGCGGGACTACCTGCCATCGGCGCGGGCGCGCTCTCGCGGGCCCGCGTCGACGACAACGGTGGCGATCATCAACAGATTCATCAAAAACACATGCATCAAACGAGTGCCCGCGGCTGTCGGCCGATTCGGGAGAACGTGGGGTCGTGGTGTGCTGTTGCCCCGGACAGGTGAGGCGCAACACGCAAGCCCGGCGATCGACGCCGCACAAGGCGATTGCCTGGCGTGCGTCGTTCGTCGAGTCCCGACGTGCCGACCTTTCGGGGCCGCTTGCGTGGCGTGGACGTCGCCCTGTCCATCAGCGGTTTTGTAAACCGCTGGCGAGGTCAACCGCAAGCAAACCCAACCCAGAGTCAGGCACTCGTTATCTGTTGGCCGCTGCGCCGGGTTGGTGCGCTGCGGTGTGATGAGTTGGTGCGCGCCTGACCAGGCGAGAAAACAGTTCCTGACACCTTTTCACGACTACCTTATGTAGACGATTTCGCTGGTGATTCTTGCCAGACTGCACGGCCCGGCCCATCCGATCCAGGGAACTGCAAGCCCGTCAGAGTAACCGTGCTGATCACAGCACACGCCAACTCGGCAGTGTGTCGCTGAACTTGATCAAGAAATGAGCAATCCATCGGGCTATCTACGATCATTTTTTTACGATTCACGAATCGTGGAAGCGAAGCTCCGTTAGCATCGGGCTTCCCCCATGACCCATGGCACAGGATATTTCGCATTTCCGACGCTTTGCGTAAGTCCCTCACCAGATCATTGAGAATATCGAGTTTTACATCCGGATGATTGCGAGCCGCTTTATCGTATGAATTGATAAGGGGAGCCAACGTATCAGTGAGCGCATGCTCTAACTGGGGCAGCCACTTGGCATACGCCCGCTGATCCTCTGCCTTGTCTTTGCAGCGGCGGGTTGCCGTTAGCGCGAAAATGGCTTTACCGAGTACTTCCTCTAGTAATCCGAAAGTTGCAACGGCACGACCCAGGCTCTCCCAGAATTTTGGCTCCTGAATGTGGGTAGGATAGAGATGAGGCAAAGCGTCAATGTTGACGATGTGTGTCATTTGGTGTCGCCCCGAACTTGCCCCGGTTCGTAAATCCAGTCGCCTTTCCGGCGAGTTTGAATGGGTCTTTTCCGACGGTAATTCTAAGCCGTGCCCGCGCAAGAAGAAAGCCTTCCGTTTCTGACGGAAGGCTCTTTGTCTACTCAAATCGGGGTGATTGTCATGGTATCGAAACCGTCTAGCGGCGGTTGCTCGATGACGGTGCAAATGTTGGGGCATGATTGCGCATTTGCTGGGCTGCAGGACCGATCTTCCATTCACCGGAACAGATGCTCGCCGGGCAACTCCGACGCCTGTTTGATCCAACTCGCCATGATCTCGTCGTCCAGGTGGTCGGCTTCATGGATGTGAAAGTAGCGCGTGCTCGGATCTTTGGATTCGACCGGCGGGAGGGGGCGCAGCGACGCACCATTGAGGAATGCCACCTTGACGTACTTTGTGAAGCAATGAAAGGTAAGGAACCAACCTTGCCCTTCGATGCCATAGAACGGCGAGTTCCATCTCACCGCCTTGCGCACGTCGGGCACGGTCCGCACAATCAGAGCGTCGAGGCGGCGTCCGACATCGCATTTCCAGCCTGGCATGGCCGCGATGTAGGACTGCACGGGGGCGTCGCCGTCGGCCTTTGCGATCTGAGGATTGCCACCGGATAGGAGGGGTGGCATGGCATCCCGTGATCCCGCTTTACCAGGTGTGACCGATGCCTGCTTCGCCGACGATGCACGCCTGCGGACTTTCCTGGACATGGCTGGCTCCTCGGTGTCGCTGTTCTGACCGTGTGGCGTGTCAATGGTAGCGGTGCTGCTTGTCGACATTCTATAGCAGGTTTCGACGGGCGAGCCAGTCGCAGTTCGTTTTCAAATCCAGCCGCCTCCCCCGTCGGTTTCGGCACTTTTGAGCCGATACAAAATCTCAGCCGGTGAGGCAAGTGCTGGAACAGAAACAAATAAGCCCTCCGGCATCTGCCGAAGGGCTTGAATTCGATCAAAGTCGGGACGGTTGAATTTGAAACGGTTCCATGAGGTCAGATGTCGTAGTACATCATGAACTCGTGCGGATGCGGGCGAAGCTTCAGGGCGTCGACTTCGTTCTCCATCTTGTATCCGATCCAGGTGGAGATGACGTCGGGGGTGAACACGTCACCCTTGAGGAGGAACTCGTGGTCGTTCTGCAACGCGGTGAGCGCCTCTTCGAGTGTGCCGGGGGTCTTGGGGATGTTGGCCGCTTCTTCGGGTTCGAGGTCGTAGATGTTCACGTCCAAGGGATCGCCGGGGTCGATCTTGTTCTGGATGCCGTCCACGGCCGCCATCGTCAGCGCCGCGAAGGCGAGGTACGGGTTGCACGAGGGGTCGGGGCAGCGGAACTCGAGTCGCTTGGACTTAGGCGACTTGGAGTAGACCGGGATGCGGACGCTGGCGGAGCGGTTTCGCTGGCTGTAGGCGAGGTTGACCGGGGCTTCGTAGCCGGGCACGAGCCGCTTGTAGCTGTTGGTGGAGGGGTTGGTGAAGGCGAGCAGTGCGGGGGCGTGCTTGAGGACGCCGCCGATGGCGTGCATGGCCATCTGGCTGAGGCCGGAGTAGCCGTCGCCTGCGAACAGGGGCTTGCCGTCTTTCCAGAGGGAGAGGTGGGTGTGCATGCCCGATCCGTTGTCGCCGTAGACGGGTTTGGGGAGGAAGGTGGCGGAGAGGCCATGCTTCGCGGCGACGTTTTTGACGATGTATTTGTAGAGGGTGAGCTTGTCGCCCATCTCGACGAGGGGTGCGAAGCGGACGTCGATTTCGCATTGGCCTGCGCCGGCGACCTCGTGGTGCTGGCATTCGACGTCGATGCCGGCTTCGATCATGGTCAGCGTCATCTCGGTGCGCAGGTCCATGAGCGTGTCGTTTGGCGGGACGGGGAAGTAGCCTTCCTTGTAGCGGTTCTTGTGGCCGAGGTTGCCGCCGTCTTCGCCTTTGCCGGTGTTCCAGATGGCTTCGGGCGAGTCGATGCGGAAGAAGCTGTGCTGTGGGTCGGAACTGTACTGGACGTTGTTGAAGACGAAGAACTCGGCTTCGGGTCCGAGGAAGGCGGTGTCGGCGAGGCCTGAGGACTTGAGGTAGGCCTCGGTCTTCTTGGCGATGGAGCGTGGGTCGCGGGTGTAGTCTTCGCCGGTGACGGGGTCTGCGATGTCGCAGACGAGGACGAGGGTAGGCTCTTTGAAGAACGGGTCGACGAACGCGGTGTCGAGGACGGGGCGAAGGAGCATGTCGGATTCGTTGATGGCCTGCCAGCCGCGGATGGACGAGCCATCGAAGCCGAAGCCTTCTTCGAGGGAGTCTTTGTTGAGTTCGCTGATGGGGTAGCTGGTGTGCTGCCACTTGCCGGGGAAGTCCATGAACCGCAGGTCGAGCATTTTGCAGTTCTTTTCCTTGGCGAGCTTGATTACTTCGTCAGGCGTCATCTTCGTCTCCTAAAAACAAGGGGTGGTCTTTGCTCCCTGATTGGGGGGCGAGCGTCCGTTGGTCGCCTCGACCGATGTTGTTAGGCAGTAATTTATCGAATGATCAAAATATTTGCAAGATAAAAACGGAGTGCCTTTTTAAAAAGCAGTTGGGTTTTGTGTGTTGATTTTTTCTTCATGTGGTTGTGTTTTTGTTGGTGGTGTAGGTCTTTGTTGTGTGCGATCTTGTGGCGCATGGGGCGCGGGGTATTGAAAAACCCACGGCGGGACGCCGTGGGCTTCGGGGGGTGTTGCTGGTTGTGTGTTGGCTTGCCTGGTGGGGGCGGCAATCAGGGGGTGGCGTCGGACTTTTCGGTCGCTTCGGTCGCTTCGGTCGTTTCGGCTGTTGCGACGGGCTCGGGCTCGGTGGTGGCGGGGTCGGTTTCGCCGAGCTGTGCTTCGACTTCCTTGAGCATCTCAGCGGTGGGTTCGCGGTCGTATTTCCAGTCGTCGAGGGTGATGCGGCGTTCGCTGCCGTTGTCGTCGTAGTGGACGACGGCGATGCCTTTGGCCTTCCAGCGGGACTTGTCGATGCTGCGGAGGGTGGGCCAGGGGGCGTGCTGGCCCCAGCTGGTGTGCAGGCCGGTGTCGTCGGTGGCGATCCATCGGCTGCCGGTGCGGACCCATGAGACGGCGAAGAGCAGGCCTAGCGGGAGAGTGATGGCGGCGCAGACCCATTGGATGAAGATGTCGCGGTCGGTGTATTCGCTTGGGCGGTCGGGGTAGCCCTCGGCGTCGGCGATGGCGGCCCAGGCGCGGTTGGCTTCGGCGGCGTCGCCGTCGTGGTCGAGCTGGACCTGTTCCCATTGCTGGTAGATGCGCTGGCGTTCGGGGTAGCTTCGGCGGATCTCCATCAGCGGTTCCCAGGTGACGGCGGCGTCGTAGACGAACGCGCTGCCGAACAGCAGCAGGGCGGCGGCGATGATGCCCAGCCGCCAGCGGTAGCCGGAACTGATGGATGCTTTTGCTGCCATGGGGTCAAACTCTCACTACAGGTCTATGGATGAATGTGTGGGTGAACGTGATTTTGGTATCGGTTAATTGCTAGTACGGCGTAACGCGGCCGGGGTTCTGAGGATGATTACTGATTCAGAACGCGACGCCACCAGTGTAGCACTGCGGCGCGAGCGCCGGGGCGGCGGAGCAGTTCAGTGTAGCCGCCGTCGGCGACGCGGCGGCGGGGGATGCGGGGCAGGGGCTGGCTGCGGTCGGCCAGAGCCCAGCTCAGGAACGCCTCGGTTTCGGCGATCATGCGTTCGCGCGTTTCCAGCGGCTTTGATTTATCGCGGCGATGCCACACGCCGGGCTTCCTTGTTTACACAAATAACATGCATGCCTGGGTGTGCGTGACGTGGAAAAGCCAGTCAGCCCGTTCCATTGTCTACGGCCGACGGGGGATTTCAAGGTTTTTGGCCCGACGATTCGGGCGGCTCGGCCGGGGTCAGCCGGGGTACATCAGCCAGGCGGTGGTGGCGACGGCGGCCATCGTGCCGGCGACGGCGAAGGCGGCGAGGGTGACCCATCGGCTGTGCTTCTGGCCGGCATCGCTGTGCCTGGCGGTGCGGTCGCTGGAAGATGGTCGGCTGTGGCGGTTGTGGTGGCTGCCGCCGGGTCGGCCGGTCTGGGGGAAGATGACGCCGAAGTTGCCGGCGACCGGGTCGCGGCGGGCGGCGCCGTTGAGGGTGGTCGGCGTGGCGTCGGGGTCGTTGGCCTGATCGTCGGCGAGGGGGTCGATGTCTTCCTCGCGGCGCGGGTCGTGTCGGGCGAGGCCGTTGTCGTCGGCGTTGGCCGGCGAGTCGCCGAAGGTTGTGAAGGTGATCGCGGGGGCAGACTCGTCGGCGGCGAGTTGGGGTGTCGGCGAGGGGGCGTAGGGCGTGGCGATGGCGGCATCGTCCAGTGAGACGGATGGCGCGATGATGACCTCGTCGGCCTGGAGGGGCGTGGTGGGGTCGAGGCGATCTTGTGAGGCTGAGGCGGACGATGCTTCGCGCGCGTCGCGATCGGGCTTGGGGTGATCGTCGGGGGGCGACGCGGCGGCAGCTTTTGCCTGGGTTTCCGCGGCGGCGGCGGGTGGCGTTGAGGTCGGGTTGGTGGGCGAGTCGTCGGCTGTGGCGTCGGCTTCGCGGACGACCAGCAGCATACGGCCGAGGCGGATCTCGTCGCCGAGTCGCAGGGGCGTGGGCTGCTCGACGCGGTCGTGGTTCACCCACGTGCCATGGGTGGAGTCGAGGTCGACCAGCCACCAGCAATCATTTTCAAACCAGACCCGGGCATGCTGACGTGAGACGCAGGAGTCTTCGAGTGTCAGGCGCGGCGCCCGTCGGCCGAGCACGTCGGCCTTGCCGGGGTGTACACGGAGCAGTTTCTCCGAACCATCGCGATGAACCGCGAGCAACTTCAACATGGTTCATTGCCTCCAGCCCACTTGTCGCGGCCCTGGCACTTTGGCGAGGGCACGACCTTTTCATCCCATCCCTGCAGCAGTGTGATGCAACTGATGTGCCGCGATGGCGGCGCGGCCACAACTTTGATCCGAGTCGGCTATTACCTGATCGGCGATTGGTTGGGGGGGAGGGGAATAACGCGGCGGGGAAGGGGCGATAACCTTGGCGCGGGGGGGCCCACGGACAGCGGGACCCACGGACTCCGTCCGTGGGCTTCGGGGGCTTTGGGGGGCGTTTTTTTGGGCGGGGGGAGTGTTTGGGGTTACCAGACGACTTTGGTTGAGGGGAAGACGGGGCCGTCGGTGCAGGCGAGGCGGTAGCGCCACGGTCGGCCGACGGCGGTTTGGCCGTGGGGCTCGTCGGGGGACTCGATGCGGACGATGCAGGACTGGCAGGTGCCCATGCCGCAGGCCATGGCCTGTTCGACGCAGACCTGACAGTCGACGCCGCGGGCCTCGGCGAGCTTGGCGACGGCGGCCATCATGGGCTCGGGGCCGCAGGTGTAGACGACGGCGGCGTTGGCGGTGGCGTTGGGGAGGCCTTCGAGGACGCGGGAGAGGCCGTCGGTGATGCGTCCGCTGAGGCCCATCGAGCCGTCGTCGGTGGTGATGACGGTGGGGTAGTCGAAGCGAGCGAAGTCGACGACGCAGGGGAGGGGGAGGCCTTCGACGTTGGCGGGCTGTTCGTCGACGAATTCGACGGCGAGCAGGTCGTGGGTCATGGCGCCGACGAAGGCGACGGCGTCCCAGCCTGCGGTTTTCATGGCTTGGGCGAGGTAGAACATGGGCGGCAGTCCGACGCCGCCGCCGACGAGCAGGCCGACGTGTTTGTCGTCCGGCAGTGTGAAGGCGTTGCCGAGTGGGCCGATGAGGTCGACGGGGTCGCCGACGTTGAGTTGTGCGAGCCAGTCGGTGCCTGTGCCGACGATGCGGTGGATGATGTCGATCCACGTGCCGTGCTCGTCGTCGCCTCGGCCGGCGAGGCTGAAGGGTCGGCGGAGCATGGCGAGTCGGTTGCAGAGTTCGGGTTGGTGCAGGTCGGGGCGCTGGCCGGGCTCCCAGGCCAGGTCGCGGCCGAGCAGGGCGTCGGCGTCGATGGCGCCGTTGGGCGGTCGGCAGCCGAGCTGGACGAACTGGCCGGGCTTTGTGGCGGGGAAGGGGCGGGTGATGCGCAGGCGGAGGCGGTAGTGCTCGCGGCAGATGAAGCGGTTGAATTCGACGGTGGCGTCGAATCGGCTGCGCGGGGCCGGGGCCGGGGGCGCGGGCGCGGTCGGGGATGACACGGTTTCGGGATGGGGTTGTTTGTTGGACACTGTCGGAAGTATAACGGCCGAGGGTGCCTATGCCCGCTGAATTGTATTTTCGACAATGGCTGCGTGGCGTGTTGGAGGAATTGTCGCCTGACACGATCGAGTTGTCGTTGCGCGAAGTGCCTGGCAGGGTGTGGGCGCGCGATGAGTTGACGGCGTATTGTCCGCGCTGCGGTGCGTCGGGGGTGGTGGAGGCGATGACGCCGCGCGGTTGTGCGTTTTGCGTGGGGGAGCGGCTGGTGTGGGATCGGCTGTATCGGCTGGGGCTGTATGAGGAGCCGTTGGCGGGGTGGGTGCGAGCGTCGAAGTTTGCGGGCGACTGGCGTCGGGCGTTGTGGTTCGGCGGTCAGTTGGGCGAGGCGATCGGGTCGCCGACGGGGGGCGCGCCGGTCGCGGTGGTGCCGGTGCCGATGCATTGGGCGCGGCGGTGGCGGCGGGGGTACAACCAGGCGCGGTTGATTGCGGATGGGTTGGTGCGTGCGCGGGGGTGGCCGATGGTGGATGTGTTGCATCGTCCGCGTCGGCGTCCGCCGCAGACGGCGGTGCTGCCGGAGCATCGTGGGATCAATGTGGCGGACTCGTTCGCGATCGAGCCGATCGACCTGAGCGGGTGGGAAGTGGTGCTGGTGGACGATGTGAAGACGAGCGGGGCGACGCTGTCGGCGTGCGGGCGGCTGCTACGCGAGGCGGGGGCGAAGAGCATTGTGGCAGCGGTGGCTGCGGTGGCGGACCCGCGGGGGCGGGGGTTTGGGGTGAAGGGGCGGGGGTGAATTTCGGATTTCGGATTTCGGATTTCGGATTTCGGATTTGGAATTGGGGGTTAGTGGGGGGTTCGGAGTTTGATGAGGCGTTCGAGGAGCATGGTGGCGGCGGGGTGGTCGGTGGGGGTGGTGGTGTAGTGTCGGCGGTAGCCGTGGGCGGTGAGGGTGATGCGGTAGTGCAGGCCGGTGGGGTCGACGTCGGTGTCGGTGTGGGGCGGGGCGTCGAGGAGGTTGCCGGCCTCGGCGATGCGGTAGAGCTGGATCATCTGTTGGGGCGAGAGGCGGGCGGTGACGGCGGGGTGGAAGTCGTGGCCTGCGCCGGGGCCGAGGGCGACGCGGAGCGTGCGGTCGGGTGAGACGACGTGCTGGGCGGGCATGGCAAGCGGGTCAAGCAGGTCGGATGGGGCGTCGTCGTGCTTGACGGTGAACACGAGCGAGAAGTCGGGCGGGTAGCCATGCTCGGCGGCGGTGGGGGGGATCGGGGCGCAGCCGACGAACAGGAGGGCGAGGGCGGCGATGACGGCGGGCCAGTGGATGGGCGGTGTGGTTGACGTTTTCACGTGAAGCTCCCTTGTTGACGGATCATCGTCGGCGGCTCGGGGGTGCAAGGCAAGTTGCCGGTGTTGCGGATGGTGATACCATCCGACGCCATGAAGACGAGCCTAGCCTGGTTGAATGATTATCTGGATCGCAAGATTGACGCGGACGAAGCGGAGCGGCTGCTGACGCGCGTGGGCTTTCCGCTGGACGGCAGGGACCTGGTGAACCTGACCAGCGGGAATCAGGATGAGCAGCTTGACGTGGAGATCACGTCGAACCGCAGCGATTGCCTGAGCCATGTGGGGCTGGCGCGTGAGGTGGCGGCGGCGTCGGGGGCGGGGATGAAGCGGCCGGCGATCGAGATTGCGGAAGATGCGTCGTTGGCGGTGAGCGAGCGGACGCAGGTTGCCAATGAGCAGCCGACGCTTTGCCCGCTGTACACGGCTCGGGTGATTGAAGGCGTGAAGGTCGGGCCGAGCCCGAAGTGGCTGGTCGATCGGCTGGAAGCGGTCGGGCTGCGCAGCGTGAACAACGTGGTGGATGTGACGAACTACGTGCTGCTGGAACTCGGGCAGCCGTTGCACGCGTTTGACATGAGCAAGCTGACGGAGGGGCGGATTGTGGTGCGCCGCGCGAGCAAGGGGGAAGGTTTTACCGCGATTGATGGCAGCAAGCATGAGCTGCGCGACGACATGCTGGTGATCGCGGACGCGAAGCGGCCGATCGCGGTGGCGGGTGTGATGGGCGGGCAGGACAGCGAGGTGAGCGAGGGGACGACGAACGTGTTGCTGGAGTCGGCAATCTTCGCGCCGCTGAGCGTGCGTCGGACGAGTCGTCGGCTGAAGCTGGCGAGCGATTCGAGCTACCGCTTTGAGCGCGGCGTGGACCCGTTGGGCGTGGAGCGTGCGAGCCAACGGGCGGCGCAGTTGATCGTGATGTTGGCAGGCGGTCGGCTTGCGCAGGGTGTGATTCGAGCGGGGCAGAGCGACCCGGCGGCGGTGCAGGTGACGATGCGCGTCGAGCGGTGTAATGCGCTGCTGGGCACGGCGATGAGTGCGCAGCAGCAGGCGGGTTATCTGGATCGGCTTGAGTTGTCGCCGCGCATTGATGCGGGCAAGATCATTTGCACCGTCCCGACGTTTCGGCTGGACCTGAAGCGCGAGGTTGATCTGGTTGAGGAGGTTGGTCGATCGCATGGCTTTGATGCGATCGATCGGCAGGAGCGGATCTCGATCGAAGCTCGGCCGAGGCAAAGCTCGGTCGAAGCGCGTCGGCGGCTGAGCCAGGCGCTGGTGGCGCATGGGTTCCATGAGACGATCACGCTGAGCTTTGTGGGTAAGGCGGAGGGGCAGCCGTTCGTGCCTGCGGGGTCGAGCCCGGTGCTGGTGAATGATGACTTGCGTAAGGCGGAGCCGATGCTGCGGCCGTCGCTGCTGCCGAGTTTGCTCATCTGCCGAAAGGCGAACCAGGACGCGGGCAACGCGGACGTGCGGTTGTTCGAGTCGGCGGCGGCGTGGCATGAAGTGAATGGTGAGATGATCGAGCAGCGGCAGTTGGCGTTGCTGGCTGACGCGGGCGATGCGCAGCAGGCGGTGCGCGATCTGCGCGGCACGATTGAAGATGCGGTCGAGCAACTCGGCGGGCAGGCGGCGCGGGCGGGGCTGAGCTTTGAGCCGGTGGAGCGCGAGACGTATGCGGCGGCGGCGACGGTTCGGCTGCATGGAGAGGCGATCGGTGTGATGGGGCTGCTCGCGGACGGGGCGCGGGATGTGTTTGATGTGAAGACGCCGGTGGTCGCGGCGGAGTTGTTGGCTGAGCCGATGTTGAAGCTGTATCCGCCGACGCGTCAGGTGCAGGCGCTGCCGCGTCACCCGGCGATCGAGCGCGACTTGTCGGTGCTGGTGTCGGAGGATGTGTTGTGGCGGGAGATTGAGCAGGCGGTGCGGGAGGCGCAGCCGGCGTTGCTGGAGTCGGTGCGGTTTATCGGGACGTATCGCGGCAAGCCGATCGCGGCGGGGCAGAAGAGCGTGAGCTTCCGCATGGTGTTCCGCGATCCGGGCAAGACGCTGCGGCATGATGAGGTGGACCCGCAGGTGGAGACGGTGGTGGCGGCGCTGAAGGATGCGGTGAGTGCGGCGCTGCGGGTGTGAGGGGGTTTGGAGTGGGGGACTGCGGATGAGTGCGGGGGCGGGACCCACGGATGGAATCCGTGGGCTTTGTGTGGGTGCGCCGGGCGCGAATGCGGTGAGCGCGTTACCAGGGGTGTACGTTTTTGATGCCGAGGGTGAATTGGCCTGGGAGGGGTTGTTGGTGGAGTGTGTAGAGGGGGATGTGGGGTGGGCAGAAGGCGCGGGGGATGCGGCCGGAGTGTCCGACGCCGCGGGAGACGGTGGCGAGGGTGTTGCGGTGTCGGAGGACGCCGGCGATGAGGTGGAGGGGCATGTCGCAGGCGTTGACGAGGGCGTGGCCGGTGGGGAGTCGGCATTGGCCGCCGTGGGTGTGGCCGCTGAGCATGAGGTCGATGCCGAGGTCGGCGGCGACGGTGAGGTGGGCGGGGGAGTGAGCGAGCAGGATTTTCAGGGGGCGATTGTTGGGGTTGGCGTTGGAGTCGGCGTTGGTGTGGGTGTTGGTGGGATGTGATTGTCGGTGTCGGAGCATGGCGATGGCGTCGGCGCCTTCGTGGTCGGATTTGGTGCGGGTGTCGAGGCCCCAGAGTTCGAGGTCTGGCGTGGGGAGGGCGGTGTCGTTGATCAACCAGTGCACGGGGAGGTTGAGGGCGTGGTCGCGGAAGGGCGCGTTGTCGTGGTTGCCGAAGACGCCGAACGTGCCGAGTCGCGGGTGCAGGGGATTGAGCAGTTTTGCGAGTGTGTCGATGGTGGCGGCTTCGTGGCCGGTGTTTTCCATGTAGTCGCCGGTGAGGATGAGGAGGTCGCAGGGGGTGTCTGCGAGCTGTCGGGCGATGCGGGTATGCAGGCGCGTGTGTCGCCGGATGTGCAGGTCGGTGAGGTGGGCGATGCGCAGGCCAACCAGCCTGTCGGGCAGGTGGGGGAGGCTGAGGTCGACAGGCTGGATGAGGCGGGGGGTGAGGGGCATGGTGCGTGGGGCTTCGGGGGGAGGCTTGGGGAGGAGGCCTGGGGCTTGGGGCTTGAGGGTTGGGGGTTGGGTTTCAGGCGCGTTGTGTCGGACTGTTTATCGGCTGGGTTGTCAGGCGGCGCTGGACGAAATATCCTACAGTAGTGGACGTTAGGCGTGGGCGGCTTGTTGATGGCTGCTCGCTCGCGAATCGCAGGACGCATCTTATCCCCCGTCAGGAGCCGGTCGAATGGCGAAGATGTTCTATACGCTTCAGGAAGCTGCCGAGAAGCTGGGTCTGGATGAGGATCAGGTCAAGGAAATGGCCGCGGAAGGCAAGCTTCAGCAGTTTCGCGACCGTGACAAGCTGATGTTCAAGCGCGAGCAGATCGACCAGATGGCCGGCGGCTCGTCGTCGGACAGCAGTGCCGACGCGGGTGCCAGCGGCAGTGGGGTCATCCCTCTGGCTGACGACAGCGCTCACGACACAGACGCGATCGACCTGAAAGACGAGACGCACACGGCAGGGCAGACGCAGCCCGGCACGCAGCAGGGCACGTCTGGCGGTTCTTCGGTTGGCGGTTCGGGTGTCGACGTGTTTGAGTCCGGCGAACTCGAGCCGATCGATCCCGGTGCGCAGACCCAGGTCACGCAGTCGGTGGAAGATGACGACAACCTCGCGCTGGAAAGCGTCGGCTCAGGCTCGGGCCTGCTCGACCTGACGCGCGAAAGTGACGACACGAGCCTCGGCGCTGCCGAGTTGCTGGAAGAGATTTCCTCCGGCGGGAGCACGCCGGGTGAGTCGGCGGTGGGCTCGGGATCGGTGGGCTCGTCAGGCGTGTTCGAGAGCGCGATCGCGATGGAGCCGGGGCAGTCGGCGACGACGCTGGAATCGATCGGCGATGAGCCGACCGAGACCGTCGCCGGCACGCGGATGGAAGTCACATACAGCGATGAGGCGTATGACCCGGCGGGGAGCGGGTTTGGCGCGGGCATGTTGCTGGGCGCGATGATCGCTTTGATCCTCGGCCTGATCGTGGTCATCGGCTGGATCGGCGGCATTCAGACGCCGGTGGCGCAGATGATGGCCCAGTCGGACATGCACCTGATGATCTGGTCGGTCGGCCTGCTGCTGGGCAGCATCGTGCTGGGCGTGGTTGGCCTGGTGGTCGGCAAGGCCGCGGCACGGTGAGCGTTGCTCCGGCGGCTGGTGCTTTACGGCATGGCGGGCGGCAGTGAGTTTTCATCGTCGCGCGCTTGCCGGGTCGATTTATACAACAGGTCGCTTTGGATGGTGACTCGGCCGCCTGCGCGTGGCCGTGGGGTTGTTTGTTTGTGATGATGCGTGACTGTTTGTGATGTGTGACGTGGCCTGCTTGCGAGCGGGCTGTAACCCTCCTTCGGATGAAAACGCTCGATGCTCAGCGGTTATGCGCGAAATGAGTGGCTGACGATTATCGCCGTCGGCCTGATGATCAGCGGCGTCACGTTCGTGGTCGGCTGGTGGTGGCTGTCGGTGCTGGTGGTGATCGCCACGGTTGCGCTGGTGCTGTTTTTCCGCGACCCGCATCGGCGTGTGCCGACGCAGCGCGGCGCGGTCGTCGCGCCGGCCGACGGGCGGGTCAGCTCGGTGCACCGGGTGGAGCATTTCGAGCCGTTCGACGAGCCGGCGGTGTGCATCCGCATCTTTTTGAGCGTGCTGGACGTGCACATCAACCGAAGCCCCTGCCACGGCGAGGTGGTTTCGATCACGCACAAGCCGGGCAAGCATCTGAACGCGCTCAATCCCGACTCGGCCGAGGTGAACGAGTCGAACCTGCTGGTGATGGTGCACCCGATTCGGCGGCAGCCGGTGGCGGCGGTGCGGCAGGTGGCGGGGTTGCTCGCGCGGACGATCGTCTGTGCGGCGGAGGTGGGCAAGGTGTTGCAGCGAGGCGAGCGGATCGGCATCATCAAGCTCGGCTCGACGACAGAGCTGTACCTGCCCGAATCGCTGGGCCCCGAGGTGCAGGTGCAGCAGGGGCAGAAGGTGCTCGCCGGCCGAACGGTCGTTGCGATGACCGCTTCCCGCGAGACAGGCACCGCCACGGTCGTGCCACGCGCATCGGGCGAGAGCGAGCCTGGCGACGAGGCGTCGAACCAAGAGGCATCCAGCCTGGTCGAAGCGTCCGATGTGGAGGCGGACCAGCCAAGGCAAGAGCCATCAGCCTGACCTGCGATGAAGCGCCTGTGGCGGCGGCCCCCCGCCTCCTCGCGCGTCCCCCCACGTGGACACGGGGGCTTAAACACACCCCCTCTGTGCGGATCACTGTGCAGGCGATGCCGCAGCTCGTCTGCGGATCAGCAGGGTGAAGCCGCCGATGCCAAGCAGCGCGAGCGTGCCCGGCTCGGGGACAATTGAGTTGGGAACCAGGATCTTGGCCAGTTCGTTGCCGGTCGCATCGAGGGCGTGGTCCGCGAAATAGTCGTGCAGGTTGGCGACTTCCACCGCGAAATCCTGGTTCCATGCTTCACTCTGGCCGCCTTTGATGTGAATGTCGCCCCACATGGGAAGTCGGTTGGCATCGAAGGCGATGGTGAAGTTGTCTCCGGTGTTCTGCAGGTCGATTTTGACGCCATACACGTTGCTTTGCAGATTCGGGTCCGATGGTTGGCCTTGGTTGAACAGGCGGAAGTCTGTGAAGTTATTGCCGTCGAAGCCGGCTCCGGAACTGGTGAATGACGTGAAGTCCTCGGCTGGCGCGCCTTCGCTCAACTGAAGGATGAAGTGGCTGATCGTCGGGATGGCTCGCCCGTCGAAGCCGATGAAGGTATAGGCGTAATTCCAGGTCTGGCCATCCTGGTTGTCGGTGATCTGCCATTCGACCGTTGGCGTGATGTTGTTCCACCTGTCGGTGGTTTGAAGCTGGTTGGCTTCGAGTGAGCCGGTGATCGGCGCACCGTTCGCGGCAGCGCTGATGCTCAATGCCAGGCCGAGCGTTGAAATCGTGGTCAGGATGTTCATTTTTCCCCCCTTTAAAGCGTGTTCATGCCGTCTGCCGAACAAAGGCGTGCGGCTTACACTTGGTTCGGATTTTTGTGGACTTGAGATAACAGCACGCAAGTCCCTGGGGTGTATTCCCTAGTTTAATATCATACTCGATTGCAACAGTCTTTGGTTCGCACAAATCGTTCCCGGCTGACAAGATTCGGCTGTTCCAGCCGGCTCCGGGTGGGCTATGGTGCAACAGGCGTGGGACGATCGCTGGCATTCGTGTCCAACTTCCCGCGATCGCCGAGGTTGGGAGTTGCAAGTCGGCTTAGGTTCGTGAAAATAGAGTGAGCCTGCGGCGCCGCTATGTGTGATCGGCGGGGCGAGTCGAAAGACACCCGCGCTATTTGTGGCTGTCGTTGGCGTGCCGGGGCCGCTCCGGCCGATGATCCTTGCGGGAAACCATGGCCACAGCCTGCCTCTACTTTCAGGTCCACCAGCCGCACCGTCTAAGGCGATACAGCGTCTTCGATGCGCATCGCGATTATTTCGACCATGCTCGCAACGACCAGATCCTCCGCCGCGTCGCGCAGAAGTGTTACCTGCCCGGCACGGAACTGCTGCTGAAGCTCATCGAACGGCACGAAGGCCGGTTCCGCGTGGCCTTCTCGCTTACCGGCAGCGTGATCGAGCAGTTTCAAAAGCTTGCGCCGGAGGTCATCGAACGCTTTCAGGAGCTGGCCGAGTCCGGCTGCTGCGAGTTCCTGGCCGAGACTTACTACCACAGCCTCGCCTTTCTCTACGACCGCGACGAGTTTCTTGCGCAAGTTGACCAGCATGCCGAGCTGATTGAAGAGTTGTTCAATCAGCAGCCGACGGTTTTCCGCAATACTGAGTTGATCTACGCGAACGATCTTGCGGACTACATCGCCCGCACCGGCCGATACCGCGGCATCCTCGCTGAGGGCGTCGACAGCGTGCTCGGCCAGCGTTCGCCCAACTACCCCTACAACCCGCCGGGCCATCCGGACATCACGCTGCTGCTGAAAAACTACCGCCTCAGCGACGACATCGCCTTCCGCTTTTCCGACCGGGGCTGGGGCGAATGGCCGTTGAACGCGGACAAGTTCGCCGACTGGATTCACGACGCGCACGGGCAGGTGTGCAACCTGTTCATGGACTTTGAGACGTTCGGCGAGCACCAGTGGCGCGATACAGGCATTTTCCAGTTTCTCGAAGCCTTGCCGGGCAAGGTGCTCGACCGTGGGGACAACTTCCTCACGCCCGGCGAAGTGGTGGATCAGTTCGCTTCGGTGGGCACGTACGACTCACCTCGCGTCACCTCGTGGGCCGACACGGAACGCGACCTCTCTGCGTGGGTGGGCAACGCGATGCAGGCCAGTGCGCTACAGGAGCTGTTCAAGATCGAGCCTGACATTAAAGCCAGCGGCGACATGGACTTGCTGCACGACTGGCGGAAGCTGACCAGTTCGGATCATTTTTATTACATGTGCACCAAGTACTTCGCCGACGGCGACGTGCACAAGTATTTCAACCCATACGCTTCGCCTTACGACAGTTACATCAATTTCATGAACGTGCTGGACAACCTCCGTACCCGGCTGGAGACCGCGAAAGCGGTGTGAGGGGGACGAGTTTCTAGTTTCTAGTTCCGAGTTTCGAGTTGGGAAGGACGGGGGGCCGCTTTGCGTGCGGTGCGCCATCGACGCCCACGGCGTCACGCCGTGGGCTTCCAATCTCCTGAACTAGAAACTCGAAACTCGGAACTAGAAACTTCCCTTACCCTGTCGCTTTGCTTTTGGTTGCGGTCGTGCTACACTCGACGATCGTGGCGGGCATGAGCGGGCCCGTTGCGGGACATGGTTGGAAAGAACGGGAAGGCAAAGTCAAGACCAATTTGGCCCAAAGCGGTAAAAATTTCGGCACCGCCCTTGTGAAGGCGTGCGCCAGCCGCTATACTCACCCATTCGTGGCGTGAGAGAGGCTGGGTCGGCACCCCTGCAATCCCTCTAAAACCTAACTTTGATCATCTGCTCTTAGCAAGATCGAGGATATTCGATGCTGCTGAAGACCGTGCGCGACTATTCGAAGCGTGGGGACGCTACTGCTATCCCCAACCTCGTCGAAGTTCAGCAAGCTGCATACACCCGTTTCCTCCAGCAGGATAAAACGCACGAGAAGCGAGACCAGAAAATGGGTCTCGAATCTCTGTTGCGCGAGGTGTTTCCCATCGTCTCGTACGATGAGAGCATGCAGCTTGAGTACATTCACTACAAGCTCGACGAGCCCCGTTACACCCCTGAAGAGTGCAAGGAACTCCGACTGACCTACGGCATGCCGTTCAGGGTCGGCGTCCGCCTCGTCCGGAAGGATGTTTCGGAAATCCCCGAAGAGGAAATATACCTCGGGGAGATCCCCATCCTGCTCGGCGGCGGTGAGTTCATCATTAATGGCGCGGAGCGCGTCATTGTGAACCAGTTGCACCGCTCGCCCGGCGTGGACTTCTCGATCGCCAGTGCGGAGGCCGACCGGCCGCTGCACTCGGCTCGCGTGATCCCCGAGCGTGGCTCGTGGATCGAGCTGGAGGTGACGAAGAAGGACGTGCTGTCGATGCGGATCGACCAGTCCACCAAGATCCCCGCCACCACCTTCCTGCGCGCTCTGGACGAGAATTACTCGACCACCGAGAAGCTGCTGAGTCTGTTTTACGACTTGCAGAGCATTCCGGTGGCCGACCTCAAGCCGGAGCACTACGTCGCCAAGCCGATCATCGACACGGAAACGGGCGAAGAGCTCGTGAGTCTCGGTGCGCAGGTGGGCGAGAACATCGAGCAGGTGCTCAACAGCCCGCTCGAAAAAGTTCAGATCATCGCCAACCCGTCCGACATGCTCATCCTTAACACGCTCGCTGAGGAAAAGGCGAGCCACCTGGATGGGATGGAAGTGACGGACCATGAGATGGCGTTGCTGACGCTCTACGGCCGACTGCGGCCGGGCAACCCGCCGCAGGTCGACAAGGCCCGCGACCTGTTCAAAGAGAAATTCTTCGACGAGAACCGCTACCGCCTCGGTAAGGTCGGCCGGTTCCGCATCAACCGCAAGTTCGACCTGGAAGTCCCCGAAACCGAAATGCAGCTTCGGGCCGAGGACTTCCTCAAGGTTGTCGAGTACATGCTCGACCTGCGTGCCCAGCGAAACAAGGCCCACATCGACGACATCGACCACCTCGGCAACCGGCGTCTGCGGACGCTGGACGAGCTGGCGGTGGAAGAGATGCGCAAGGGCTTCCTGAAGCTCCGCCGAACCGTGCAGGAGCGGATGAGCGTCAAGGACCCGGACGAGCTGGCCAAGGTCGCCGACCTGATCAACTCCAAGTCGATCAGCAGCGCGATTGACCACTTCTTCGGCCGAGGCGAGCTGTCGCAGGTGGTCGACCAGACCAACCCGCTGTCGACGCTGACGCACGAACGGCGTCTGTCGGCACTCGGGCCTGGTGGTCTGAACCGCAAGCGGGCGGGCTTCGAGGTTCGCGACGTGCACATCAGCCACTACGGCCGAGTGTGCCCGATCGAAACGCCGGAAGGCACGAACATCGGCCTCATCGCCTCGCTGGGTATTTACAGCCAGATTGATGAGTATGGCTTCCTCCTCACGCCGTACCGGCAGGTGAAAAACGGCAAGCTCACGGGCGAAATCGTTCACCTGCGTGCTGACGAGGAAATGAAGTCCACCCTCGGCCCGGCCGACGCGCTCGACCTTGAGGGCAAGCTGACCAAGGGGCAAGTGCTCGCTCGCGTCGACGGCGACCTCGCGCAGGTCGACTCGGCGCAGATCGATTACGTCGACATCAGCCCCAAGCAGTTGGTGGGTGTGTCGGCGGCGTTGATTCCGTTCCTCGAACACGACGACGCGAACCGTGCGTTGATGGGCTCGAACATGCAGCGGCAAGCCGTGCCGCTGATCAAGACCGAGCCGCCAGCGGTCGCGACGGGCATGGAAAAGGAAGTGCCCCGCTACTCCGGCATGGTCGTGCGAGCGAAGAACGCGGGCACGATTACGTATGTGGATTCCGAGCGGCTTGTCGTCGACAACGCTGACGAGTACGTGCTTCGCAAGTTCGTCGGCCTGAACGAGCGCACCTGCCTCAATCAGAAGCCGATCGTCCGCCTCGGTGAGCAGGTCAAGAAGGACCAGATCATCGCGGACGGGGCGGCGACGTCCAAGGGCGAGCTGGCAGTGGGCAAGAACGCGTTGGTCGCGTTCAACACCTTCGACGGCTACAACTTCGAAGACGCGATCGTCATCTCCGAGCGACTGGTCAAGGAAGACGTGTTCACGTCGATTCACATCGACGAGTTCGACGTTGAGATCCGCGAGACCAAGCTCGGCCGAGAAGAGTTCACGCAGGACATCCCCAACGTCAGCGAGAAGATGCTGTCGATGCTCGACGAGCATGGCATCATCCGCATCGGCGCGTACGTCACGCCGGGCGACATTCTCGTGGGCAAGGTGAGTCCGAAGAGCAAGAGCGAGCTGACGCCGGAAGAGAAACTGTTGCACGCGATCTTCGGCCGAGCCGGCGAAGACGTGAAGAACGACTCGCTGGAAGTGCCCGCGGGCACGGAAGGCATCGTGATTGGTGCGAAGCGTTTCAGCCGACGGATGCACCTGAATGATGAGCAGAAGAAGCAGCTTCGCCGGGAGATGCGTGAGTACGAAGCGTCGATGGACGAGCGTGCCGCGGAGTTGTTCCGGCAGATGATCGAGCAGATCAACGAAGCGACCGGCACGCCGATGGTCGACCCGTCGACGCGTCAGAAGGCCGGTGCCAGCGACATCACGGAAGTCGTGATGGAGCAGATCGACTCGTTCGACGAGACGTGGATCAAGGGCAATAAGTCGACCCGCGAAGAGGCGGAGCAGATTTATGGCCAGTTCTGGCCGCGTATCGAAGCGCTTCGCAAGGAGAAGGAGCGCAAGCTCGCTCACATGAAGCGTGGCGACGAGCTGCCCTCGGGTGTGCTGGAAATGGTCAAGGTTTACCTGGCCACGAAGCGACACTTGTCGGTGGGTGACAAGATGGCCGGCCGACACGGTAACAAGGGCGTGATTGCCCGCATCGTGCCGGAAGAGGACATGCCGTTCCTTGAGGACGGTACGCCGGTCGACCTGTTGCTGAACCCGCTGGGCGTGCCTTCGCGAATGAACGTGGGGCAGATTCTCGAGACGCACTTGGGTTGGGCGTGTGGCGTGCTTGGCTTCCAGGCCTGCACCCCCGTGTTCGACGGTGCGACGGAAGACGAGATCCACCAGGCGATCGAAGAAGCGAACAAGCACGTGGACGATCGGCTGCGTGAATGCGAAGAGGCCGGCACGCCGCCGGGCGATCGCGAGATTCTTGCCAAGATGCCCGCGGGCGGCAAGATTCAGCTTTACGACGGCCGCACGGGTGAGCCGTTCGATCAGCGGACGACGGTGGGGCATATGTATATGCTCAAACTGCACCACCTGGTCGACGACAAGATTCACGCTCGAGCGACGGGCCCGTACAGCCTGATCACCCAGCAGCCGCTGGGCGGCAAGGCGCGAACGGGTGGTCAGCGGTTCGGCGAGATGGAAGTGTGGGCGCTGGAAGCGTATGGCGCTGCTTACATTCTGCAGGAACTGCTGACGGTCAAGAGCGACGACGTTGAAGGCCGTACGAAGATTTACGAGTCGATGGTCAAGGGTGTGAACACGCTTGAAGCGGGCATGCCTGTTGCCTTCGACGTGCTGTGCAACGAGATCAAGGGCCTTGGCCTGAACATTACGATGGAGAAGGCCGAGTTCGACGGCGGCGGGATACTGTAAAACCCTGCCCTGTTCCGTGAACCGTGGCCCGGCAGCCGCCGACGGTGACCTGCCGATCCAAGCAAACTAGACAGCTAACGCTCAACCTTTTGGAGCGTATGACACCATGGCTGAAATGACATACGACCGCGTGAACGACTACGCCTCGGTGAAGATTAACCTCGCCAGCCCCAACGATATTCGTTCGTGGAGCTTCGGCGAGGTCAAGAAACCCGAGACGATCAACTATCGAACCTACCGCCCGGAGAAGGATGGCCTTTTCTGTGAGCGGATCTTCGGCCCCGAGCGCGACTACGAGTGCGCCTGCGGCAAGTACAAGGGTACGAAGTTCAAGGGCATCATCTGCGATCGCTGCGGCGTGAAAGTGACCCACTCGCGCGTGCGACGCAAGCGGATGGGACATATCAACCTCGCGGCGCCGATCATCCACATCTGGTTCTTCAAAGCCATCCCCAGCCACCTGGGCAACCTGCTTGGCATGAAGACCAGCGATCTGGAAAAGGTGATCTACTTCCAGGACTACGTCGTCACCGACCCCGGCGACACGCCGATGAAGCCGAACCAGCTGCTCACCGAAGATGAACATCGTCAGGCGATGGAGCAGTATGGCAACAGCTTCCAGGCGGGCATGGGCGCGGAAGCGGTCAAGGAACTGCTCGCGGTGCTGGACCTGGACAAGCTCGCGGACGAGTTGCGCAATGAGCTGAAGAACACGCGCAGCAAGCAGAAGATCAAGGATATTTCCAAGCGGCTGCGTATTGTCGAGCAGATTCGCAAGAGCGAGAACGATCCCGAGTGGATGGTGATGGACGTGACGCCGGTGATTCCGCCGGACCTGCGTCCGCTGGTGCTGCTGGAGTCGGGCAACTTCGCGACCAGCGACCTGAACGACCTGTACCGCCGAATCATCAACCGCAACAATCGGCTGAAGAAGCTGATGGACCTCAACGCGCCGGAGGTCATCATCCGCAACGAGAAGCGGATGCTCCAGCAGTCGGTGGACGCGTTGTTCGACAACGGCCGATGCCGACGCCCGGTGCTTGGCTCGTCGAACCGTCCGCTGAAATCGCTGACGGACATGATCAAGGGCAAGCAGGGTCGCTTCCGCGAAAACCTGTTGGGCAAGCGCGTCGACTACTCGGCTCGCTCGGTCATCGTCGTGGGCCCGGAGTTGAAGCTGCACCAGTGCGGCCTGCCGAAGAAGATCGCGTTGGAGCTTTACCAGCCGTTCATCATCCGCAAGCTCAAAGAGCACGGCCTGGTGGACACGATCAAGTCGGCGAAGAAGATGCTCGAGCGTCGCGACCCCGAAGTGTGGGACGTGCTCGAAGAAGTGATCTACCAGCATCCGGTGCTGTTGAACCGTGCCCCCACGCTTCACCGCATGGGCATTCAGGCGTTCGAGCCGACGCTGGTGGAAGGCAACGCGATCCGCATCCATCCGCTGGTGTGCACGGGCTTCAACGCCGACTTCGACGGCGACCAGATGGCGGTGCATTTGCCGTTGTCGGTTGAAGCGCAGGCCGAGGCGAGCGTGCTGATGCTTTCGCCGCATAACGTGTTCTCGCCTGCCAACGGCGCGCCGATTATTTCGCCGTCGCAGGACATCGTGATGGGCGTGTACTACATCACGTCGATCCCCGAGCCGTTGTCTGTGGACCTGGTGAAGGAACTGGAAAACCGCTCGGAAAGCCTGAGCGACGAGCTGATCAAGCAGATGCGGGCCGTGCCGGAATACAAAGACCCGGTGGAAGCGTTGATGGCGTACGATCTGAAAAAGATCCACGTCCATCAGCAGATTGTCGTCCGGCTGCCCGAGGGTCAGTATGTGGACATGGTCACCGACCAGGGTGGCGAGCCTGTGGAGATGCCCACGTCGCGTCGTCTGGTGACGACCGTGGGTCGGCTGATGTTCAACGAGATGCTTGTGGACGGCCTGCCGTACTACAACTGCTCGCTGGGCAAGAAGGGCTGCTCGCGTGTGATTGACGATACCTACGCTCGCGCCGGCCGACCGGCGACGATCGAGCTGCTGGACGACCTGAAAGCCATCGGCTTCAAGCGGTCGACCACAGCGGGTCTGAGCTTCGGTGTGACGGACCTTCGCATCCCCGCGAAGAAGCAGGACATCATCGACGCGACGCAGAAGAAGGTCGACCGTGTCGAGAAGGCGTATCACGCCGGTGCGATCACGGACCGCGAGCGATACAACCAGCTGCTCGACCTCTGGACGCACTGCGGCGAGGAAGTCACGAAGGAACTGCTGAAGGAACTCAAGGGCGACCGCCGGTACGCCGACGGCTCGATCGCGCCGCTGGAAGGTGGCGAAGGCAAGCCTTACCTCAACCCGGTGTGGTTGATGAGCGACTCGGGTGCTCGTGGTAATGTTTCGCAGATTAAGCAGCTGGCGGGCATGCGTGGTCTGATGACCAAGCCGTCGGGCGAGATCATCGAGACGCCGATTAAGGCCAACGCCCGCGAAGGCCTGAGCGTGCTCGAATACTTCTCCTCGACGCACGGTGCTCGTAAGGGTCTGGCCGACACGGCGTTGAAGACCGCCGACTCGGGCTACCTGACGCGTAAGCTTGCGGACGTGGCGCAGAACGTGTTCATCAACATGGACGACTGCGGCACGAAGCAAGGCGTCACGAAGCACGCGATCTACAAGGGGGAAGAGGTCGACGTGCCGCTGCGTGAGCACATCGTCGGCCGAGCTGCCCGCGAGACGATCCGCAACCCGATCACCGACGAGTTGATCGTTCAGGAAAACGAGCTGATCACCGAAGAGTCGGCTCGCAAGATCGAAGCGCTGGGCATCGACTCGGTGATGATCCGCAGCCCGCTGACCTGCGAAGCGGGGCATGGCATCTGCACGAAGTGCTACGGCACGGACATGTCCACCGGCCGACCGGTGGAAGAGGGTCTGGCCGTGGGCATCATCGGCGCCCAGTCGATTGGTGAGCCGGGCACGCAGCTGACGATGCGTACGTTCCACACCGGCGGCATCGGCCACCGCACGCTGGTCGAAACCGACTACCGTGCGACCCACGCCGGCTCGGTCCAGCTGCGCGATGTCAACGAAGTGCCTGTGAAGGACGAAGATGGCAATGATGTGCTGGTCGCGCTGAAGCGCAACGGCGAACTGGCCATCGTCGACGACAAGGGCCGTGAGCTCGAGAAGTTCAAGATCCAGTACGGCTCGTACGTCACGGTGAAGCCTGGCGACAAGATCCGCAAGGGTCAGATTCTCGTCAAGTGGGACCCGCACCGCGTGCCGATCCTCGCCGAGAAGCCCGGTACCGTTCGCTTCGAAGATATCGAAGTGGGCGAAACCGTTCGGCAGGAGCAGGAAGGCAAGAGCAAGGGCGGCGCCCTGGTCGTCATCGAGCATAAGGGCGAAAAGCATCCGCGCATCGTCATCGAAGGCTCGGATGGCAAGGTGCTCGACTTCCACTACCTGCCCGCCAAGTCGCGTATCGAAGTGCAGGAAGGCGAGGCCATCGAAGCCGGCCACATGCTTGCTCGTCAGCCGCGTGAAGTCACCGGTTCGAGCGACATCGTCGGCGGTCTGCCGCGTGTGACGGAGATCTTCGAGGCCCGTAAGCCGCGCGAAGCGGCGATCATGGCTGAGATCTCCGGCACGGTCGAACTGCAGTCGGACCGTCGCCGGGGCAAGATGACGATCATCATCAAGTCCGAGGCCGGGCTGGAAGTCGATCACCACGTGCCTCAGGACCGTCACCTGCTGGTGCACACCGGCGACTACGTGTCGGCCGGCGACCCGCTGATCGACGGCCCGCTCGTGCCGCACGACATTCTGCGCGTCAAGGGCGAAGAAGCGCTCTACAACTACCTGCTCGAAGAGGTGCAGAACGTCTACCGTGCTCAGGGCGTGACCATCAACGACAAGCACATTGAGACAATCGTCGGGCAGATGCTCCGCAAGGTCCGCATCGAGAACCCGGGCGACACGGAGCTGCTGCCGAACGAAGTGGTCGACAAGTTCCGCTTCCGCGAAGCCAACGAAGGCCTCAACGACGTGGGCAAGATCAAAGAGTCGGGCGACTCCGGTCTGCCGATCGGCACGAAGATCTCCCGCGACGAGCTGAAGGAAATTCGTGCCAAGCTCGAAGCCGACGGCAAGGAACCGCCCAAGGCGAGCAAGTGTCGTCCCGCGACCGCGAAGACGCTGTTGCTGGGCATCACCAAGGCGAGCCTCCAGAGCGAGTCGTTCCTGTCGGGCGCTTCGTTCCAGGAGACGACCAAGGTGCTCACCGAGGCGGCGCTCGCCGGCAAGGTCGACACGTTGCAAGGCCTGAAGGAAAACGTGCTGCTGGGTCACCTGATCCCGGTGGGCACGGGCTTCCACCGCTACCAGAACCTGAAGGTGACGAAGCTCGCGGAGCCGCCGGCTCAGGAAGCTCCGTCGCGCGAGCAGGAGTTGGAAGCGGCGCGAGCGATGGCCGAGGCCGCCGGCGCCGAGGCGCCGGACAAGATCGAGAAGACGGTCGGCGAATCGTCGCTGGTCGCTCAACTGCTCGGCGAACTCGAAGGCGGCAACAAGGGCAACCGCTAAGCCTTCAACACGTTGACAACCAGAGAATCCACCATGCAACCCCCAGTAAACACTGGGGGTTGTTTTTTGTGGGAAGCCACTGCATAATTTTCTTCACTGGGGCCCACCGAAAAAAGTCAACCGCGCAGTGGTTGTGTCCACATGGCCCAGGAGGCTGCGTCGGTCTGACGTCACAACCTACAGGAGACGGAAAAAGATGTTGAGGGATTGCTTGAAGAGCCGCGCAACTGCGCTGGCGACGATGGTGATGGTGTGCAGTGGTGTCGTGAGCATGTCGGCCGAGGCGGCAACGGTGCAGGTGCTGGCGCGAACGGGGGATGTGGTGGATGGTCATACCGTCAGCGGCGCGATTGGCAACCGGCCCGACATCAACAACGCCGGGCAGGTGGTCTGGATGGCGAACAACCACATTTTCATTGACGAGGCGATCCACATCGCTCCGGGTACGAATATCGGCGGTCGCATTTACAACAATGTCTACGGGGGGGCGCCGGTCATTAACAATCATGGCGTCGTCGGCTTCAGCTTCCGCGAGAGCAGCCCAGCCGGGACGTTGTTCGCCACCGACACCACGCTCCAATTTGGGACCGGCGACAGCACGGTGAACGGTCACTCGCTGACGAGCGTCGGCGCGGTGTCGATCAATGACGCGGGCATGATCGCATGGGCCAGTTCTTTCAGGGACGGCACGCAGTCCATAAGTGTGATCACGACGCCAACGCAGTTTCTCATCCAGCAGGGGAACACCATCAGCGGCGTACCCGTTTCCAGCATCCCGTCGTTCAGCCGACACGCGCTGAACAGCCAGGGCGAAGCCCTGGTGATGTTCGCCGACAACAACATTCGGCATTATGCGACGCAGAACGGCGTCATCGTCTCGCAGGGGAACACGATCGGCGGTATCACCCTGACCAGCATGGACCACGGCGGGTCGATCAATGATCATGGCGACATCGCCTTCATGGGCTTTTTCGCCGGCAATACCCGCCGCGGCATTTTCACCAACGACCGCGTGGTCGCAGTGAACGGCGATGTCTTTGATGGACTGACTTTGCACAGTTTCAACGGCGGCGTTGATATCAACAACGCCGGCCAGGTTGCTTTCCTTGGCACGTTCGTCCAAGGCGGTTCGGGCCTGTTTCTCGATGACGAACTGCTGCTGAAAACCGGCGACCTGATCGATGGCGTGGCGATCACCGGCCTGGGCATCCCCGCTTTGAACGACAGCGGTTTGATCACGGCCCATGTGTCGCTCGCGGATGGCAGCCAGGCGATCGTGCTCGTGCCTGAGCCTGCGTCGGCGCTGCTGATCGCGGCCGGCCTGTTGGTCGGCGTCCGTCGACGGTTTCGCATGCCGCCGGCGGCGCGGTAAGCCGACACGCTGTGAGATTTGCATACATGCAGCGCCCGCTCTTCAATGAGGGCGGGCGCTGTTTTTACGCGCCTGTCGCGCGGTGATTGATGGTATGACAGAGCCGCCCGAGGCGGTACGAAGCAGGTGTAAGAATTGGTGATCTGGACTTGGATTGCCCGATACAGGTCGTATCGGGCCCTCGTGATGGTCGCGAGCAGCCTATCTGTTCGACCGGGTGTTGGAATCCCATCAAGCTAGAGGACAGTGCGATGATGATACATCTCAAGCGATCATGTGAAGGCGTGGGGGGGCTGCTGGCGGTGGTGTTGTGCTTGCTCGTGTGGACCGCGTCGGCGGAAGGGCGGAGCCTGTTCGAGGTGTTTGCCGCGTCGGACGACGGCACGATTCAGGCGGAGGGGGAGGGCTCGTCGCTGGCTGACCTTGTCGAAGATTTGATCCGCAGCCGGGGCGATTTCACGGCCCTCACCGCGCAGGACTTCAACGCCTCGCTGAACTACGGCGGCGTTGAAGACGCGCTCACGTTCGAAGTGTTTCAGGACGGCAACGAATGGGTCGTCATCCTGCGCAGCGAACTCACCGGCCTCGATGAGGAGTTTCGCGGCTTCAGCAGGGCGGCGGCGGAAGATGAACTCGAAGACTGGCTGAAGAAGGATGGGGCGTCGGCCTACGCGCGGTTCCAGGCGGAGATCCAGAAGCGGTCGCTCGTCGGCGTGCTCGACGGCAACCCGAACGCGACGACGGCGCTGCTCGCGCAGCAGACGTTCCGCCGATTCGGCATGGCTCGGCCGATGCCCAGCTGGTTTACGCGCGGGCAGGGGCTCGATGAAGATGGCATGGACCCGAACCCCGAAGGCGGCTGGTGGTTCCGCGTGGTCGGGCTGGGCAACTTCGCCAGCGCGGGCGACTTCAGCGTCGATGGCGGCGGCGTGGCGTTCGACACGGGCACATGGCTGACGGAAAACCTGGGGCTGAGCCTCGGCTCGATGCTGATGTTCATGGACGTGTCGGGCGCGGCGGTGGTGCACGGCGGTACGGAGTTCGGCGTGCCCGTGCGGGTGATGAACCGGCGGGCGCTGAACGACGCGGGCAGCCTGACGCTGACTTGGCAAGTAACGCCGGTGTTCAACGTCGCGGGCGCGGGCTCGGCGGACATGGTCGCGGGCGGGCTGATCTGGGGCGTCGGCGGCAGCAACCAACTCGTGCTCGGCGTGGGCGATCTCGACATCACGCTCGGCACGCAGTTGACCCATTACGAGGGCATCCGCCTCCGCGCGGGCGACTACGAGTTCAAGCCTGACCTGAATCAGCAGGTGCTCATGAACGGCGTCGTCGTGACCTATCCGATCGCGGAGGCCTTCTTCGTCGACGGCGGCGTGTCGTACACCCGCTACCTCAGCAGCGCCGCGGTGCGGGACTGGATCAGCCCGACGGTGGGCCTGGGGATGCGGCTGGGCAATCGCGGCATTCTCAATGCCAACTACACCGGCAGCTTCGGCGAAAACAGCTACCGCAACCACCAGGTGATGGTGGGCTTGAACATGCCGTTTTGAGCAGGGTCACATGATGAAATGCAGCGAAGCCCACGGCGTTCCGCCGTGGGCTTCTTGCGTTGACGTCAGGATGATATTGCACCCGGTCAGGCGGTGAGGGCGCGCATTTTCTGGACGCACTCTTTCAGCGCGGGTACGGGGTTGTCGACGTCACCTTCGTATTCGATGACAGCGAAGCCTGCGAAGTTGTTTTTAACGAGCGTGTCGACGAAGGCGGGCAGGTCGAGATTGCCCGTGCCGACGACGACGTCGTTCCACTGGCCGTTGGTGTCGAAGGTGAAGTCTTTGTAGTGGACGCCGTAGAGCCGGTCTTTGAACTGCTCGGCCCATTGGATAGGGTTGCCGCGGTGGGGGCCGATCTGCATGCACCAGGCGGTGTCGATGTTGAGGCCGATGTTGGGTCCGCCGAGCTTGAGCAGGTGTTCGATGACGTCGGGCGAGCCGCCGAACATGTAGCCGCCGTGGCAGTGGATGGCGATTTTGATGCCGAACTCGTCGCAAAGTTTGGCGGTGGCGGGCACGGCGGTCTGGTACGAGTCGACCTTGAAGTGTGCGGAGATGTACTTGGCGTTGGCGGCGGCGGCGCACTCGAACCACTTGCGTTCGGTGTCGGTGTCGCCGGTGAATGTCTGCACGCCGAGGGAGACGATTGCGACGCCCTCGTCGGCGTAGGTTTTGACGATGTCCTTGAAGGCGGCGGGGTCGCTGAAGTCGGCATGGACGGCGCAGATTTCGATCTTGTCCAGACCGATCTCGCGCACCTTGCGAGCGAGCTCAGCGTTGTCTTTGGTGTTGCGGAAGCAGTAGGACTGCACGCCGAAATCCAGAGTGGGTTGTGGCATGATTGGGTTCTCCGGCTGAAGTAAACGTTGGTGATGTGAGACAGGATAGCGGGTTTGTATGGAGGCGCGGGAATCGGAGTTGCTGCAACAAAGCCCAGGCATGGCCATGCCTGGGCTTTACGGGGTGTCGGTTTGTGGTGGGTTTAGATTTTGCCGAGGACGAGGCTGACGTTGTGGCCGCCGAAGCCGAAGGAGTTGCTCATGGCGAGCTTGACGTCGAGCTGGCGGGCCTCGTTGGGGACGTAGTCGAGGTCGCATTCCTCGCTGGGGTTGTCGAGGTTGGCGGTGGGGGGGATGCAGCCGAGCTCGATGGCCTTGGCGGTGATGATGGCTTCGATGCCGCCGGACGCGCCGAGCAGGTGGCCGGTCATGCTCTTGGTGGAGCTGACGGCGACTTTGTAGGCGTCGTCGTTGAACAGGCGCTTGACGGCGCGGGTCTCGGCGGCGTCGCCGAGCGGCGTGCTCGTGCCGTGTGCGTTGATATAGTCGACGTCGGCGGGGTCGTGCCCGGCGTCTTCGAGGGCGGCCTGCATGGCGTAGGCGGCGCCGCGGCCCTGTTCGTCGGGGGCGGTGATGTGCGAGCCGTCTGCGGACTGGCCGTAGCCGAGGAACTCGGCGTAGATGTTTGCGCCGCGGGCCTTGGCGTGTTCGTATTCTTCGAGGATGAGCACGCCGGCACCTTCGGAGAGGATGAAGCCGTCGCGGTCTTTATCGAAGGGGCGTGAGGCGTGGGTGGGGTCGTCGTTGCGTCGCGAGAGTGCTTTGAGCGCGACGAAGCAGCCCAGGCCCAGCGGGGTGAGGGCGGCTTCGGAGCCGCCGGTGATCATCACGTCCGCGGCGTTGTAGCGGATGGCGTTGGCGGCGTCGCCGATGGCGTGGGCTGCGGAGGCGCAGGCGGAGGCGACGGCGTTGTTCGGGCCCTGGATGCCGAAGTGGATCGAGATGTTGCCCGACCCGGCGTTGCACATGAGTTTCGGGACCATGAACGGGCTGAGCCGATCGGGGCCTTTTTCCATGAGCTTGCGGTGGCCGTACTCGAACTCTTCGATGCCGCCGATGCCTGAGCCGATGATCGAGCCGCAGCGCCAGCTGTTTTCTTTGGCGAAGTCGAGGTCGGCGTCTTTGACGGCGTCGACGGCGGCGTCGAGTGCGAACTGGGCGAAGCGGTCAAGTCGTTTGGCGTCGCGTTTTTCGATGTTGCGTGGCTGGTAGTTGAGCACCTCGCCGCCGAAGCGCACGGGATAAGCGGAAGCGTCAAAGCGCTCAATGGCATGGACACCGCTCTTGCAGGCGAGCAGGTCGGCCCAGACCTGTTTCACGTCATGGCCGAGGCTGGTGACCCAGCCGAGCCCGGTGATGACAACACGACGGCGTTGATTGTTGTGCATGATGGATTGATGAACCTGTGAAGCTGACACCGGAAATAATAGCGCGGGGCTTACCCTCGTATCCTGCCCGTTGCACAAAAAGCTGACGAAACGCCAAGCCCGACTCAGGGGTCTCCTGACCGGGCATGAGCGGTGTTGACCGCTGGTCTGGCGAATCCCGTCAAGCCACATGCACATGGCAGCCGACGACGGCAAGCCCCGCGCGACAGCACGACAGTTCGCTGCTCGCCCCCGAAATACTTCCCGGCGGAAGCGGCGATTCAGCCCTGGTTGGCTTTGCTGACGTGTTCTTTAATGAACTCGATCGCTTGGCCAACGGTTTGAATCTTCTCGGCTTCCTCGTCGGGAATCGAGGTTTCGAACTCGTCTTCGAATTCCATCACCAGCTCGACGGTGTCCAGACTGTCGGCGTTCAGATCGTTCACGAAATTGGTTTCGCGATTGATCTCGCCCTTGTCCACGCCCATCTGCTCGGCGACGATCGAGATTACCTTTTCTTCAATCTCTTTTTCTTCCATCGTCTGCGTCTCCTTGTTGTCCTGCCGGCCGAAGCGGCGGGGGATCGGGGTGCCTGAAAAAAACAGTTACGTCATTGCACGCCGGAATATAGCGTTGTGTCGGCACACTCACAAGCCGCCAACGTTACCGAGGCCACACACCTCGGCATCTTAAGCCATCGTCATGCCGCCATCGACCGTCAACACCTGCCCGGTCACGTAGCCCGCGTCCTCCGAGCAGAGGTACGCGACGGCCCCGGCGATCTCGTTGGGCTGACCAAAACGACCGGCAGGGGTGATCTTAAGCACCGAATCCTTCACCGGTTGTGGCAGCACGTCCGTCATATCCGTCTGAATGAAGCCTGGCGCCACCACGTTCGCGGTGATGCCCTTGCTGGCCATTTCCTTCGCCATCGACTTGGTCATGCCAATCACGCCAGCTTTTGCAGCGGCGTAGTTGCTCTGACCCGCGTTGCCCACCACGCCCGACACCGAGCCGATGTTCACGATACGGCCCCAGCGCCCCCGCATCATAGGCCGGATCGCCGCTCGACACGACACGAACACGCTGCGAAGGTTGGCTTGAATCACGTCGTCAAACTCCTCGTCGCTCATCCGCAGCATCAGGTTGTCCCGCGTGATGCCGGCGTTGTTGACCAGGATGTCCAGTCGGCCGTACTCGTCGGCGACCGCTTCCACCAGTTGGGCCAGGCCCGCGTGGTCGGTGATGTCGCAGGGCTTGACCGCCGCCTCGCCGCCGTCGCTCTCGATGGCCTGCTTGACCGCTTCGAGCTTCTCGACGTTGCGGGCGGCACAGATCACCAGCCGACCCTGCTTGCCCAGTGCCCGGGCCACCGCTTCACCAATGCCGCGCGACGCTCCGGTCACGACTGCTACCCGCTTGTCAGAATTATCCGCCATGATCGGTCATCCAATCCAGTTGAGTCAAATGGTTTTCTTACATCTGTGTCGCGCCCCCAGCTTACGCGGGGGCGGGTGCTTCTGCGAAATTCTCGACCTTCGCCTTGCGGTCGATCCGTCGCATGAGGCCGGAGAGCACCTTGCCCGGGGCCAGTTCCACCAGGCGGTCTTCCGCGTGGCTGGCCAGCATGTGCTCCATCGACTGGCTCCAGCGTACGGGGCTGGTGAGCTGCTCGACCAGCCGAAGCTTGATGGACGCGAGGTCTTCGATCGCGTGCGGCCGAGCGGTGACGTTCGAGTACACCGTCACCGCAGGCGTGTTCCACTGCACCTCGTCCAGCGCGGTCGCCAACTGGTCGGCAGCGGGCTGCATCAGCGGCGAGTGAAACGCACCGGCGACGGCGAGCTGCGTCGCCCGCAGGCCCATCTTCTCCGCCACGTCCAGCGAGCGCTCGCAGGCGGCCTTGCTGCCGCTGATGACGACCTGGCCGGAGCAGTTGAAGTTCGCGGGGACGAGGACGTCGCCCTTGGCGGCATCTTCACAAAGCTGGTTGGCGGTTTCTTCGTCTGCTCCGATCAGTGCGACCATGCTCGACGGCGTCGCCTCGGCAGCGGCCTGCATCGCCTGTCCGCGAAGGCGGACGAGTTGCAGGCCGTCGAGGAAGTCGAACGCACCGGCGATGTGCAACGCGGTAAACTCGCCGAGGCTCAGCCCGGCGGTCGCCTTGACCGTGCCGATCTGCTCCGCCTCGAACACTGCCTGATAGCAGGCGACCGAGGTCGTGTAGATGGCAGCCTGGGCGATGTCGGTCCGATTCAGCTGCGTCTCCGGGCCTTTGAAGCAAAGCTCGCTGACGGAAAAGCCCAGTGCCCGATCCGCTGCTGCGTACGTCTGTGCTGCGACGGGATGGTGGTCGAACCAGCTTTTGCCCATGCCGACATGCTGCGCCCCCTGGCCGGGGCATAGGACGACGGTGGGGGTGTTGGTGGTGGTAGTCATGACGTTGCTCAAATTTCGGATTTCGGATTTCGAATTTCGGATGTTGGGAGTTGTCGGCGTTTCGTGCTCCGGAGCGTTGCGGTCAAAATCGCAAGCAACTCGCGGCACTCCTGCTGCAAATCTGCCAAACGGTCGGCCGTCATAATCTGGGCCGCGTGGATCAGTTCGAGCCAGTACAGCGTTTCATCCGCTTCACGCTCCGCAATCTCCAGTATCGAAACAAATTGCTTGCGAGACGAGGCCCGCAACGCCTCCCGGTAGTTCGCTCCGATCGATGTCCCCGACTTCAACACCTGTCGGCCGACCACGTCTCCAATGCGTCCCGATGGAAGCGACGAGACCAGCCGCACGATTCTCACGCCAAACGCCAGCGTACGGCCTTTCATCTGATCGCGATCCATCAACGCCCCCCGTGTTTTTGATCAGCCCCAATTGCAAATCCGAAATCCGAAATTCGAAATCCGAAATTCTCAAAGCCGCCACAAACTCGTCCCCCACGAAAGTCCGCCGCCTTGGGCGACGAAGATCACGTGATCGCCGGGGTCGAGTCGGCCTTGATCCATCAACTCGTGCAGGCAGATGCCCACGCTCGCCGCGGAGGTGTTGCCAAAGCGGTCGATGTTGATGTACACCTTGTCCTGATCGAAGCCCAGCCGTTTCCACGCACTTTGCAGCATGCGAATGTTCGACTGGTGGGGGATCACCATCTTGATGTCCGCGGCCGTCAGCCCGGTCGCGTCCAGCGCCTCCGCGACGCAGTCGGCCAGGGTGGTCACGGCAAACTTGTACACCGCCTTGCCGTTCATCTGAAGCGTGTTGAGCTTGCCCGAGTACGCTTCCTCTTCGCCGGGCGGAATGTCTTTTTCAGTGCGCGGCACGTACAGGCTGTTGCCGCGGTTGCCGTCCGACGACAGTCGCTGGTAAAGGCAGCCCTGCGTCGAGTCGTCCGAGGCGGTGAGCACCGCGGCGCCCGCGCCGTCGCCGAAGAGCACGCACGTCCGCCGATCGTCCCAGTTCACGACGCTGGAAAGCACTTCCGCGCCGACGACGGCGACGTTCTCACACGCGCCGCTGGCGATGAAGTTGTTGGCGGTGTTGATCGCCGCTACCAGGCCGGTGCATGCGATGTTCAGGTCGAACGCGCCGCAAGGGACCGCCCCGAGCTTGGCGACCACCTGCGCGGCTGTGGCTGGGCAGATCATGTCCGGCGTCATGGTGGCGCAGATCAGCAGGTCGAGCTCGTCGGGCGTCATGCCCGCGTTTTCCAGCGCCTGCTGCACCGCTTGGGCTGCGAGGTCGCTGGTCTTCTCGCCTTCACTGACGCGGGCCCGGCTTTTGATGCCCGTACGCTGGGTGATCCACTCGTCGTTCGTGTCGACGATCTTGGCCAGGTCATGATTGGTCAGACGCCGCGTCGGGACGGCCATCCCCGTGCCGGCCAGACGGACGCCCGCGGGAGGCGGGGTGTGCCGACGTGTCATGCAACTTCCTCAGAGGCAGGCTCATTGGCCGAGACGGCGTCCACGATCGCATCGTTAATGCCCAGCTTGGCATACTTCATGCCGGCTCGTATAGCAGCGGTGATCGTCCGCGCCTCGCTTGAGCCGTGACAGATGAGCATGATGCCGTTCGCGCCCAGCAGGGGGGCTCCGCCATACTCGTGATAGTCGTGTTTCTTGTAAATCTTCTTGACGATTGGCTCGAACTTCATCGCCAGGTCCGGATCTTCCTCGAAGATCTCGTGAGCGATCGTCCGGAACAACCCCGCCGCGAGCCCCTCCGCCAGCTTGAGCACGACGTTGCCCGTGAACCCTTCGGTGACGATCACGTCCGCCTTGCCGTCGAAGATGTCCCGGCCCTCGGCGTAGCCGACGTAGTTCAGGCTCGTGTCGTCTTTCAGCAGCTTATGGGTTTCGCGTACCAGCGCGTTGCCCTTGCCTTCCTCGCCGCCGATGGACATGAGCGCCACCCGCGGGGTGTCCAGCTCGATGAGTTTTTGAGCGTAGATCGCCGACATCTGGGCGTACTGGTGCAGGTGGTGCGGCCGCGGCTCGGGGTTGGCCCCGACGTCGCAGATCACCACCGGGCCGAAGAACGTCGGCATCGTCACCGCGATGCCCGGCCGATTCACCCCCGGCAGCCGACGCAGGTACTTGCCCGCCGCCGCCACGCACGCGCCGGTGTTGCCGGCGCTGATCACCACATCGCATCGCTTGTCGCCCGCCCGCTTTCCGCCGGCCTCGGCCATGCGGGTGATCGAGCTGTCCGGCTTCTCGCGCAGCGCATTGACAGGCGGCTCGGCCATCTCAATAACCTGAGACGTCCCGACCACCTCCACGCGCGGCTCGTCCTGCAAGCGACGCTCCGCCATCTCCTCGCGGATGATCGTCTCGTCGCCGATCAGCACCAGCCGATCGTCGCTGGACAACAGCTCCAGCGCATCCAGGCTCCCAGCCAGGATCGCATCAGGCGAGTGATCCCCACCCATCACATCGATGGCGATACGCACTAGTCTTCCTTGTCAAAATCAAGCTTCAGGCCCGGGCGGACGTACCCACACTCACGGCACGCCACGTGGGGCCGCTTCGGCGAGCCGCAGTTCGGGCACCGAACCGCCTGCGTGCCGCGAAGCCCCAGGTGCGAGCGGCCCTGTCGCGACTGCGACCGCGATTTTCGTTGAACGGGAACCATGCCTATGACCTTCCAGGCTGGCGCGATCGAGCAAATCTCGATGGCGGGTTGGCGAACACGGAAAGGGGACACTGACAGCGCGCGGCCGCAGCGTGCCCCAACGGAGAAACGGAAAAAGTAGCCGCCCAAAGCCGCCGCGTCAAGGCGGCTCGCCCACCCACCCGACCATTCATCATAGTCGGCCAAGTCGGCATCGGGTCACCACCGCGGCCGATCGCATCCATCGGATCGACCCAGACCCACCGCAGCTTCATCTAAAGTGTACTACAATGCTCCGCCGATTGCGCCGCCTCACAAGGCCGTATGTTGCACCGCCGGCTCGCCGACGTAAAATCCGACGCCAAGCCCTCGCCACCTTAGCTCAATTGGCAGAGCAGCAGTTTTGTAAACTGCAGGTTGCCGGTTCAAGTCCGGCAGGTGGCTTTGCCGAAAAACCCGGTTTTCAGGGTAAAACCTGATGCTATCCGCCCATCACGGGCGAAGGGACAGGTGTAGCCGAACCGGGCTTTCAGTTCTGCGAAGTTGGCGTCAAGGCCGCTCGGCGCGATTCGGGGCAAGTGGGTGCCGCCTGCGATCCCAGGCATGCCGCCCATGCGGTGCGATACGCCTGGGGCAGTTCGTCAGCGGACGCGGCAAGCAGTTTTGGCAACTGGGCAATCGCGATCCGGACGCCGATCACCCGTTCCCGGCCGAAGGTGCTTCGCACGCCGCCGAGATAACCCAGCAGCTTGTATCGCGAGAAACGCTTCAGGGTGCGCCGCGCCGGGGCATCGAGCGGTGCGTGCTTGCAAACCACATATGCGCGGTTGAGCACTTCCATGACACCAAGCTGGCGGCCCGAGGCCCGCTTGCCCGGAGCCTGGTAGTGATACACACGAGCCTGCCGTGCGCCCGCCACAATGCCGTGCCGCCAGGCTCCAAACGAAGCGTCGACGTCCTCGTTCAATGCGTAGTCGGCCAGATGCTCGTCAAAGCCAACTTGTTTGGCCACCGATGTCCGGAAGCTCATCCGGTAACCGGTCATGTACTCCACCGGCACGACGTCATCTTCTGCAAACCAGTCCGGCAGATCGCGTGCGTTCCACATCGATCGGCCGTGAACGACGAACGGATCAGCACAAAGCCGACGCTCCAACGCCGTCCGCGGATGCGCCACCCATTGCCGCACCCGGGCGCCGAAGCTCATCCGATAACCCCCCGCGGCCGATCCACTGAGCACGCCGGCTGGCGGCACGGCCGCGGGCGCCGCGCATACGGCGCTGATGCGCTCGTCCTTGTCTCGCTCGTAAACATTCATCATCCGGTCTGCGACATCCGGCGACCACAGCGCGTCATCGTCCGGAAACATCACCACCGGCGAATTGACACGGCTGAGGCCGATGTTCCGCTGCAGTGTCAGCCCACGCGGGGCTTGTTCGAGCGTCACCGGCACCGGCGAGTCAGTGCAGATCCGGTCGACCACCTCGGCGGTGGCCTTGTGGTCGTCTGACGAATCCACGATGAAGATGCCCTTGGGCAGGCGTTGCTGCCGCAACATCAAAGGCAGTGACAGTTCGAGCGCCGATGTGCGGTTTCGCGTGGCAATGACAATTTCATAGTCCATTCAGATTGCTCTCGTCTCCGTTCTGGCTACGGCGCAGCCCCCGCTTGTCCGATGCAAAATACTGATCGGCTCCCCGTTCGCAGCGAACCGGATGCGATGCTGCGCGCATCGCGAACCCTTTTCATTGCCATCTTGTATGTCGGTCGCTTCAAAAGAAAACTGAAGTTTTTGCCCACTGATCTACAGAAATCACGCATTGGCAGGCCACACGGCCAACCTCGCCAGACCATTTGACATCATATGGTAGCGGCCTCAGCCAGCGTCATGCGGGGGATTCCAGGATGCAGCAGGCTGCGATCCGACACCAGCGTCAGTTCGACACCTCTGGCCTTTAGCCATGCATTGAGATGTTCGCTCGAGCGAATGATCAGATCATTCTCACCGACCTGGACGGGCGTGCGATTGTAGATGTAGCCCAGGTCGTGGAGGGCTCTTCGTTTCACATGCCGTATGGCCCAGTTCAGACCCCTCAGGGTCCGGTCTCCGCCCACGCGACGGGTGATGCGCTGTAGTCTTTCATTGAGTTGCCAATCAGCGATACGGCTTCCGAAATCGCGTTCAGCGTAAAAATGTTCAAGCGACGCCGCTTTCGCCGAGCCGAGGTCCCATCCAATACACACAATCCTGCGCACCCCGAGGTGAACGGCAAGGAACATGACAACTTCGTACATGATTCCCGGCCCCCACGGCCGTATCTGCGTCTGCTCCAGCGTATACCGTTCAAACTCAGAGGTGGCAGCGAGGCTGCGCTGCAATCGTTCGTCTGTTTTCAACGATGGGTCGACTTCCATCTCAAAACGCACATCCGGAGACTGGCCGTATATGACCGGGTCTTTGGGCGCTTTCAATTCGACGCCGATGCAATCATCCCCGCGTTTCGGGTATTTCTGATGATGCCATCGGTTGAACACATGAAAGTCAGCTTCGGGCGCCTTGAACATCGCTTGTTTTACGGCGATCCCCAGTCGGCCTTGCAGAACACGACTGATGTCCTCCGCGCTGACGTCGTTAAGCGACGGGCCGCAGGTAAACACCCAGCATTCTTCCCCCTCGTAGGCGTTGTGCAGAACGTCCAGCGCCGAATCAGTGCTGCGACATGCAGCCAGGCGTTTTTTGAGATCTCGAGTCCGTGAGTGCATGGAGTGCTCCGGCCATGCTTTTATAAATCGGAATAGCCAATATAGTCATTGACCTGAATCGCAGAGAGGTACCAGACGCTGGCGGATATATCGATCCAGGAATGGACGTCGCGACCCGTTACCCATGGGCGTTCAATGGTCCGGCACTTTTCACCCAGCCAAACCCATGGGCTCGGCCCCTTTTGAGCATAAGCGCACTCCTTCTGAAATGCCCATACGCCCTGGTCATAAAAGTATGCTGGCGGGTAGGCCTGCCGGTTGGAGCCAGCGTCGATGCCGAGATAAGACTTGACGTACCCTTGCTCATCAACTTTCAAGGCCCGAAGCGGATGGTCGTCCTGAGCTTTCCAGACGCTGACACAAGAGTCGCCTTCGCCTGACGACACGACCCCGATCGACTGATCGATTAAACCCGGCGTCACGTGAACGGTGTTGCCGAGCAGGACGACCACGTTTTCCACATCATCCCGTCGCTTCTCAACCTCGCGGACGGCATGAAGAATGACGTCCTTGTGCATGCTCTCCGGACCACTGAGCTCAGCCGGCCGATCGATCACCTCAATGCCTTCCTTGGCGGCCAGCGACTTGATCAATGGATCTTCAGTCGAGATATAGACAGCGTCAATACTCGCCGCCAGTTTCGCTGCTCGCATGGGATACAGAATAATCGGGACCCCCATCACGGGGATGACGTTCTTGTTCCCAATAGATTGATTGCCTCCTTTGGCCGTAATGATTGCAATATTTGCCACATCAAAACCTTATGTGAGTTTTTGTTGCCGGGAGCTGATTGTTTCATTTCGCAAACGAAGCGTCAAGCTCGTTTTTGAGCGTGAAATCGATCCCGGATGGTGAGATGGCATTCGATCGACACCCCTCATTGAGGGCTACGGACCCGTCTACCGCCCGGATGGCATGCATGACAAAACCTTGCGTGAATCGGCCTCGAACACGGGCTGCGGGTCAGTCGGACAGGCCTTTTTCGGCCTCCAGAGCGAGCTTTTCGCCTCATCGCTGACAGGCCGGCTATGCTTTCATCTGGACTCACCGTTTATGGGCCCGATGAGGGCTTACGAGATCGCCCCGCCAGGCGGAGACGCTGCCCGAGGCAGGAGATGTTGTTGTGGCGAAGTTTTCGGTCGGATGCACGTTGAAATACCAGTTGCCCGACGCGTCCACTTTCGTGATGAACGTGGCCGCGGCGCGGACGGCCCATCAGCAGATCGAGCAGGAGCGGTTTGAGATCACGCCCGCCGGCCCGGTCGAGGAGCATGTCGAGCCGACGACCGGCAACCGCTATCACCGCTTCGCGGCCGAGTCACAAGCGGTCAGCCTGCATTATGCCGCCATGGTGACGTATACGCCACGGCTCGCCGACGTTACGACGCTCACCGTCGCGCCGCCCGATCGGCTGCCGCTGTGGATTCTGCCCTACCTGTTGCCCAGCCGATATTGTCAGTCCGACCACCTGATGCGTCTGGCCTATCGCGAGTTTGGCGGCCTGCCGCCGGGCTATCAACAGGTGCGGGCGATCTGCGAGTGGATCTACCGAAACGTCGACTACCTGGTCGGCATGACCGGGCCGCTCACCTCCGCCTTCGACGTCGCCACGTCGCGCGTGGGCGTCTGCCGCGACTTCGCCCACCTCGGGATCGCGCTTTGCCGGGCGGTCAACATCCCGGCTCGCTTTGTCAGCGGATATGCCTACCAGTTGTCGCCCCCCGATTTTCACGCCATGTTCGAAGTCTGGCTGGGCGACGGCTGGTACCTGTTCGACCCGACGTGGCAGGTGTTGCCCCAGCACATGCTGCGCATCGGCACGGGACGGGACGCGACCGACGTTTCCTTCGGGCTGATTTTCGGTGCCGCGATGATGACGAGTATGGAGATCCATGCCCACGCGCTGGATACGGATGACGCCGTGCAACCTATCGACGTCGCAGTGGCGGCGATCTGAAACGCGTCGGTCGTGTCACGTCGCCAAGACGAAAAGCAGACGGTGCTGACCTCCCTTACCCCATCGCTTCTTCCTTGCTCACCGGCTTGAAGTCGGGTCGGCCGAAGCGTTGGGTGGGCACTTCGCCGTGTTTGTTGTGCTGATACGTGTCGGTGCCGCGGCACATGTAGATTTTGAAATTGGGGTTGATCGCGTAGTCGTTCCGGCACTCGGTGGCGGAGTAGCGGATGGCGATGCCGATGCGCGGGCGGTCGGACGTGTTCGGCCCTGAGCCGTGGACGAGGGCGTCGTTGTGCAGTGAGCACTGGCCGGGCTTGAGGTTGAGGCTTACCGCGGTGCTTTCGTCAAAGCTGCCGCCTTCGAGTTCGAGCGTGAGGATGGAGTTGGTCTGCGCCTTGTCGTTGCGGGTGTGCTTGATGATGCCGGCCTTGTGCGTGTCGGGGACGACCTTCATCGCGGCGTTTTCCTCATTCACCTCGTTGAAGGCGAGCCAGACGGTGACGGAGTGCTGCGGTTCCATCGGCCAGTAGTACGAGTCCTGATGCCAGCCGACGGTGGCCTTGCTGCGTGGTTCCTTAATGAAGAAATTGCTCGCCCACATGTAGAAGTCGGGCCCGAGTACGCCTTCGACCATGTCGAGAATCTTCGGGTTCATGCAGATGTCATAGAGGTATCGGCTGGTCTCGTGCCACTCGCGGATGTCCTTGGTGGTTTCACCTTCTTCGAGCAGCCTGGTCAGGTTCGGCAGTTCGTCGCGCAGCGCCGCGATCTCCGCTTCGGTATAGACCGGGGGCAGGCCGGTGAGATAGCCATGCTCGTCATAGAAGGCCTTCTGCTCATCGGACAGGCGGTAGCTCATCGACGATCCTCCGGCTGCGTTAAGGGAATTGAAGGTGCGTGGCGGTGCGTGGAACGCCGGAACGTGTGACCCGGCGAGGGTTGCGAACGCCCTGATTATAAGACGAAAGCCCCCGCTTCGCCGTGTTTGTGGCCCTGCCTTTCGGGCGGTGCATAGTATTCCTACGAGCGATGAGAGCGGGCAGATCCGAGGAGGGACGTTATCAGCAGATCCCGTGTTCCCCCAGCAAGGCGGCCGACGCAACGTACGGCCCGATCAAACCGGCGAAATGATCGGCCGAAGCGAGCCGTGGCGAAGCCGGCAGCGCGGACGCGCAACCTTCAAGCCACCGCGCAGTCACGCTTGCGCCGCTTTCGGCGGGGGTCGATGCTGGCAGTGGCGCTGACGGCGATGCTGCTGCTGCTGTGGGGCATTGAAGGCCCACCCCTGCCCGGCGTTGATGAGGCGGTGGCGGCGCGGGCCGAGGCGGACACACCGCCGGCCGACGAACCGCCGACCGACGATCCGGCGGCCGCGCCCGGGGATACGCCGACGCTTCCCGACGACCCCGCCGAAGCGATGGGCCAAGCCACGCGTACGATCCGCGACCTGCTGTTTGGCGCGTATGTGATGTTGCCGCGCATCTTCGTGGCGATCGTGCTGCTGGTGACTGCCGCGGTCGTGGGCAAACTCGTGAGCATGGTGCTGCGGCGCGTGTTGCGGAGTTGGAGCCGAGCGGACGCCTCCGCGGCGATGGCGCAGGTGCTTATCTGGTTGATTGCCGTCGGCGCTGCGCTAAGCGTGCTGGCCGGCGACGCGCGGGCGCTCATTGGTTCGGTCGGCCTGGCGGGGCTTGCGCTTTCGTGGGCGTTGCAGGCGCCGATCGAAAGCTTCACGGGCTGGCTGATGAATTCGTTCAAAGCTTATTACCGCATCGGCGACCGCATCGCGGTGGGCGACGTGTTCGGCGATGTCTATAAGGTCGACATCCTGACGACGACCGTGTGGGAAGCGGGCGGGCCGGACAAGCCGGTGGCCGGTGCTCAACCGACCGGTGCGATGATCACCTTTCCCAACTCCGAAGTGCTCCGGGCGAACATCATCAACTATACGCGCGAGTTTCCGTTTGTCTGGGACGAGGTCACCGTGCCGGTGGCCAACGAAAGCGATCTGCCTTACGCGATCAAGGTCATGGAGAAAATGGCGGGGCAGGTGCTCGGTACTGCGATGGCGGAACGAGCCGACCGGTATCGGCAGATGCTCGAGCGCGCCCGGATTGCGTTTGATGTCGAGGTGGAGCCGAGCGTATTCGTATCGCTGGAGGATTCGTGGACGGATCTGACCATCCGGTATCTCGTGCCGGCTCGGGAGCGCCGCCGGTGGGCGAGCCTGTTGCAGCTTCAGGCCGCGGTTGAACTGGACAAGCCCGAGCACCGCGGGCGAATCATACCCGGCTATCCGCGGGCAAACCTTCGTGTCTGGAATGATGACGGCGGAACAGGGTCAGGCGGGGCGACTTCCTGAGTGACACCGAAGCTGCTGTGTGGCACCCGCGCGGGTTCACATTTAGCTGCGGGCCTTGGTCCGCGCGTCCGGCCCTGCGGGCCGAAAAAGGCGGTGCGAGCACCGCTGCTAAATGTCACAAGTGATGAAGCTGCGTTGTTGATTTAGAACGACGCGGACAGGCCGAGGCGGACGTAGGGGGTGTCGCTGAAGTGGCGGATCGTGTCGGTGTCGCGGATGTCGTAGCCGCGCTGCAGTCGGCTGCCGAAGGTGTAGCCGCCGGCGGCGATGAGCTCGATGCGGTCGGCCACCTGCCATCGCGTGCCCAGTTCAGCATGGCGTTGGCGGAAGAACAGCCGACGGTGGCGGTCGTCGCCGTGCTGGTGGAAGGCGCGCTGGTGCTGGTTGAAGCTGGCGAACATGGCCCACTCCCGGGTGATGTGGTAGCGGACGTCGAGGTCGAAGGCGAACACGTAGTAATTGAACCGCAGGTGCCAATGGTCGTCCGGCCGCCAGTCGACACCGCTGACCGGTGCGCCGAGGGTCATGCGGAGCGTGTCGCTCATCTGCCGGATGTAGGCGAAGCCGGGGATGGGCACGTCGGGCAGGATGGCGCGATTGCCGTTGTATTCGAGGGCGAACATTAGCTGCGAGCGCTCATCCAGGCGTTGGAAGGCGAGGATGCTCGCCTTGCCGTACCACGCTCGGCCGTCGTTGAACGGGCGTGTGCCCGCGAAGCCGACCGCCAGCGGCATGCTGATCGTCCATTGCTCGTCTTCGTGCAGCAGCAGCCCCGTGCCGACGGAGACGTCAACCAGTCGCGGCGGCAGGGCGGGGTCGTCGGTGCTGAGGTTCAGGCCATACACGTCATAGCCGACGGAAGGCGAGCGTGGGTCGGTCGGGTCGAGGCGGTAGCGTGCGCGATCGCGGAAGCTGACGAAGTCGACGTCTTCGTCGGCCTGCCCTTTGGTGTGCGTTCGCCAGAGTTGCACCTCCGGCCGATGCTGCGCGTAAACGTCCTCCGGCCAGGGCTCGATCAGCAGCGGAGCTCCGGTCTGGGCGACCGCCTGCGTGGTGAGCATCGTCGACAGGCAGACCGCCATCGCAGCAAGAACATTACGCATTCAACACGCCTTCCGTTTCGAGGTGGGCCCATGATAAGCCAAACGCCGGTCGGCATGGCTCGGGGTAAAAAAACAGGACCCGCCGGTGAGGGCAGGTCCTGGTGGTGTGTGTGCGGTAGGGGAGGCAGGTGATTAACGCTTGGAGAACTGGAAGCGCTTGCGAGCACCGGCCTGGCCGTACTTCTTACGCTCGACCTCACGCGGGTCGCGGGTGAGGTAGGCGTTGTCGCGGAGCGTTTGTTCGAGTGCGGGGTCGTAGCCCTTGAGTGCACGAGCGAGGCCGAGCAGGACGGCCCCGGCCTGGCCGGTGATGCCGCCGCCGTGGACTTTGACGAACACGTCGAGCTTGCCTTCGGTTTTGGTGGCCTTGAGCGCGGCGAGGGCCTGCTCACGGTGCTGGGCTTCGGAGAAGAAGTCGTTGACTTCCTTCTTGTTGATGAGGAACTTGCCATCGCCCGGCTTGACGCGGACGCGGGCGACGGCCGACTTGCGTCGACCCGTACCCCACACAAACCCACCCTTGTCAGGCACGGCAGGCTGGGCGATCGGCTGCGTTTCGGGGGGCGCGGGCACCTCGCCCAGCGTGTCGCCGAGGGGGGCCGTCATCGTGGAAGTCTGATCTTCTGCCATCGTCTTGCGTTCCGTAAGGCGAATCGGGTTTGGTTGGTGAATCAGGTGGTTCAGGCGCTCTTGGCCGTGATTTCCAGGGCTTCAGGCTGCTGCGCGGTGTGCGGATGTTCCGGGCCGCGGTAGACCTTCATCTTGGAAAACTGCTGCCGACCGAGGCGATTTCGCGGCATCATCCGACGCACGGCTTTTTCAAGCAGGCGTTCGGGATGCTGCTCGAGCATCGTGCGGTAGGTGTAGGTCTTCAGGCCGCCGGGATAGCCGCTGTAGTTCTGGTACAGCTTCTGATCGAGCTTGCGGCCGGTGAAGTGCATCTTCTCGACGTTGGTCACGACAACAAAGTCGCCCACGTCATGATGCGGCGTGTACTCCGGCTTGTTCTTGCCCTGCAAAATGCGGGCAATCCGGCTGGCCAAGCGACCGTAAACCTGGTCGGTGGCGTCCACGACCACCCAGCGGCGGTCGACTTCGTGGTTTTTTGCGTGATACGTCTGGCGGTTCATCCGGCCCGCTCCAATGGTTACTGGCGTTCAATCGAGAATCAGGCAGTTTAACCGGTGCCTCGCCTGTGTCAAGGCGGGTTCGCGCGGGATCGCTCGGGCGTCATGGCCCGGGGCTTCGCGAGCCGACGAAAGGGCCTTGCCTCCCTTGTCACAGGCCCGGATTTGACTTATACTGCTCTGCTTGGCCCGGATCGGGGCAGGCACGCCGTTTCCGGTGTTTTCGCGTCTACTGTACCTGAAAAAACTGCGGCCGGTCGTCGCGATGCCCGTCGGCCGCGCGTTCGCTTACCAAGATTGAATTCGCCATGGCCAAGATCGCCATCAAACCCCGCATTGCCTGGGAAGACCGCTGGACACAGCCGACGCTGGAGCAGCTCATCGAGCCGCTGCGCGAGCAGACCCGCGAAATCTTCCAGGCCATGATGGAACAGATCGAGCAGATCGAAGGGACCGAGCAGCACCTGATCTGGTACGGCCCCGCGTGGCGGTGGACGATCGAGTATCGCATCCCCACCCACACCGGCGAGCCCGCCAACCTGATCTACCTCGTGCCCAACCCCGAAACGCCCGTGGTCAGCATCCCGCTGCCGGAAACGATCGTGGCGAAGCTGCCCGTTAAGCGATTGAACAAGTACATTCGCGACGGCATCCGCTCCGCCAAGTGTGCGGTCGAGCTGCACTGGGCGGTTTGGTCGCCGAATGCGAAGACCGAGGTTGAACACCTCGGCGACCTGCTCCGCCGTAAGCACAAGCTGCTGAACGACAACCCGAAGAACAACGGGCAGAAGAACGGGCAGAAGTAAGCCTTCGCTTTACGCGTCGACAGACAGGTCGTCGCCGGATGACGTCGCGTCGCCGAACATGGCATTGAGCACGACATCGTGCACCTTTTCACACGCAAGCGTATCGCCGTCTGTTTCGGGCATTGTGATGTCCGCCGGCGCGATCAGCACCGGCCGACGCTCGTCCGCGACGTCCACTCGGCCGTGCGATCCCTTGACCAGCGACGTATCCAGCGGGATCAGGTCCATCAGCGTCCGCATGTTCATCGCCTTGCTGCGCAGCAGTTTCATCGCCACGGCGAGCTTTGGATGCCGGATGGCCGGGTCGATGAACAGCTCGCGCGGGTCGTAGCCGGGCTTGCGGTGGATGTCGACCGTGCGGGCGAAGTCGGGCGCGACCGCATCATCATGCCAGTAGTCGTACGTGAACCACTTGCCGCGATCGGCGACAAGCACCAGCTCGCCGGCTCGCGGGTGGTCGATGCCGCGTTGCCGCTGCGCGTCGCGATCGAGCACCGCCTCGACGCCGGTGATACCGGCGCATAAGCTCGCCACCTTCGCCACCCGCTCCGGCCGACGCACATACACATGGGCCACCTGGTGATCCGCGACCGCAAACGCCTCGCACGCGCCCGCGTCCAGCAGCTCGCGCCCATCTTCGATCCGCACGCGCAAAAACCCCGCGTCGCGCAGCACCCGGTTCACTGCCACCGCCGCGTCCACCGGCTCGATGCCATACTCGCTGACCACGATCGGCGTCACGCCACGCTCATCGAAGTAGTCGAGCAATCGACCCACTTCGGCATCAATCTCGCGCACCGCGGCAGCACTCTCCGCATGCCCCGGCCCGAACTTCTGCAACGCATAATCCAGGTGCGGCAGATACACCAGCGTCAGCGTCGGCCGATGTTCGTCATACACCCGCATCGTCGCGTTGACGATCCACCTGCTCGATGTGATGTCCGCTCGCGGGCCCCAGAAGTGATACAGCGGAAACGTGCCCAGCTCGCGCTGCAGCGTGTCGCGCAACGGCGCTGGCTCGCTATAGCAGTCGGGCAGCTTGCGGCCGTCGGCCTTGTACATCGGCCGAACGTTCAACACCACGTCCGCCGAGCTGTACGTGTTATGCCACCAGAAAAGATTCGCACACGTCGCCGCCGCGTCCCGCCGTTTCGCCGCCTCCCACACCGGCTCTGCCTCGATCAATCGACTCGACCGATTCCAGAACCGCACCTCCGCCAGCTCGCGAAAGTACCACCCGTTGCCCACGATGCCATGTTCCCGAACCGGCTTGCCCGTGAGCATGCTCGCCTGCACCGAGCACGTCACCGCCGGCAGCGTCGGCCGCAGCGGTGTCATGCGGCCTCGTTCGACCAATGCACGCAATCGCGGCGCATCATCGCCGATGAGCGACGCACTCAGCCCCACGACGTTGATCAGCGCGACTGGCTTCATACCCATCATCCTCCGTTTGCCGCGAAGCGCATTACGTCCCCGTCACCCGCCGCTGCCACAGCAGCGTCGCACCGAAGCACACCAGCGCCACGCCCGCGAACGCCGGGCGACCCATCAGCGACAAAAAGTACGCATCAATCAGGCACATCCCCGCCAGCCAGCCCATCACCGCCGGCCTCGTGTGGGGCGGGCCGTCGCTGTACTGCTGCGCGCATCGGCCAAGCCACAGCAGCACGCACAACCCCACCACCGCCGCCAGCGCCACCATCTCCACCGTCGTCGGCACGACCGACATCATGCCCGCGATCGCCAGCACGGGCAGCGCCCACGCGAGCAGCCGCCGTCGGCCGACTTCCGCGTCATTTTCCCGACGGGCGAGATACGTCATCGCCGCGGTGTACAACGCGAGGATTATGGCAAACGGCAGCACGATCCGCCCGAACGCCGCCCAGTACGCGCTCATCGGAACCGCCACGGGCGCTGCCGCCACGGCCGCCGCCGTCACCGCCGCCGCGACGACATACACCCCCCCGCGGTTGATTCCCATGAACGCCACCGTCCACGCCCACCGCCGATGCAGCGCGTTATACGCCACGATCGACACCAGCAGCGCCGCGCTGAAAACCGTTGGCCAAAGCCCCGTTCGCGCGATGACAAACATGCCGATGAGCGCAAAGACCACGGTCGCGATTACCGCCGTCCGCGTCGCGAGTCGGCCTGACGGGATCGGCCGCTCCGGCCGACGCTCGCGGTCATACGCGCGGTCAAACACATCGTTGAGCACCATGCCCGCGCAATAAAACATCGCCATCGCAATCAGCACCGGCCAGCCGTCATGGATCAGCACCCGCCAGAGCGTGACATGGTCTTGTTCGACGCGCGGATAGCCGCCCCAGATCGGTCGGCCGTACACTTCCAACGCCATCGCCAACCCCACCAGCACGTTGCTCAGCACCGTCGGCAGATTCGACAGCCGCGTCACCTCCAGCCACACACGCATCGGCGGATGCTCGGGGTCGATCGGCTTCATGTTCTGCTTGTCATCCGCTTGCTCAGCCACGAAAGCTCCTTCGCAATGCCGTCCGCCAACCGCTCCACACGCAACGCCGTCGGCAGCACACCCCACGCATACGTCTCCGCCTCAAAATGTTGCACGCCCATCGCTCGCGCCACAGGCAGGCAGCGCTCGATCGCCCCCCGCGTCGTCCCCAGCGTACCGATCTCATCAAGATAGATCGGCACATGAAAATGAACGCGCCACTCCCCACCCGGCGAAGCCCACGGCGTCACGCCGTGGACGTCTTGATCTTTCCCACCTTCCCGCTTCATCGCCTCCCCCAGATCATCATAAAACCGCACTTGCCCGTCGTCGCTTCGCACGGCCGTCTGATGCAGATATCGGTCTTCCGCAAACCCGCGTAGTTCGTGCATCGCCTGCTCGCGGGTTGTTTCGTCCATCGCATCAAAGTCTACACGCACGGCCGACGACACCTGCACCTTGCCGACCTTCAGCCCGGCTTGCGTGTATCGCCTGAGCGCCTCGCCCTGGTCTTCAAACATCACCGCGGCGTGGCAGACGTCATGGCAGATGCGCAGGTATTCGCGCACGCTCCGCTCGTCGGGGTTGTCCAGCAGGTAGCGGTTGAAAAAATCGACCACGTCCGTGCTCGTGCTCAGCAGGCAGCCGGGCTCGGGTTCGAGATCGACATGAATGAGCTTGCCCGTATCCAGCTCCACGCGGGCGAGTTGGTGAACGAGGTCGAGCAGCCGGGCCGCTGCATTTCGCTTGGCGGTTTCGATGTCGCCGTCGTCGCGCATCAGGCTCGGCCAACCGAGCGGCAAGGTTGAGATGCTGCCCGTCATGCCGTCGGGCAGCAACTGGCTGAGGATGTGCACCAGGTCGAGCGTGTAGTCGAAGCGGGCCTGTTGTCGCCAGTCGGGTTGGTAGACGTCGTGTTTGACGACGCGTTGGTGAAAGTCGCCGAACGGGAAACCGTTGAGCGTGTGCGCGACGAGGCCGTGCACATCGAGGAACTTGCGCAGCAGTTCGATCTGTTGCGTGTCGATCAGCTCGCGCGCGACCGACGCGGACAGCCAGAGGCCGACGCCCATCGGCGCGTCGGGCGACACGCTCGCTTTCACCGCGAGGGCGTGTGTTTCAAGGTTCGCAAGCGTCTGCTCCAGCGTCGTGCCCGCGTGCACGTTGGTGCAGTAGCCCAGCGTCGGCCGACCGTCGATAGCGTCACACATCATCCCGCGAGTGTAACGCACCATTCTCCGCCATGTTTCGCGGCCGCCCCGCAGGGGCGCTGCGTTGCGCTGTGAGCCCCCGCGGGGCATCCGCTAAACGCTGAACCGCGTGCACTGCGACAAAAACGCGTGCGGGTTGTCGTATGTGATCCGCGTCACGGTCTGCACATCATGCCCTCGGCCGAGCATTTCCTGTCGGCATTTCGGCACGCTCAGCGGGTCGCTCGGGCCCCAGTCGCCGGCGGAGTTAATCCATAGCCGTTCGCTGCCATACGTCTCGATGATGTCCACCGCGCGTTGCGGCGTGCACTTCGTGTCCGGGTATAGCGTCATCCCCGCCCAGTAGCCGGCGTCGAGCACCTCGCCCACCGTGTGCTCTTCGACGTGATCGATCAACACTCGGCCGGGGTCGATCTTCGCGTTGCGCTTGATCGCGTCCATGATCAGCCGAGTGCCCTTGAGCTTGTCTTCGAGATGCGGCGTGTGCACGAGGATGAGCTGGTCATGCTCACTGGCGATCGCGATCTGCTCTTCGAGAATCGTCAACTCGTTTCGACTGTTTTTGTTCAGCCCGATCTCGCCGATGCCCAATACGTTCGGCCGACTGAGAAACTCAGGGATCAGCGACATTACCTCCCGCGCAAAACCTACGTCCTCCGCTTCCTTCGGATTGATGCACAGCCAGCAGTAATGCCGTATGCCATATGTCGCCGCCCGCTTCGGTTCGACCTCGGTCAGTTGACGAAAGTAATCGTAAAACCCCGCTGGCGAGCTGCGGTCAAAGCCCGCCCAGAATGCAGGCTCGGTCACCGCGACGCAGCCCGCCATCGCCATGCGGACATAGTCGTCCGTCGTTCGGCTGACCATGTGAATGTGCGGGTCGATGTAGTTCATGCGGTGGGGGGTGAGGCTTGAGGCTTGGGGGATCAGGCTTGGGGGTTGTGAGCGCCGGTGGCGCCCTTCGCGCCTGCGGTGGGGATGGGGTCGGCCGACGGATCGGAGAACACCTCAAGCACCCGCCGGGCACGGCCAGGCTCGCCATCGCGCAACACGTCGATCGCACGAAGCAGCGCCGCGATGCGGTAGTCGTCGGCCTCGGCAGGGGGGCTGCCCTCGGCTCGATCCAGCCGATCGAGAAACGCCGCGACGTCGAGCAGCTTTGCGCGATGCTCAAGGAAATATCGCTCGATCACCTGCTCGCGTGACAGCGGACATGTGCTTGCCGAGCTGTTGGACATGCTTCGACCTTTCACTCAATGCGTGCAGCGGCGCATGAATCATACGCAAGCAGCCGACGCGTCTACGCGCCTGCCTTACCGCTGGGCATCAGTTGCGTGCGGGTGAGCGTCTGGTAGATCGCCGAGCGTTCGAGCAACTCGTGATGCGTACCCATGTCGGCGATCTTGCCCGCTTCCATCACCACGATGCAGTCCGCGTCGACGACCGTGCTCAAGCGGTGAGCGACGATGAAAGTTGTCCGCCCTTCGCGGAAGCTGGCGAGCGCTTCGCTGATCTTCGCCTCCGAGTCGGTGTCGATCTGGCTGGTCGCTTCGTCGAGGATGAGGATGGCGGGGTCGCGCAAAATGGCTCGCGCGAGCGCGAGGCGTTGCCGTTGACCACCGGACAGGCCCGAGCCGCTTTCGCCCAGCTTCGTGTCATAGCCGTCGGGCAGCGCGGCGACGAATTCGTGAGCGAACGCCGACTTCGCGGCCCGCTCGATGGCGTCGCGTGTGATGTGCCTTCGGCCGTAGGCGATGTTGTCCGCGATCGTGCCGGCGAACAGGTAGGTCTGCTGCGTCACCACCGCGATCTGCGATCGCAGTTGGCGGAGGTTGACGTTGGCGATGTCCACGCCGTCGATGAGCACTCGGCCTTCGCTGGGGTTGGTCAGGCGCGGCAGCAGGTTCAACAGCGTGCTCTTGCCCGAGCCGTTGGGCCCGACCACCGCGATCGTCTGGCCATGCTTCACATGCAGGTCGACCTGGTGCACCGCGAAACGGTCGGCGTTGGGGTAGCGATAGCTCACATGATCAAAGTGCACCTCGCGACTGTGTCGCGGCAGCGGCTCGGCGTGGCGGTCTTCGCCGCGCAACGTGTTCGCTTCCACCGGCAGGTCGAGCACTTCGCGGATCCGCCGTGCCGCGGCGGACGACTCCTGCAAGTCGTTATTGATGTTCGCCAGCGGCCGAAACGAGCCGCCCGCCGCGCCGAGCGCCAGCAGCACCATCAGCAGATCCTGTGGCTGGCGCGATTCATCGTGAAACACCATCCACGCCGCAATGAGCGTGACGATCATCACGCCCGTGATCGCCAGCAGCTCAATCACCGGCGAGCTCATCGCGCGGGCTTTGCGGGCGCGCATTTCCTGTCGGAGCACTTCGCGGTTGATCGTGCCAAAGCGCCTGCGTTCGTACCCCTCGGCGTTATGGGTTTTGACAACGGGCAGCGCCTGCATCGATTCCTGCAACGCGCCGGTCATGAAGCCGTAGGCCTGGAACGCGCTGCGTGCCGCGCGTCGGATGCGCTTGCCGAACTTGCGGATGCACACGTAGATGATCGGCAGGCCGACGAGGAAGATAAGGCTCAGTTGCCAGTCGATCAGCACGCCGACCATGAGGAAGGCCGTGCCCACCAGCACGTCGCGGACGGCTTTGCCCATGAGCGCTTCGAAGCCGCGGGCGAGTTGGGTCGTATCGCGGACGACGCGCGAGAGGTTGTCCGCCGTGCCGATGGTGAGGATGGTTTCGATCGGTGCGTGCAGCAGGCGGTGGAAGGCGTCGCGGCGGATGCGCAGGATAGTCCGCATGGAGACGGTGATGCTCGTGAGGTGGTGAAGGTAGCGCATCGCCGAGCCAAGGATCGCCAGCACGAAGATGATGCCCAGCAGCATCGCGAGCCCCGGCAGTTGGCCGGCGGGCACCCACTCGGCGAGGTGGGAGACATCGCCGAAGATGCGTTGGACGCCGTCGCTGTCGAGGCGTTGCGCGACCACGTCGCGGACCGTGCGTTCCTGCCGGAAGATCTGGTCGATCACCCACATCAGCGTTGCGAAGCCGCCGAAGGCGCACAACGCATCGAGCAGCGCGGCGCCAAAGCCGAAGGCCAGCAGTCGGCGGTAATCGAGCATGCGGCGGGCGAAAGCCCAGAAGTCATTCATCCCATGCGTCCCTGCGCCGCGGCGGGCGATGCGCTCGCGCCGCGCAGCCGGTCGAGGTAATCGAAGTAGTCGGGAAACGTCTTGTTCACGCAGGCCGGGTCGTTGATGACCACGCCCGGCGAACGCAGGCCCGCCACGGCGAAGCCCATCGCCATGCGGTGGTCGTCATACGTGTCGATCGCGGTCGGCCGCAGCTTGCCGTCGCCCGGCGGTGTGATGCGCAGATCATCGCCGACCACATCCACCGTCGCGCCGAGCTTCGTGAGCTCGTTCTGCAACGCGGCCATGCGGTCGGTTTCCTTTACGCGCAGGTTGCCCACGTTGCGGATGGTCGTCGGCCCGTCTGCGAACAGCGCCACTGGCCCGAGCGTCTGAGCCGTGTCGGGCATGCGGTTGAGATCAACGTCAACGCCGCGCAACGGTTGGCCCGTTGCTGGCGATGCGACGGTGATGGCGTCGTCCGACATCGTCACCTGTGCGCCCATCTGCCCGAGCACCTCGGCGAAGCCGACGTCGCCCTGCAAGCTCGCCTTGCCGAGGTTGGTGATGGTGCATCGGCTGCCCGGCATCACCGCCGCCGCGGCGAGAAAGTAGCTCGCGTTCGAGGCGTCAGGCTCGATCGCATACGCACGCCCGGCGTACGTGCCGGCTTCCACCCGTACGCGCGTAAACGCTTCGTCAACGCTTGCTCGCGCGCCGAACGCCTCCATCACCGACAGCGTCATTTCAACGTATGGGCGTGACGTGACCGCCCCCTCAAACCGCAGCGTCAACCCCGCCCGGCAGCAGGGGCCGACCATCAGCAGGGCGGTGATGAACTGGCTCGACAGCGTCGGCCGCATGATCAGCTCACCGCCTGCGAGCCCGCCGCGCGAGCCGACGGTCAGCGGCGGATAGCCGGCGTTGTCGAGGTATTGCACGTCTGCGCCGATCTGTCGCAAGGGCTCGACCAGCTCGCCGATCGGCCGTTCGCGCATGCGGGCGATACCGTCGATGCGGTACGGGCCTTCACCGAGCGCACACGCGGCGGTCAGCGAGCGGACACACGTACCGGAGTTGCCCAGATGCAGCTCCGCCTGCGGCCGCGGCATCGCGCCGCCCTGGCCTGTGACGGTGACGGCTCGGCTGCCTTCGTCGATCGTCAGGGCAAAGCCCAGCCGACCGAGCGCGTCGAGCATGTGTCGTGTGTCATCGGAAAACAGCACCCCGGTCAACGTGCTTTGCCCGGTTGCCAGCGCAGCGAGCAGCAGCGCCCGGTTGGTGAGGCTTTTCGAGCCCGGCAGATCGTCGATGGTCAGATCGAACGCGGCGGGCAGTGGCGTGATGGCAAGCTGGTCGGGCATGGGCTGATTATGGCGGGTGGCCGAAGTTCGCTGGCCGACGGTCGCGGCGTGGGGCTGCAATCGTCAACCGCTTACTTGTTTCGTCGAAACACGGCGACGATGTGTTCCACTGGCACGACGAACAGGCGGTTGTCGCCTTCGAAGTCGACGGGGATCGCTTCTTTGGGGTTGAACAGCACGCGGTCGTATTGTTCGATCGGGTAGTTCGAGTCGGCAGACACCTCGGCCGACACGGCGACCACGCGGCCGGTGAGCGTGGGGATCTCCATCTTGTCCGGCAGATGGATGCCCGACTTGGTCTGCTTCTTGTCCTCATCCTTCCGCAGAAGGATTCGCTTGCCGATCGGCTCGACGGTTTCGATGACCGGCTTTCGCGTTGTGGGTTTGGCGTCGTCCATGGTTTTTCAGCTTTCTCGCTCCGGTATGAGCGCAAGACATATATTGTATCAAAGCCCGTCCCGGCTGTGCTTCGCCCGGGAACGTATGCTAAAACAGACTTGAACCGTTCAACCCTCGCATTGCCATGAGCACCAACACGCCCAACCCCGCCAACCAACTCGACCTGGACTACCGTGAGCAGGCTCGCCGGTTCCGCTGGTCGGGCCCGATCTTCGACGCCCACTCGCACATCAACACCGTCGAGGCCGCGGAGCTTTATGTGGAAGTCGCCGAGTTGTACGGCGTGAAGAAGACCTGGACCATGTCGCAGCTGGAGCAGGTTGATCCATTGCGCGAGCGGTTCGGCGATCGCTTCGAGTTCATCGCTGTGCCCAACTATGCCGCGAAAGATGAGCCGGGCACGTTCACCACCGACTGGCGGCGGCGTATCGAGCGGTTCGCCGAGAAGGGGGTGAAGGTGTGCAAGCTCTGGGCTGCGCCGCGCGGGCTCGACCTCGACCCCGAGGCGATGAAGCTCGACACGCCAGAGCGTCGCGAGCAGATGCGGCTGGCCCGCTCGCTGGGCATGATGTTCATGACCCACGTGGCCGACCCGGACACATGGTTCGCCACGCATTACGCCGACGCGAGTCGGTATGGCAGGAAGCAGGACCATTACGAGCCGTTGAAGCGCGTGCTCGACGACTTCGGCGACGTGCCGTGGATCGCGGCGCACATGGCGGGCTCGCCCGAAAACCTGCCGCTGCTCCAGCAGTTGCTCGACACGTATGAGAACCTTTACTTCGACACGTCGGCCACGAAGTGGATGGTGCGCGAGTTGAGCAAGCACGCGGACGCCTTCGCAGACTTTGCCCGGCGGAACCGCGGCAGGCTGCTGTTCGGCTCGGATATTGTTGCGTCGGCGGACAACCGCGACTTCGATCTTTACGCCAGCCGATACTGGGCGCTGCGGACGTTGATGGAGACGGACTACGTCGGCCGGAGCCCGATCGTCGACCCCGACCTGTCGCTGGTGGACCCGTCACTGCCCGCCGAGAGCACCGCCAAGCTGCGCGGCGCGAATCTGGACGACGCGACGTTGCGGTCGCTGTATCACGATGCGGCCGACGCGGTGCTCAACGGCTGGGCCCGGCGATGAGGCGGGGGTGAGGCCGACACGCTCGCCGTGCCGCGTCGCGTCATGTCGCAACACCGCGTAAAAACCGCTACACTGGCGGTTTCAAACCTGATCGAACCTGATTCAATGACATGCTTTGAGGGAGCGACGCACCATGGCCAAGACACAGATTGGCGCTCAGATGTACACCCTTCGCGAACACTGCCAGACGCCGGCGGACATCGCGAAAACCTGCAAAAAGCTGGCCGACATGGGCTTCGGCGCCATTCAGGCCTCGGCCGCGGGCTTCAACACGATCGAAGCGAGCGAGCTGAAGAAGATTCTCGACGACACGGGCCTCGTCTGTGCCGCGACGCATCGCAGCCTCGACAGCCTTAAAAATGAGACCGACGCCGTCATCGATTGGCATAAAACCGTCGGCTGCGAGCTGACCGCCATCGGCGGCTTCGGCCACAGCAACGACAAACGCGCCGACTGGGAAGGCTTCGTCAAGGACTACAACGCGCTCGCCCCGAAGTTCGCCCAGCAGGGCCTGCGCATCGGCTACCACAACCACAGCCACGAGTTCTGCCAGTTCGACTACGACCCGGCCAAGGTCGACTCGAAGAACACCCCGATGCAACTGCTCGTCGACAAGCTCGACGACGCCGCCTGGTTCGAAATCGACACGTACTGGGTCGCCCACGGCGGCGGCGACCCGGCGGCGTGGATCCGCAAGTGCAAGGGACGCATCCCCGCGATCCACGTCAAGGACATGATCGTCACCCCCGAACGCGAGCACAAGATGTGCGAGGTCGGTACGGGCAACCTCAACTGGCCCGCCATCCTCGACGCCTGCAAAGACGCCGGCGTTCAGTGGTATCTCATCGAGCGCGACTCAGGCGATCTCGACCCGTTCGAATCGCTCAAGAAGAGCCTCGACAACCTCAAGGCCATGGGCCTGAACTGACCCACCGGGGCACGGGTGCTGCTGGCAGCGTGAAGGGGGCAGGCAGATCACAGCTCTCGCGCGGTTGTTGATCATCCCCCAATGCCCCAACCCCTTTAAATTGACGCTTTCGTTGCAGCTACTACAATCCGCGCTCTATCCGCACCCCTGAAAAGTCCGTAAAAGACGAGGAAACAAATCTATGGCCACCGCCACACGCAAGAAAACCACACGCAAAAAGACCACTCGTAAGAAGACCACCACCCGTCGCGCCAAGACCGACAAAAAGGTCTACTACTTCGGCCCGAGCAAGACCGACGGCGACGGCTCGATGAAGCAGCTGCTCGGCGGCAAGGGCGCGAACCTCGCGGAAATGACCGACATCGGCCTGCCCGTGCCCCCCGGCTTCACCGTCACCACCGAAACCTGTGCGGACTACTACAAAGTCGGCGGCAAGCTGCCCGCCGGCCTGATGGACGAAGTGCGCGAAAACATGAAGCGCATGGAACGCGACACGGGCAAGAAGTTCGGCTCGGACAGCGACCCGCTGCTCGTCTCCGTCCGCTCCGGCGCCGCTGCATCCATGCCGGGCATGATGGACACCGTCCTCAACCTCGGCCTGACCGACAAGTCACTCGACGGCCTGCAGTCCGCCACGGGCAAGACCCGCTTTGCGCTGGACGCGTACCGCCGCCTGATCAACATGTTCGGCGACGTCGTCATGGGCGTTGACCATCATGCGTTCGAAGACGAATTCGACCGCATCAAGAAAAAGCACAACGCCGCGACCGACAACGACCTCGGCGTCGAAGGCATGGAAGAGCTCGTCGACGCTTACAAGAAGGTCTACAAGAAGCACACCGGCGAACAGTTCCCGCAAGACCCGTATGTGCAGCTGGAGAAGTCGCTCGAAGCCGTGTTCAAGAGCTGGAACACGCCGCGGGCCATTCGCTATCGCCAGATCAATGAGATCACCGGGCTCCAGGGCACGGCGGTCAACATTCAGACGATGGTGTTCGGCAACATGGGTGACGACTCGGGCACGGGCGTCGCCTTCACCCGCGACCCCTCGACGGGCAAGAACGAGTTCTACGGCGAGTTCCTGATCAACGCCCAGGGCGAAGACGTCGTCGCCGGCATCCGCACACCCAAGCCGGTGAAGGAAATGCCGCGTTGGGACCGCCGATCGTACGACCAGCTGATCAAGATCAAGACCAAGCTCGAGAAGCATTACAAGGACGTGCAGGACCTTGAGTTCACCATCGAACGCAAGAAGCTGTACATCCTCCAGACCCGCAACGGCAAGCGCACCGGCCCGGCGGCGGTGAAGATCGCCTGCGACATGGTCAAGGAACGGCTGATCGACCAGAAGACGGCTGTGCTCCGCGTGCCGCCAAACGACCTGAACCAGCTGCTGCTGCCGTCGCTCGACCCCAAGGCCAAGCGCGACGTGATCGCCGAGGGCTTGCCGGCGTCGCCTGGTGCGGCGGTGGGTAAGCTTGCGTTCACCGCGGCCGAGGCGGCCGACCGTACGCAGGACGGCGAGAAGGTGCTGCTGGTTCGTCGCGAGACGAGCCCGGAAGACATCGACGGCATGCACGCCGCGCAGGGCATCCTCACCAGCACGGGCGGCATGACCAGCCACGCGGCGGTGGTCGCCCGCGGTTGGGGCAAGCCTTGCGTCGCCGGCGCGGGTGCGATTCACATTGACGAGAAGAAGCGGAAGATCACGGTCAACGGCCGAACGTTCACCGCGAAGGACACGCTCACGCTCGACGGCGGGACGGGGCAGGTGCTTGCGGGCGAGATCGCAACGATCGAGCCGAAGCTCTCCGGCGACTTCGCGACGTTGATGAAGTGGGCCGACCGGATGCGGACGCTGAAGGTTCGCACGAACGCCGACACGCCGGAAGACTCGCAGCGTGCTCGTGACTTTGGTGCGGAAGGCATCGGCCTCTGCCGAACGGAGCACATGTTCTTCGAAGGCAGCCGCATCAAGGCGATGCGTGAGATGATCGTCGCGGAGACGGAAGCCGCCCGCCGTAAGGCGCTCGACAAGCTGCTGCCGTACCAGCGTGAAGACTTCATCGGCATCTTCACCGCGATGAAGGGCCTGCCCGTGACGGTGCGTCTGCTCGACCCGCCGTTGCACGAGTTCCTTCCGCACGACGCGAAGGCGCAGCAGGATCTGGCCAAGACGCTCGGCATCAAGCCGGCGAAGCTCAAGCAGCGCGTCGCCGAGCTGCATGAAATGAACCCGATGCTCGGCCATCGCGGTTGCCGACTGGCAGTGACGTACCCCGAGATCCTGGAGATGCAGGTGCGGGCGATCGTCGAGGCGGCGATGGCGTGTCAGAAGAAGAAGGTGCAGGCAAAGCCGGAGATCATGATTCCGCTCGTCGGCACGGCCGAGGAACTGGACCTGCTCCGCGGCCTCGCCGAGCAGACCATCGCCAGCGTCAAGAAGGAGCACAAGCACAAGGGCCGACTCGACATCTCCATCGGTACGATGATCGAGATCCCCCGCGCTGCGTTGACGGCCGACGACATCGCCGAGCACGCCGACTTCTTCAGCTTCGGCACGAACGACCTGACGCAGCTGACGTTCGGCTACTCCCGCGACGACGTGGGCACGTTCCTGGGTGATTACCTCGCCAAGGAACTGCTGCCGAAGGACCCGTTCCAGTCGCTGGACGCGACCGGCGTGGGCCAACTCGTCGCGATGGGCTGCGAGAAGGGTCGCAAGACCAAGAAGGATCTCAAGCTCGGCATCTGCGGCGAACACGGCGGCGACCCGTCGTCGGTCGAGTTCTGCCACAAGGTCGGTCTTGACTACGTGAGCTGCTCGCCGTTCCGCGTGCCGATCGCCCGCCTCGCCGCGGCACAGGCTGCGGTGCGAAACAGCAAGTAAGACGCACGGCTAAATTTTGGATGCCCCCAACCCCCGCCGTCCATACCTGGTGCTATGCATCATGTGTGGACGGCGTTTTTTATGGGCTCGCTGGAGCGCCGCCACCGCGTGGGCGCGGGGGCTAAACAGGAGGATCTGCTGAGTTGTCGGGCTCGCCGGTGGGGAGTTGCCACTTGCGCCAGTCGCTTCGGAACTGGCCGGTGCGGTCGGCGCGGCGAATAAGCGATCGCAACCAGAATAAGCCTGTCACCGACGCGATCAGGACCACGGCAAGCAACGGTGATGTGACGAGCATCCCGCGCGGGTCGGCAAAGAACGCGAAGCAGCCCACGGCTCCGACCAGCGTGCCCCACATCGCCAGGTGCGTGCCCATCAGGATGCTCCAGCCCCACAACCCCCACGAGCATGAGCGTAGCCAGCGGATGCATGACAGCATCCACCAGGTCACGATGAGGACAAACGCCGCGAGTGCGATGAGGCCGACGATGGGAAAGGCGTTGCGCAGCAAGGCGGTGCCCGTCGTGACGAGCATGACTGGCAGCGTCACCATGACGGCGAACGACGCCAGTGCTGCGGAGGCGGGCCAGTGTTCGCGGACGAGTTCGCCGGTGGGCAGCTTCTTTGTGCGCCAGGGAGTGGGGTCGCGCAGGTCGTTGAGGTGGCCACATTCGGGGCACTTGACCGTCGGCCCGACGAGGCCGCGCAGGTTGTATTGGCAGCCGAGGCAGGGCAGGTCGCCGTGGAGCAGCCAGTGCGCGTCGGGGGCGGGTTGGTCGGGCGATTGGGTCATGGGCGGTGGGGGAGTGGTGGTGCGGGTAAAGCCCACGGATGGCCATCCGTGGGCTTTATGGCGTCGATTGCAGTTTAGCGCAAATTGGTGGGCGCAACAAAAAAGGCCCACGCTCTTGCGAGCGCGGGCCTTTGGGTTGGGTGGGGTTGGGTTGATCAGCCGCCGACCTGATAGCGGACGAACTTCTTGATCGTCACGCCGTTGGGCAGCAGGTCTTTGATCTGCTTCTTGTCGTCCTTGATGAACGGCTGACGCAGCAGGACGGTTTCATCGTAGAACTTGCGGATCTTGCCTTCGACCATCTTTTCGGCGATCTGCTCCGGCTTGCCGGACTCGATGGCCTGGGCCTTGGCGATCTCGCGTTCCTTCTCAACGACCTCGGCGGGCACTTCGTCTTCAGTCACACCCAGCGGGGCGGGGCTGACGGCGGAGATGTGCATGCACAGGTCTTTGAGCAGAGCGTCGTCGGCCTTGCCGTCGAGTTCGATGAGCACGCCGACCTTGCCGGTGAAGTGCACGTACTGGCCGACGGTCGAACCGGGGCCGCCGAGCACGGCGCCGCGGGCGAACTGAATGTTTTCCTTGGTCGTGAGGCGGACTTCGTCGATGGCGGCTTTCATGGCGTCGTTGGTGACCACTTCGCCGGGCTCGCCCTTGATGGCTTCCGTGGCGACGGTGTCAGCCATGGCGAGGAAGGCGTCGTTGGAGGCGGTGAAGTCGGTTTCGCTGTTGATCTCGACGATCGCGCCCTTGCTGCCGTCATCGCTGACGGCGGCGTTGATGCGGCCCTCGGCGCTGGTGCGCTCCGATCGGCTGTCCATCTTGGCCAGGCCGCGCTGACGCAGCAGGTCGACGGCCTTATCGACATCGCCGTCCACTTCGGTCAGGGCCTCTTTGCATTCCATCATGCCCAGGCCGGTCTTCTGTCGTAGTGCCATCACGTCCTTGGCGGTGATCGCCATGGTGAGTCTCCTCGTTCAATCTTGGGTTGTGTTTTACTGAAAAGGGAGGATCGCATTTTAGCCGCGTCGCTTGCGATGCGCTGGCTCGCGGAACGACGAATACGAGCGCGTCGCAAGCGACGCGGCTAAATGGGGGCTCCCGATGGGTGGCTTACTGTGGGGGCGCGGTGCGGTCGCTGCGGGTGGTGTCGGCCTGGCCGACGGCGCTGGTGACAGCCTTTTCGGAGTCACCTTCGGCACGGGCCGAGCCCATCTTGTCCGGCGATTCGGCGGGCTCTTCGCTCGGCTGGCCGGGCTGATCCTCGGCACGGAACTGGGCGCGTCGGCTGCGGCGGCGCTGCGACTCGGCGCTGGCGTCGTCCGCTCCGCCGGTGCGTTCGGCCTGGGCCTGGGCGCGGGTCGACTTGCCTTCCATCACGGCGGCACAGAGGCTGGAGACGATTACGTCAATGGCGCGGATCGCGTCGTCGTTGCCGGGGATCGGAATGTCCGCGAAGTCGGGGTTTGAGTCCGTGTCGATCAGACAGACGGTGGGGATGCCCAGCTTGCGGGCTTCCTTGACGGCGTTGTGCTCGTGGCCGACGTCGATGATGACCATCGCGCCGGGGAGCTTGGTCATGTTTCGCAGGCCGCCGAGGTTGCGTTGAATCTTGTCGCGTTCGCGGTTGAGGCTGGCCTCCATTTTCTTGGAGTAGTTGGCGATTTCGCCGGACTCTTCGAGCTTTTCGAGCTCTTCGAGTCGCTTGAGCCGTTCGCGAATGGTGCGGAAGTTGGTGAGCGTGCCGCCGAGCCAACGTTCGGTGACGTAGTGCATACCGGTGTCGGGCACGTGTTGTTCGAGGATGGCCCGGGCTTGTCGCTTCGTGCCGACAAAGAGGATGTCTTTGCCGCCGGCGACCGTGCGGGTGACGAATTTTCGAGCGAGCAGGAGGCCTTTGATGGTCTCCTTGACGTCGATGATGTGGATTTTATTTCGCTTGCCGAAGATGTACGGAGCCATCTTCGGGTTCCAGTTCGTGGCGCGGTGGCCGAAGTGAATACCTGCTTCGACCAGATCTTTAACCAGCGATGCCATGACCGACTCCTTTTGGCGCTAACCTTGCTTGTTTCACGCTGTGGGCTTGGCGTCTGCCCGACCAGTCCCTTGCTTGTCCGAGTTTGTTCGGAACTTCGAGAGACTGCAACGCGTTCCCTGTCCACCTCGGTGGGGCGGCAAGGACGAAAAAGACCGGCCGAAACCGGTCGTATTACAACGACTCATACCTGAAAGAACGCCGATTCTGCGAGGGCGCAGACCGACACTGGCGGTCACCGACCCGCCAGCAAAGTATTGTATCAGGGTCGACCCCGCCTGCAAACCGATGGAACGGGGTTGGCTTTGAATCTTTGCGTTTGAGCGATGGGAATACCCTGGTTTTATGACCGGGGCATGTTGGAGGGGTTTTCCGTTGGACTCGGGGTGGGCAGGTGCCCACGGATGCCATCCGTGGGCTTTAGGTTGGGTTCAGACGGGTGGGCCCGCGGGCATTTTGCTGGCGTCCGACGGCTTGTCGGAGCCGTTTGGGTGGGCGTGGCCGTTTCGGCCTGCGGAGGGTGGGGCGATTGTTGAGGCGTCGTCGGCGTCGGCCTGTTGGGCGCGTTGTTCCTGCTGGAGTTGCTGGAGTTGGCCGTACTTGTAGGCGGTGACGATGATGAAGCCGTAGAGCACGACGAAGACGGCGAGGATGTAGCGCCATCGGACCTCTGCCCAGACGAGGCTGGCGCCGGTGACGGCGAAGAAGCCGGAGAAGGCGTACAGGGTGAGGGTGGCTTGCTTGACGCTCATGCCGGATCGTCGGAGCAGGTGGTGGATGTGGTGGCAGTCGGGCGAGAAGATGGGTTTGCCCTGCATTTTGCGTCGGAAGATGGCGAGCGCGGTGTCTGCGATGGGCAGGGCGAAGACGATCAGCGCGGCGGTGACGATGACGATGCCGTTACTTGTGCCGGCGAACATGAGGATGGTGGCGACGCTGAGGTAGCCGAGCAGGAGTGAGCCGGCGTCGCCCATGAAGATGGTGGCGGGGTTGAAGTTGTAGGGGAGGAAGCCGAGGACGGCGCCGAGGATGGCGAGGCACATGACGATGCGGATCGGGTCCCAGGCGCTGGCGTCGCCGGGGCTGTCGAGGGTTCGCAGGACGATGATGCCTGCGATGACGAGGAAGCCGAGGGCGGCGATGGCGGTGACGCCGGCGGCGAGGCCGTCGAGCCCATCGAGCAGGTTGGTGGCGTTGCATCCGCCGAGGACGAACACGGCGATGACGGCGGTGCCGAGCAGGTAGACCACCCAGCCGGGCATTTCGGGCAGGCCCATGAGTTGGATGGAGCTTTCGATCAGTTGCAGGCCGACGGCTTCGTTGGCCAGTGCCGCGGCGCCGAATAGCTGTCCGCCGACCTTGACGCGTGGGCTGATGCCGTAGACGTCGTCGAACAGGCCGGTGAGGGTGATGGCGGCGGCGCCGAGGATGATGCTCATGGGGAAGTTGATCAGCGAGGCGGTGATTGCGCCGTCGCCGTTGGGCTGGGGAGCGATGAAGTAGCAGAGGGTGACGCCCACGAGCCAGCCGAGGAAGATGGCCACGCCGCCGAGGTAGGCCACGGGCTGGACGTGGTTTTTGCGTTTGAGGTCGGGCCAGTCGACGACGCCGTTGCGTGTGGCGGCCCATCGCATGATGGGCGTGAGGATGATGGCGACAAAGAACGCGGCGAAGAACACACCCATGTAGGGGGCGATAACCGAAAGCAGGTTGACCGTGGGCGCGGCGTCGGCGTCCTGGGCGTGGCGTTCGAGTTGGGCCAACGTCTGGATCATTCGCAGGCGTCCGAAGCAGTTCCGGAAGTGATGGCGAGGCTCTGCTGTTCGCGTTCGATCAGTTCGGTGAGTGTCTGTTCGAGCGTGTATCGCGGCTTGAAGCCGATGGCGTTGCGGATTCGGTCGAGTGCCGGCAGGCGTTGCGGCGGGTCTTCGAAGTTCTGGCCATACACGGCTTCATAGGGCACTTCGCGGACGCCGCCGGTGCTGCCGGCGAGGTCGATGACCATCTCGGCGAGTTGGCGGATGGTGATCTGCCGGTCTGAGCCGAGGTTGTAGACCTGCCCATGACAAGCGGGCTTGCCCAGCAGGTCGGCCATGGCGCGGACAATATCGCGCGCGTCGGAAAAGGCCCGCGTCTGCCGGCCGTCGCCATAGACTTGAATCGGCTGATTACGGACGGCACTGGAGACAAATCGGGGCACGACCATGCCATATCGGCCGAGCTGTCGGGGGCCGATGGTGTTGAACAGCCGGGTGATGATCACGCCCAGGCCGTAGCGTCGGTGGTAGTCGAGAGCGAGATGTTCGTCCAGGGCCTTGGTCAGGCCGTAGCTCCAGCGTGAGGCGGTGGTGGGGCCGTAGACGAGCTCCATGTCCTCGCGAAGCGGGAGCGTGGGGCATTTGCCATACACCTCGCTGGAGGAGGCGATGAGCACGGCGGCGTTGGCTTGCCGGGCGGCGTCGAGCACGGCGTGGGTTTCGTCGATGTTGTTGCGCACCATCTCGGCGGGCTGATCGACGACGAGCTTGACGCCCACCGCGGCGGCGAGGTGGTAGATCTCGCTGACGCCGACGAGCACCGCGGGGTCGCGCAGCACGGCGCTGGCGCGGCCTTCGATGAGCTGGCAGTCGCGGTCGAGCAGGGGGGCAATGTTTTCGCGTCGGCCGGTCGACAGGTCGTCAACGAGCACGATCGCCCGGCCCTGCTGCTTAAACCACTCGGCCAGGTGCGATCCGATAAAGCCCGCGCCGCCTGTAATAAGAACCTTGTCGGCCAAGCAAATACCTCGCTTGTTCAGGCCACAATCTCACCCAGCGCCGGCAGCATGGTCATCATGTTGCGAATCAGCGGCTGGCGGTGTCTTGCGGCTCGTTGATCTCGGGCGCGGCCAGTCGGCCGGCCGGTGGGGTGGTGCCGTTGGTTTTACCGTTCTTTTGGTAGCGGTAGTAATCCTGGTAGTTGCGGCGCAGGTATCCGCCGGCACTGGGTCGGATGCCGTTGAGGATCAGGCCCAGCACGTCGGCGCGGTGGCCGTCGAGCAGTCGCAGCATGCGGTCGGTCATGCCGCGCGTGTCGCGATCGGCGCGAACGATCAGCGCGATCGCGTCGACATGTCGGGCGATCAGTTGCGTGTCGGTCGCCAGCAGGGCGGGCGGGGCGTCGATGAGGATGATGTCATATTCGCGCTCGGCCTCGCTGAGCAGCGTGCGGAAGCGGGCGTCGTCGAGCAGTTCGGGCGCGGCGCCGTTCACATCGCCAACGGGCAGGACACTGAGGTTTTCAGTTTCCGTGCGTGCGACGGCGTCGGCGAGCTTGGCGCGTCCGGTGAGGCATTCAACGAGGCCGGGCGTCTGCGGCACGGCGGCGAGGTCATGCTGGTGAGGCTGACGGAAGTTGGCGTCGACGATCAAGACGCTGCGATGGCTCAGCGCGAGGCTGGCGGCGAGGTTGGCGGTGACCGCCGAGCTGCCGCCGCCGGCTTGGGCGCTGGCGAGGACGAGCGTCTTGTAGCCGCGGCGGTCCATCTTGGCCATGATGGCGGTGCGAACCTGCCGGAACGACTCGGCGACGAGGCCGGTGGGATTGCGGGCGACGGCGCGTTCGATGCGGCCGGGGTCGGTGGGGTCTTCGCTGGCATCGGGCACCATGCCCAGCAGGTCCGCTTCGGCGCAGGCCTTGACGTCCTGGGGGCTGCGGAGGCGTTGGTCGAGCATTTCCCGCAGCAGGATCAACCCGACGCCCAGGCCGACGACCAGCAACGTGACGCCGGGTACGACCACTCGTGGCTGAGGGAACGTCAACTGCGCTACGGTCGGGCGGACGTGTGGACGGACGGGCACGGCGTCGGGGCGTGCGTCTTCCACGCGAATCGAGTCGAGCGCTTCGGAGGCGACGTCCCGCCGTTCGCGGGCGTATTCCAACTGCTCCTGCAACTGGCGGAAGCGCGTCAGCCGATCGTTCAAGTCGGTCAGCCGGGTGGTAGCGCTGCGCATCCGCGGTTCGAGCGCGGCGGCCCGGCTTTCCAGCGATCGGACGTCCATGCCCGCGCGTTCGAGCCGCGCGGACTGAAGCTCGCGGGCCATCCGCTGCATTTCGCGATCCCGCTCTTCGCGTGTCGCGCGGATGCGGTTGTCCATCTGGCGGATCTGATAGTGGTCTTCGCCGAAGCGGTCGAGCATGGCTTCGCGTTCTTTGCGGTAGGATCGAAGTTCCGAGTTCAGTCGTTCGATGCCTGGCCGAGCTTCGAGTTCGACCATCTGTTCGGGCGTCAATCCGACCTCGCCGGCCTGCTGCTGCTCCTGCATCGCTTCGTAGCTGGCACGCATCTGGTCGAGCATCAGTTCCAGTTCAACACGCTGGCTGGCCAACTGCTGATAGGCAATACTCGCTTCGTTGTGTCGGCTTTCCAGCGAGCTGAGGTCTTCGCGTCGAAGGAAGTCGCGCAGCTCCCGCTGATACTGCTCCACCTCACCCGCCCAGCGGTCGCGCTCGGTGGTGTAGGTGACACGCATGTCGTCACGATCCTGCGAGTACTGTCGGCGAATCTGTTGCAGATAGACCGCCAGCAGGGCATCGAGAATCGGTGCGGCATCGGCGGCATGGCGCGTGCTGACGCTGACGTTGATCAACGTCGTGCCACGCATCATCGATACGCGCAGATGATCGTCCGCCAGCTTCTCACTCGCGCGAAGCGGGTCATGGCCATGCTGCTGGAACCATCGCGTGTTTCGCACTTCGCTGCGGTCCAGCGTCGCGCGGAGGATATCCTCCGAACGCAAGCGCATGATCTCGTTTTGAATGAACGTCGCGAGCACATCCAGTCGTTGCTGATGCATTTCCGACGCCACCCGCGTCGAGTCGGCCTGCGGCAGTGGGGTGACGCGAAGCTGGGCCTGCGATGTATAACTCGGGGCCTGTGTGCGCAGCACATACCACGTGCCGATACCGAGCGAGACGCCGACGATCACCAGCAGCATCAGCAGCCACATGTACTTCCGCAGGACGCGCAGCGGATCGATCGGCTTGAAACGACTGCCGCCGGTCGCGGGCGTCATGCCCGTCGTCGGGCCCAGCGGCGAGATGGGTGATGGCAGATTCGCGCTCATCGGTGCTTCGTCCTCGGTTCGCGGTCTTGTTCGTTACGGATCAATTCGAGCCGGCAATCCGGGCCAGCAATTCGTTGGCCTGCTCCAGCGATGTTTGATCGCCCGATCGCTCAGCCAGGGTGACGGCTTCGGTGAGCAGTTCCTGCGCCTGCTCGGTATTGCCCAATTCGTGATGCAACGTACCCAGATGCAGATACGTCGGTGCCAACGGTTCGATGGCCAGAGCTTGCTCGAGCGTCGCGCGGGCCTGCTCGTGGAGGCCCATCTTGTACTGTGTCCAGCCCAGTGTGTCGAGCACGCGGGCGTTCTGTGGTGCCAGCTCCGTTGCACGTTCGGCCAGCGGAAGGGCCGATTCCGGCTCGCCCAACTGCGTGGCCAGCAGAAACGCCAGGTTGTTCAACGCCGCCACGTCTTCGGGCGCCGCTTCGAGCACCTGCTCGTAAACCTGTCGTGCCTCGGCATGAGCCCCGCCTTGATGCAATGCCGTCGCCAGCAACTGCATGCCAAACACACGCACCGGCTGCTCAGCCTGCTCCAGTTCGGAAGTCATCGTCTGTAAGCGGTCGGACGCCTGCTCATACTGGCCGGAAGCAATTTCAATCTGCGCCGCGGCGAGCTGACGCTTCACCGGCGACAAGTCCGACTCCAGCGTCTGTAGCCGATCGATCGCGCCGCTCGCGTCCCACGTCTGCATCATCGACGCCGCCACCGAACCGAGTTGGCCCGGGTTCTGCGCCGCGCCCAGTGCGGCGGCGAATGCAGCCTCGGCCGCATCGTTCTGACCCGTGCCCGCCAGCGCCCGGCCGCGCAACGCTTCGAGCATCGCGAACTGCGACAGCAACGATTCGTGCTCACCTAATACGTTCAACGCTTCGGTGTACATCTCCTGCTCCAGCAGGAAGCTCACCATCCCCGCCAGATGCGACGCGTTCGCGGACACGGCCAACACATTACGCCAGTGGCCCACCGCCGCGGACGTCTCGCCCGCCTGCGCCGCCACCTGCGCACGCAAGCGAGGCCACGTCGGGTCCTGCGGCGAAAGCTGCTGGCCCTCGGCGGCGAGACTGTCCGCCGCGCGATACTCACCGTCATTGACGTACAACTCAAGCAGCAGCAGTCGGCTGGCCCGATGCTGCGGCGCCTGGCTGAGCATCGTGCGAAGCTCTCGCTGGGCCGCGGCCGTGTCGCCGCGCCCCAACTGCAACTGCACCAGCATCTGACGGGCCGGCAGCAGCGCCGGCGAAAGGCGCAGCGCCTCACGCAGGTCCGACGCCGCGGCGGTCCGATCGTCTTCGCCTTCAATTCGAATGCGCGCCCGCTCGACATAAAGCAGCGCGTTGGCATCGCTGCGGCCGATCGCGCGGTCAATCGCCTGCCGCGCCCCCGCCAAGTCGCCGCCCGCCCGCGCCACGATCGCTTGCAGCGCCCATCGCTCCGCGCTCTCCGGCGCGTCGGCGAGGATGGCCTCGGCATGCTCCGGGTTGCCCAGTTGGATGTGCGTTTCGGCAAGCCGAAGCGCGACAACCGTGTCCTCCGGCATCGATTCGTGCAGGCTCTGATAGAACGGCAACGCCTCGGCAAACACGCCACGGTCGAACAGCAGGTCGGCGAACTCGCGCTTGGCGGGCTGCTGCGGGTCGTCGTCCAACGCGATGGCCTGTTCGTAGGCGGCCACCGCGCCTTCGCCGTCGTTGATCGACAGCTTGTAGCGGGCCAGCAGCCGTTGGTCGGCCGACGATTGCTCATCGCCACGCTGGGCGATGTAATTTTCCAGTGTCGCCAGCCCGGTCGCCGCATCGTCCGCCAGTCGGTGCACCTCGGCGAGCAGCGCGACGTTCGTGCGCGTTTCGCCTTCGTCTTCGATCAACGCCTCGGCGGTGGTGATGGCTTCGTCCGCTTCGCCGGCGCGGGCCAGCAGCACTGCAAGCGTTCGGCGGTTGTCGTACTGATCGCTGGCAAGCTCCGCGAGTTGCCGGCGCAACGCAATTGCCTGCCGCACGTCGCCGTGCTGTTGCTCGTATTGCAGGTACTGTTCAAGCAGTTGCGGATCGTTGCCCTGATGCTGAAGCGCTTCGCGCAGTCGGCTCAGCGCGGCATCATGCTCGCCGCGGCCGTCGTGCACCGCCGCCAGGCCGCGCAGGGCCGGCACATTGTTCGGCCGCTGCTCGACCGCACGCCGATACGCGTCGGCCGCGTCGTCCAGGTCGCGGTTCAGTCGTTGGGCGTCGCCGAGATACCGCCATCCATCCGAGTAGACCGGCCGAGCGGAGAGGCCCCGCCGCAGGTGCGCCACCGCCGTGCGGAACTCGCCCCGCGCCGCCGCCAATCGACCGCGGTAAAACTCACCCTCCGCCAGGTCAAGGTTGCGGTCGCGCCCCGCCTGCGCGTATCGCTGGGCACGCTCCCAGTCTTCGTTGGCCAGTGCTACGTCAAACTGCATCTCGACCACACGCGGGTGGTGCCGGTCGATCTGTTCCGCTTCGTCCAACGCGGCGCGGAACTGGTCCATGTCACCCCGCCGGCGGGCGATCTCGGCCCGCAGCAGCGCTCGCTCGATCGGGTCCTCGCGGGCCGCGATCGCTTCTTCCATGGCTTCGTCAACGGAGATCTCTTCACCGGCGTACAGGCGACGCAACCGACTGACTGCTTGCTCGCTCGCGCCGTCGGCGAGCGCCGCTTCGAACAGTTGCTCGGCCTCGGCGACATCGTCATTGAGGGCAAGCAATGCCTGAAGTGCACGCAGGTCGTTGGGCGCCGCTTCAAGTCGACGATTCAGCAGCGTTACGGCTTCGCCTTGCTGGTCGGACCGCAGGTAAAGCTGCACCAGTTCCATCACGGCCTGGCCGTCGTCAAGGTTCTCCAGGCTGCGGTAAATGTCGATCGCTTCATCCGACGCGCCTTGCTGGCTGAGCAGGCGGGCCTTCAGGCGAAGCGCCTGCGGGTGATCGGGCACTTCGTTGAGCACGGCATCCAGCCGTTGCTGGGCTTGCTCGGTCTGGCCGCCGCTGAGGTAGATGTCCGCCAACTCGACATGCGTGTCGACACGGCCGGGCTGCAGCGTGAGCAGCTGTTCCAGTCGCTCGGCGGCGGCGCCCCAGTCGCCTTGACGCCGATGCGCGTGGGCAGCCAGCCGCAGCGGTTCGGGGTTGCGATGGTCGTATCGCTCCGAGGCCTGGTCGAAGATGATCGCGGCCTGGCCGAGTTCACCGTCGAGCAGGGCGAGCTTGCCATCGAGCAACGCGAGCGACGGTGCATCGGGCACGCGTTCGCGGACCGGCTCGAGGATTTGATTCACCTCTTGCCGCAGGGCTTCGCGCTGCTGGTCGGACTCGGCTTGCGGGATACGCCCGATCAGCAGGTCCGCCTGCTGGATCGCCGCCTCCGTGCCGGCCTGCTGCCAGCGCAGAAACGCTAGCGCCGGCGCTCGTTGAGCGGTCTGCCGCGTTCGTTCGAATTGGTCGAGTGCTTCGTCACGTTCACCGAGGGCGACCATGTATCGCCCCAACGTCAGGCGATAGACCGCTTCGTCGGGGTACGCCTGCGTCGCGGCTTCCAGCAGTTGCGTCGCCCGCATCACGCCTTGCGTCCGGTTCGTGCCTTCAACCGGCGTGCGGTCCGAGCGGACGAGCATGTCCACCGTAGCGAGCACGACATGTCGCGGCTGGGGGTCTTCCAGCAGCTGTGCTTCGAGCGCATCGAGCACGGGCCGGGCCTGCTCCTGTTCGTTGATCGTCGGATCGAGCAGTAGCCGCAGATGCAGCGCCTGTCGCTGCCGATCGTCCGGGGCGTGTTCGAGCATCTGCTGCGACAAGGCGACCGCCTCGGCCCGCAGGTTGGCGGCCTGCTCGCGGTTGCCCGCCGGCCTGTCCAGCCGGTTCGCTTCGAACAGCTTCCACAGCGCCAGGTGGTGCATCAGTTCCGTGTCGTTGGGCCGGCGTTCGAGGGCGAACTCAAGATCTTCGCGGGCCTGTAGCTGATCGGCACGCGAGCGGTCGAGGGTAAGGCGACGGGTCTGGGTCATACCGCGATAGCCCCGGGCGACCACGTTGTCCGGGTCGTCCGCGAGGCGGCGGTCGCTGAGCGTGTAGATGCGTGAATGGGAGGCGAGATTGTCTCGCGCCAGCTGCCAGAGCAGGCCGTAGTATTGCTCGAGCGCTTCCGGATCGTCGCGTCGTTGTTCGCTGACCAGGCGGTGCGATTCCTGAAGTTGGCCGGCGTATCGCTGTGCGAGCAGCTCGGTTTCGACCGGCGCGATTTCGAGTGCGGCGATGTATTTTTCGAGCAGGTTCGTGTCGTTCGAGCGACGGCGCAGCGCCCGGCCGTACTGTTCGACCGCTTCGTCATACTGTTGGGCGGCGAAGGCCTGGTCGCCGCGCTGGATCATTTCCTCCGGATCGCGGTGGACGAACATGAACCAGTAGGCGCCGACCCCGCCGACCAGAAGGATCAGCGCGGCGCTGAGCATGAAGACAAATTTGGTGTTGACACGTGCGGCCATCGACTTAGTTCTCCGTCACATTCGCCAGGGTTACGGCAACGCCGACGCGGGTTGATCCTGAGCAGCGGTTGTCGAGCTACGTCGATCATCCACTGGATATCGGCCTTCGGTCACATCGACCCAATCCGGCAGGCAGGCCATCAACTCCGGCATCGCGTGTTCCAGAAACGCTGCCGCGCGTTCGCTGGCTAGTTCCCGGTCACCTACCTGGTGCATCTGAAGCTCGACCTTGAAGTAGTAGCTGTATCGGTCACGCGGATTGAAGCCTTCAATGCGTACCTCGTCCGGCGTGGCCAGGTACTTGCCATTGGCGACGAAAAAGTAGATCACGTTTTCTTGTTGGTCCTGCCGGTTCGGCGCGGCGAACGTGAAATAGGTCGCACGGAAATTCCGCTCGGGGATCCGCACCATCGGCTCAATGCTGGCCGGGTGCAGATAACCGCCATGCACCGGGTCCGCTTCGAAACGGTCGCCTGGCAGATCCAGCATCGTCAGACCGCGCCCGCGATGCTCCAGTCCGCCGGCGACGAAGCACCGCTCGGGGACGTGCGGCACGGTGTCCACCGTGCCCGTGTAGTACGCCACGTGCAGACGGATGATCCCGCCCGGCTGGTCGTCGTTCCAACTCGTGTCCTGGTACCAACGGCTGAGGTACGTATCCGTGCCCAGCTCCTCGATCATCTCCCGGCTCAACGGCGGGTCTTCACGCACGAGCTGCCAGGGCCCGAGGTGGTCCGGCACGTGAATCAGTCGGTGACGCAGCGGCACGGCCTCTTTGAAAAGCACCGCCTGGGTCATCGCCAGCACCGTCTGCTGGCCCACCAGCGAGGCCGCCAGCACGCCGGCCACCAGCGCCGCCGCCGCGGTGAATCGCAACAGGCCCGCGCGGTTGTCCTGCCCCGGCATCCAGCGCGGCAGGAAGAGGCTCAATACGACCACGCCGATCAATGCCGCACCGCCGACGACGTAGCCCACCCACGGCGACAACCCCTCGGCGATCAGGTCCGGCCGTATGCCCATGAGCCCGCCGATGTAGATCGTCACCGCACCGCCGGCCAGCAGAATGCCCAGTCCGACAAAGCGGCCGATCAGGCCGGCATGTCGGCGAAACAGCCCGAGGTCGCCCTCCGCCGTGGCGGACATGGCATGGGGCGCCGGGGCCTTGGCAGCAGGCGATGTCGTGGCTGCCGTCTCGTCGGCAGGCGACTCGTCCTGGATGACGATCTTGTCCATGATCCAGCCCAGCAGCAGGAACAGCAGCGCCGCCGGGATGAGCATCAGCATGCCCACGAAGGTGTGGAAGTCGCCTTGCGCGTAGCCGGGGTCGATCAGATAGAGCAGGCCGATGGCGGTCACGCGCCCGATGTTCACGAGCACGGCGATCGGCACGGCCATGCTCACCATGACAATCCGTTGCCACCAGGGGCGGTCGAACAGGAACGCCATGGCTGTGCCCAGCGCGAGGAAGGCCATCAGCATCCGCAGCCCCGAGCAGGCCTCGGCGACGTTCAGCGGGTTGGTCTCGCCACGGTAGGTCAGCTCGATCGTCGAGCCGCGGTAGTCGATGTGGAAGCCGTCGATGAACGGCGTGAAAAACTGGAGCGCGAACGTCGCCCCGACCGCGGCGATCTGCTGGAGCTGGAACGCGACCTGCTCCCAGATCCGGTCGGAGACCTTGACCGCGAACACGAGGTAGAGGATGGGGAACCAGAGCACGCGCATCATGCCCGTGCCCAGCAGGAACAGCACGAGGCCGAACAGCCCCACGATCATGGCATAGCCCTGGGCCATATCGTTGCGGACGGGGTAGATGCCCATCGCGTAGCCCGCGAGGCCGACGAAGAGGATGGGCAAGCCCCACCAGCAGACTTTGGCAGGGATGGCCTGAAGGCGTTGGCGATGCTGGTAGATGAAATAGCCGCTGATCAGCGGCACGATCATCGCGTGGGACCAGTTGTTGTCATTCAACGCGAACAGCATGGTTCGCCGAAGGAAGACGTAGTGGAACAGGGCGAAAAGCAGGCCCAATGCGATCAGCCAGACCCACCCGGCGGGTGAGATCAGCGGCCGTGCAGTCTGGCTGCGGTCGAGATTAGTCAGCGTCGTGCTGGTCATACCGGTTCGGCTTCGCCCTCCTGCCAGGCCAACATGAATTCGGCTCGGGTCGCCCCGTCCCCCTGGGTCGCCGGCTCGGCCGGCAAGATGTCTGTCGCCAGGGGAGAGAACCACCCTTGGCAGAAGTAGATCCTACGCCACAACGAGGGGCCAGGTTCAACCGTTCTACTCTGGACGCCGCAGGTTTTCCGGCTTCGGCGCAGTTATGCCGACTGGGCGCCATAGCCCGACCATTGTCGCCGATGGACCTGTCCGCAGCAACCGCCGACAACGGGGCCGAGCCGGATTATCGCCGGCGAGTCGAAGGCAAACCATGTTGCAGACTTAGTTTGTATCGGTTTTCCCTCGGTGGACGTTTAGGGCTATTCCCCGTCGGAAACGAAAAGCCCGCGCCGGGTGGCGCGGGCTCGGGGTTAAACCAGGTGATCGGTAGCGATGCTGACGGCGGTCAGCCGCGAGCGTGCGTCCGATGCTGTTTTTAGTCGAAAACGTCCGGGCCGAAGTTGCGGTCGAGCAGGAACCCGAAGCCGTACGTCACCCGGAAGCCGTTGCGGAAGATCGCCAGCGGCTGTGCCCAGAAGCTCGTGCCGATGTTGACGATGTCGTTGGGCTTGAGGAAGAGGTCGGGCTCCGTGCCGTTGAAGATAGCTCGCAGGTTCAGCCGAACGGTCGCTTCCTGGCTGGTGCCCACGCGACGCGTCAGGTCGACGCGTTCGGGCACGGCCAGCGGGCCGAGGTTGCCGCCCGAGGCGATCAGCTGCTTGAGCGTCAGGTCGTTTTCACCCGGCACGACGTACGCGCCGGGGCGGTTGATTTCGCCCATGATGTAGACGAAGCCGGCCGTGGGTGCGGGCACGCGGATGACGTCGCCGGGGCGGATGACGATGTTGTAGCGCATGTCGCCTTCGAGCAGGCGGTCGTAGGGGATCTCGATGATGCGCTGGGTGATCATCTCGCTGAGAGCGGCGAGGTCGTCACGGTCGCTCGTTCGTCGGCCGGCGCGGGCGGCGGGGCTGTCGGCCCGGACCCATTCGCTGCCGACGTATACCCAGGGTGCGCGGCCTTCGTCCGTCCCCAGGCCGTCGTCGATGCCGCGCGGCGCCTCGCGACGCTCGGGCTGGCCGTTGACGCTACGGTTGGTGTCGCGGTCTTCGCCACGCAGCAGTTCGTCGATCAGATCCGCCGGATCGTCTTGCTGGGCCTCGCCCGGATCGCCGTTCTCGCCGTTTTCATCGTCGCGGTCACGCACCACGCCGGCGACCTCGTCGGTCAAAGGCGACTGGCGGTAGATCAGCAGACGCTTGGTTCGCCCCGGCACGCCGCGTGCCATGGCCAGTGCGTCCAGCAGTCGGAAGTCGGGTTTGGGAATGGTGTACGTGCCCACGGCCGTGCCGCCCTGCGCCGGCTCGCCCAGCACGCTGAACGTGCTCTGCCGGGCCTCCTGCACGATCACGCTCACCTCGGCGTTACGAAGCACGCCTTCGGATTCGAGCACTTCGCTGATGTGCTGCTCAAGCTCGGTGGGGGTCATGTTCGACGCCCGCACCGCGCCGACGATCGGCAGCCGAAAGCGGCCGACTTCGTCGATACGCCGGGTCTGCACCGCGTCTTCGCCGGGGCGGATCAGTTCGAAAATGGTCACGGTAATCAGGTCGCCCGAGCCCACGACGTATTCGCGCACGTCCGGCACGAGGTCTTCGGCCTGCACGCCGGTCACGTCGAGCCGCTGGCCCGCCTGCTCGTCGATCACGTCAAGCCGATCGAGGATCGGCAGCGTCACCGGCGTCCGCTCCCACCGGCCCACCACGGACTGGTCGAAGAACGAGTCCACCTCGCAGCCCACCAGCACCACGGCCAGCAAGCCAAACAGCGACCACCGCCATACACGTCGCAAGGGTCGTTCCAACGTCCGATGACTTGTTTCCACAACGCGCTCCTGAATCAGGATCCGACTCCGCGACGCGACATCCGCATGCGTTCAACCAGCCCAATCCACCCGGATCGGTCGGCGTACTGGGGCTGCAAGCTACCTTGCAGTAACGAGTCCCGTCAAACGACAACCCGTCTGGCAACCTTCGCCGCCTTGCCTCGGCAGGCCATACCCGCCACAATTGGGGTGATCCGCCGCCAACGTGTGGCCGACTTCCACCTAGGTAAGTATCACCCCAGCGCCAGGACGCCCATGCCTTCCCAGAACAACCCCGCTCCCAACGCCCCGGAACGTATCAGCATCATCGGCGACGGCTCGATGGCGACCGTCTGTGCCCTCCTGCTCGAAAGCCGAGGCTTCAAGGTCACGGTCTGGGGCCCATTCGCCGACCACGTCGCCGAGCTGATCCAGACGCGGGAAAACACCCGCTACCTGCCCGGATATCGGCTACCTGAGGCGGTTCGCTTAACCGCGGATGACACAGGAGCCTTTCGCGACGCCGACCTTGTGGTCAATGCCATCCCCACGCAATACATTCGCCCCGTCTGGGCCCGCCTCGCTGAGCATCTGCCCGATAACGTACCCGTGGCTTCCGTGGCCAAGGGCATCGAGCAGGACACCATGCTCCGCCCGACGCAGATCATTGCCGACGTACTGCACAAGTCCACTGACGATCCGGATAAACCTGCTCGGCCGATGGCGAGCATCTCCGGCCCGTCGGTCGCCAGCGAGTTGGCACGCTGCCTCCCCGCGACCGTCTGCGCGGCGTCGGATGACCTCGCCTTCGCTGAATTGCTCCAACAAACCTTCACGACCCACTGGTTCCGCGTCTACACAAACAAGGACCTGCTCGGCGTCGAACTGGCGGGCGCGACGAAGAATGTGATCGCCCTCGCGGCGGGCATCCTCGACGGCTTGCAGGCGGGCAATAACGCCAAGAGCGCCTTGCTCTCGCGCGGCCTGGCGGAGATCACCCGCCTCGGCGTCGCGATGGGCGCATCGCAGGAAACCTTCTTCGGCATCGCCGGCGTGGGCGACCTCGCCACCACCTGCTTCTCGCCCACCGGCCGAAACCGCACCTGTGGCGAAGCGCTGGGCAAGGGTAAAAAGCTCGCCGAGGTGCTCGAAGAAATCCCCGGCGTCGTCGAAGGCGTGCCCACCACCAAGGCCGTCGTCACCCTCGCGGAAAAGTATCGCGTGGAGATGCCCATCACCGCTGCGATCCATCAGGTGCTGTTCGAAGGCCTCGACCCGCTGGAAGCGATCAGCCAGTTGATGACACGTGAGCTGAAACCGGAACGGGTGGGGTAATACGGATCGAGCATGATTCTCGGGTGCGGTTGAAGCCCACGGCGTCACGCCGTGGGCTTCGCCATCGATCACCCCTCCCACTCAAATCTGCCGCAGCGCGCAAAACAAAACCCGGAGACGCGCGTCTCCGGGTTTTGCGGTTATTCGTTTGGATGGGCATGCGAATCAGCTGATCAGCCGCAGCGCGAACGGGTAGCGATAGCGGATGCCTTCCTTGGACTTCATCGCGGCGATGATGCAGAAGACAATGTTGACGATGATCACGATCGGCAGCAGCAGGCAGCCGATGAGCACCGTCGTCAGCACGGAGCTGATCAGGTAGGCGATCAGAATCGTGATCTGGAAGTTCAACGCTTCCTTGCCTTGATCGTCGACGAACTTGGAATCGTCTTTCTTGATCAGCCAGATGATCAACGGGCCGATGACGCTCAGCAGAATGCCCAGCAGGTGAGCGACCAGCGCCATGTTCTTTTCATCCGGCGTCGGCGGAATGGCGTCGCCTCCGTCGATCGGCGGCGTGGTGGGGTCTTCGTTTGGCGGCATATTGCCTGGTTCGTTTGGTTGGTCGGTCATGGTGTGTGTTCCCCAATCTTGGAGGCGTTCGAACCCCTCGCAGGTGAAAGATGCGTTCCGGCCCGGCCCCGTGACCGCGGCTCGACAGCATCGATTGTCGGGTCCGCGCAGCATTCGTCAAGGGTCGATCAGTAAAACCTTTGTAATTACTTTCGGCTAGCGATGGCTCGGCCCTGCAACATCGGCCGATCGCGGGCTACCATGGAGTTGATGAGACAACGCCTTCACGTTCGCCGACACGACCTCACTCCGCGCGTGGAAATGCTGCCGATGCTCGACGTCATCTTCCTCCTGCTGACGTTTTTCATCTACAGCCTGCTGGTGATGGTGCGCGCGGAGGTGCTGCCGGTCGAACTCGTGCCGGTCGGCACGGGCGAAGCGGCGCAGACGGGCACGGTGAAAGCGATCACCATCGACCGCGCGGGCCAGATCTACCTCAACCGCGAGCCGGTCGACAACGACACGCTCGACAGTCGGCTAAGCGAACTGGCGGAAGCGGACGACCCGCCGCGACTGTTCCTGGCGATGGAGTCGACGCTCGATGGCGACGCCGCGGCGGGCCCGGCTGTCGACCGCGGGCCGATGCTGGTGGCGTTGATTAATCGCGTGCAGCGGGCCGGGCTGTACGACTTTGTCATCGTGGGTGAGCCCGGCGGCGGCGGTGGCGCGGGTGGTGGCGCATCCGGGGGCGGGGGTGGGCCATGAGTGGGCGTGGGTCGAACCGTGTGCTGGTGATTTGTGCAGCGGTGGCGGTGCTGGTGCACGCGGGTGTGCTGGCGTGGCCGACGCTGTTGTCGCTGGCGGGTCGGCCGACGGCGGCGGCGGATCGTGGGCGTGAGCCGACGGTGGATCGGCCGTTGCCTGAGCGGGACGTGGAGCTCGGTCGGCCGGAGTCGCGAACGCCCAGCGTGGCGTGGATTTCATACGACGACTATCGCGAGCTGGTCGCGCCGCGAGCGACCACCGAGCAGCCTGCGTTGCAGCAGGAGGTGGACCCGGCCGACGAAGCGCCGCTGGAGATGAACCCGACGCCGCCCGCGCCCACGGCCGCGGACGACGCGTCGGCCGAGCCAGCGGAACTGGCGGAACTCGACGAGCCGCCTCTGGACATGGAGCCCGAAGCCGAGCCGCCCGCGTTGCCCGAGTTTGACGCGGTGGGCGAGTTGCCCCCGCCCGACCCCGAGGCTCAGCCGACGGATGAGGTCGCGGAGCCTGACCGTGCACCGGCCGAGTCCGCGCAGCAGGCGGACGCCGCGTCGGCCTCGCCTGACGCCCGACCGACCGCAGCGCCGCGAAGCGATGCCGAAGCGGACGCGACGCAGCTCGACCCGCGCGAGTTGGAGTGGCGCACCGGCCGTGTGATCGTCGGCCCGGGCATCGAAATCCGCACGGCCCGCCCGCAGCTTCGCGCGTCGTTGCGGACGGCGTTTCCGCGCAATCCGACGGTGCGGATCTACTTCAACGCACAAGGCAGTGTCGATCGCGCGGAGGTCGTCCGCAGCACAGGCTACGCCGACTGGGATGGCACGATCCTCACGAGCCTGTACCGTTGGCGAGCTGAGGGCGAGCAGATCGACGCCGCTGACCCGCATGTGGTGATCCAGATCCAGTACCTTCTGCACGACCATCCTGATTGACGACAACCAACCTTGATTGGCAACCAATATGCAACGAAATGAAGATGGCGGCATTGTGATTTCTTGTGACTTCTGTGGCGTGGACTGGGACGAAGAGCGCGCCATGGTCGAGGGACACAAAGGCTCGGTGCTCTGCCTGGACTGCCTGAACCTCGCGCTGGCGCAAGGCGAGCCGGCGGAAGATGCGTTTACATGCACAATGTGTCTGCAAGAGCATCAGCCGGGCACGCGATGGTGGGTGCATCCGTCGCCTGGCAACCTGCCCGGCCGAAACCCCGAAGGGGCGATCTGCTGGGCCTGCGTCCGCCTCGCCGCGAAGACGTACCACAAGGACAAAGACATCGACTTCCGTTGGGACCCGTCGGAACATCCGAAAGAATGATTGCGTTTCACAGGTGAATCTCACAACACCACGTAGTGGCTGTTTTGATCGGGTACCACGGCTTTCAAGCCGTGCCGGGTTGTGCAGCGCACGGCTTAAAAGCCGTGGCACCCGAAACCTATCACGGCCCAGCACCTTGTCATCCGCTCACCCCCCGGCGATACTCTTGCCATGACATCTGACACCGGCACGCCCCCCAGCCAGCCCGCCCCGCCCGGCAGCGACCTGAATCTTCAGGACGCCGACGTCATCATCGACCTGTTCCAACGCGCCGCCAAAGCCAACCTCGAACACCCCGACCGCAAGGGCGCGGTGGTCCATCTGCCCAGGCGCGGCCGACTGCTGATGACCGGCGACCTGCATGACCATGGCCTGAATTTCCAGCGTTTGTGGAAACTTGCCCGCCTGCACCGCGGCTCGGACCGTTACCTCGTGTTGCACGAAGTAATTCACGGGCCCGGCCGAATCAACGGCCGCGACCTGTCCATCCGCACCCTCGCCCGCGCGGTCGCTTTGCAACTGGAATATCCCAAGCAGGTGATCCCGCTGATGGCCAACCACGACCTCGCCCAGCTCGGCGGCGAAGGCATCTCCAAGCATGGCGTGAGTGTGGTTGATGCGTTCGATCAAGGCGTCGATTTTCTCTATGGCGATCAGGCCGACGCGGTACGCGATGCGATGAACGAGTACATCCGTTCGCTGCCGTTGGCGGTTCGTTGCGCCAACGGCGTGTTCTGTTCGCATAGCCTGCCTTCGCCGCGCAAGATCGAGACGTTTGACAAGACCGTGCTCGATCGCGTGCCGACGGCGGAAGACGTGGCGATCGACGGCCCGGCGTATCACATGGTGTGGGGTCGGCATCACAACCAGAAGATCGCGGACGAACTGGCCCAGGCGTGGGACGCGACCGTGTTCGTGATGGGGCATCAGCCTGCGGACATGGGCTACGACGAGGAAGGCGAGACGATGCTCGTGCTCGCGTCGGACCATGAGCATGGCATGGCGTTGCCGATCGACCTTTCGAAAAGCTACACGCGCGACGAGCTGGTGATGCAGCTTATCCCGCTGGCGTCGGTGGTGATGTAGGCATGAGCAATGCCGCTTCGATCATCAGCCCGGGCCCGAAGGCGAGCACGACGCAAGGGCCATCGCCCGCGACGCAAGGCAAACGTTCGATAATGAACAACACCGTTGGCGAAGACATGTTGCCGTAGTCGCGCAACACGTCGCGCGACGCGGCCATCGCCGAGGCGGGCAGGTCGAGCGCCTGTTCGACCGCATCAAGCACGCGCGGGCCGCCGGGGTGCACCGCCCATTGCCCGACGTCTGCCACAGCGAGCCCATGCTCGGCCAACCACGGTTGGAGGAAGTCGCGCAGGTGTCGTTTGACCAGCGCCGGCACGCGTGGCGAGAGGGTCATGCGAAAGCCGTGCTCGCCGATGGTCCAGGTCATGACGCCTTGCGTGTTCGGCAGGAGGCATGAGGTGGTGTCGACGACCGACCACTGCGCCGGCGCGGGGTTGGGCGCTCGCGTAGCGGCGGGCGTTGCTGATTCGTGATCGCTTGCCTGCAACACGCAGGCCGCGGCGCCGTCGGCGAACAGCGCATTGGCGATGATGCGCTGGCGGTGATGTCCGTATTGAAAGTGCATCGAGCACAGCTCGACGGCGCACAGCAGCACGGGTTCGCCGGGGTGTTCGTGTGCGAGCGCTCGCGCGACGCGCAGGCCGTTGACCGCGCCGTGACAGCCCATGAAGCCGATGGCGGTTCGGCCGACGCTCGGCGACAGGCCGAGCAGTTCGATCAATCGCATGTCCAGCCCCGGCGCTGCGAAGCCGGTGCACGAGACGGTGACGAGTTGGCGGACGTCGGCCGGTCGCACGCCTGCTTGCGCGAGAGCTCGCCGGGCGGCGGCGCTGGCCAGCGGTGGGGCGAAGCGGGCGTACGCCTGCATGCGCTGCTGCACGCCGGGCCCGCGATCGTCGGGCGATCGGCGAGGCGGGTAGAACGCGTCATGCGCCGCTCGGCCGTCGTCCATGACGACGATGTGCCGACGCTCGATCGTGCTCTGCTCGTACACGCGATGCAGCCAGTGGGCCTGCTCGTCGTTGTCGCAGCAGCGCTGGGTGGCGATCTCGGCGGACTCGGCCTGCCGGACCAGGCCCGGCGGGTGGTGCGTGCCCAGGCCGACCATGTGAACGACCCGCTCGGCCGATTGCGAGACAAGGGACGGCGCGGCGAGGGTGGTACGGGTCATGCAACGGCTTTCGCTTGGGCACGTCTGTCGGGTCGCCCTTTTACTGTATGCGGACAAACCCAATGGTGTCGCATGATATTCCATCCGTCGGGGGCAAAGCGTTCGCGGTCGGCGTGACTCTCGGGCGCGTGGCGACTTGCCCGGCCGACGGCGGGCAGATAGTGTGCAGCACGCGGCGGGGGGATTCCGCGCCGTCACCCAGACCAGACAGGGAGTTGGAACAGCATGGCCGTGCCGATCTCACAGATGTGGACCGTGGCGAGTTACGTCATCAAGCAGCGACTCAAGGGCAATAAGCACTATCCGCTGGTGCTGATGCTCGAGCCGCTTTTCCGTTGCAATCTGTCCTGCGCCGGCTGCGGGAAGATCCAATACCCGCCGCACATCCTTAAGCAGAACCTCACGCCCGAGCAATGCTTCCAGGCGGCGGACGAATGCGGCGCCCCGATGGTGTCGATCCCCGGCGGCGAGCCGCTGCTGCATCCGCAGATCAAAGAGATCGTCGAAGGCCTCGTCGCGCGGAAGAAGTACGTGTACATGTGCACGAACGCGCTGCTGCTGGAGAAAAAGCTCGACCTGTTTACGCCGAGCAAGTACCTCACGTTCAGCGTGCACATGGACGGCCAGGAAGAGCACCACGACTTCGCGGTCTGCCGTGAAGGCACGTATGAAAAGGCGATGGTCGGCATCCGCATGGCCGTCGAGCGCGGCTTCCGCGTGACGACGAACACAACGCTGTTCGACGGGGCCGACCCCAACTCGGTTCGCCAGTTCTTTGATGAAATGATGGACGTCGGCGTCGAGGGCATGATGGTCAGCCCCGGCTATGCGTACCCCAAAGCGCCCGACCAGCAGAGCTTTTTGCGCGAGCGGAAGAAGACGACCGAGCTGTTCGAGATGATCTTCTCCAACCGCAAGAAGCGGTGGCAGTTCAACCAGAGCCCGCTTTACCTTGAGTTTCTCATGGGCAAGCGCGACTACGAATGCATCCCCTGGGGCATGCCGACGTACAACCTCTTCGGCTGGCAGAAGCCTTGCTACCTGTTGCAGGACGGCTACGCGGACACGTTCCAGGAAATGATCGACGAGACGGACTGGAGCAACTACGGCCGAGCGTCCGGCAACCCGTCCTGCCAGCAGTGCATGGTCCACTGCGGCTACGAGTCGTCGGCGGTCAACCACACGTTCAGCAGCTTTGGCGGCTTCTGGGCGACCGCGAAAGCGACCCTGTTCAATAAATACGCCAACCCCTCCGCGAAGCGCAAGCTCGATGAGGAAGCGAAAAAGCCGCACGGCCCGCTGGCGCAGTTGCAGGGCGTGACGATCGACGGCAAGCCGGTGCTGGAAACCAGCGACGCGGCGTGAAGGGGGGCAGCCCGGCCGGAGCAGCGTTAAAGGGGGACACCCTATGGCAGGCGAAACAGCTTTGCGATTGATGGTTGTGGCCCTGGCGAGCGCTATGCTGGGGTTGGCCGGCTGTCGATGGCATGATGTGCAGCATCCTCCTGCGCCGAGCCCAGACGAGCGGGCCGCATCCTTTGAGGAACTGGCGTCAAGGACGGTGGATGGCGTGCCGTTGGAAACGCATCTGCGGGCGCTCACGTTTCGATTGGCCGGGAACTTGGTGCCGGTGGTTGATGAAAACGGGACGCGGTTTGAGTCTGCGGACGGCTCCGGCACGTACGGCCAGGGGCTGGCTGTTCCCCTGACGGCGGATGGATATTTTCTGACGGCTGCGCATGTCGTGAACCTTTTGCCCGAACCGATATACGTGATGAGTTGGCACACGGGCGAGGCTGTGATTGCGCCTGTTCGAGTAGTATGGCGAGGGGCCGAGGGTGACTACTTGGCGGATGGTGTGCTGGATCTGGCCATTATCCATGCGCCGTTGACGTTGGAAGTGGCCGCGGAATGGGCTGTGGAGGAGGAATTGCAGGTCGAGACCCCATTGGTGGGAATGGGTGGGACGGGTTTCTGGCCGCCAATCGCTTCGGGGGGTCGGTTGAACGAGATCACGACGGCGGTTAACCGCGAGGCGTGCGCAGCGGGTGAGTTCGTATTTCGATTCATTCAGCACGATGTCCCGATTGGTCACGGCGACAGCGGCGGACCGATCATGCTGGCCGACGGTCGACTGGTCGGTATTACTGTTCGGGGTCAGACGCGCCTGACTACGACGCGTCGCCGGGTCGTTGGCAAATCGAAGCGTGTCGAGAGGACGCTAGAACACCGCAATACGGTGCTGCGTCCGGAGCCGGACATATTGATGAAGCTTATCGAAAGTGACCGCGGGAGTAGTCTGGCCGAGTGAGATTTGCCAAGGCGTGAATCACGCGCTCAAGCGTATTGCGAACCGCGAGCGGCGGGTGTCGACCTTCGTGGCGGACTCATAACGCAGAAGAGCGCGTCGCAAGCGACGCGGCTAAATGGTGAGATGGTCGGCGCGGTGTGATCGCCACGCGTCGTCAGTCCGCGTGCTCGTTCATGAATTCATCCACGATCTGCCTTGCACGCTCCGCGTCGTGCGAGAGCACGCGCACGGGCACGGTCTGATGCCCTGCCACCAGGCCGTCGAACGGGCTGTCCACGTTGGCAACATGGTTGCTGATGTCGGCCGACGCGAGGCGGTCGCTGAGCAACTGCGCCTCGGCGAGACTGCCGGCTTCGTAAACGACGATCATGTCATCGGTGTTGGACATACTGCACCTCACGCAGAAGTGGACAACCGTTCCACCATCATTGTAGCCGAGCTGCGCGAGGTAGCGCATCTTCTCACACCGTTCACGCCGTGGCGGCGCTAGCGGCGCTGGACGAAGGCGTCTTGCCCGTGATCGCCAGCATGCGGTCCAACGCGACCAGCGACCACTTCTGCACCGTGGGGTGCACCTTGATCTGATTGACCACTTTCCCGCTGGCGAGCTGGTCGAGCGTCCAGAGCAACTGCGGCATGTTGATGCGGAACATCGTTGTGCACAGGCATTGGCAGTCGCTGAGAATGCGGGCGGTGACGCCGCGCTGCTCGGCCTGCTTCGCGAGACGGTTCACCAGGTGCACCTCCGTGCCGATGGCCCATCGGCTGCCGGCGGGCGCGCTCTCGATCGCCTGGATGATCCCCTCGGTCGAACCCGTGCGGTCGGCGAGCTTGACCACTTCGTGATCGCATTCGGGGTGCACCATCACCGTCACGTCCGGCCACTTGGCGCGAATCTGCTCGACATGCTCCGGCCGAAACAGCTTGTGCACCGAGCAATGCCCCTTCCACAAAAGGAACGTCGCGCGTTGAATGGTTTCGTCATCGAGTCCGCCGAAGCCGTCGGGATGGCGGGGGTCCCAAAGCGCCATGTCGCGCTGCACGTCGTAGCCCAGCGCCGCTGCGGTGTTTCGGCCGAGGTGCTGGTCGGGCAGGAAAATGATCTTGACCTGTTGCCCCGACGCCAACGGTTCATCGCCGCCTGCGAGGGCCCATCGCAAGACTTTGTCGGCGTTGCTGGAGGTGCACACCGCGCCGCCGTGCTCGCCGACGAACGACTTGATCGCGGCGGAGGAGTTCATGTAGGTGATCGGGATGACGCGTGTGTTCGTGCCTGCGATGGCTTCGTGAATGTCGCGCCACGCATCGACCGTCTGGTCGTAGTCGGCCATGTCCGCCATGGAGCAGCCCGCGCTGAGGTCCGGCAGCACGACGGCGACGTCGTCGGGTGTGAGGATGTCGGCCGACTCGGCCATGAAGTGCACGCCGCAGAAGACGACGTACTTCGCGCCGGCCTGCTTGACGCGCTCGGCGGCTTCCTGGCTGAGCTTGAAGCTGTCGCCGGTGAAGTCGGCAAACTGGACGACTTCGTCCTGCTGGTAGTGATGGCCGAGGATGATCAGATCCGAGCCGAGCTCGGCCTTGCGCGCCTGGATCGCGCGGGCCAACTCCGCGTCGGAAAGTTTGGCGTAGCGTTCGGGTAATGGTGGTTGCCACAGCATGGGTGATTCACTCCCCCTTTCAGGGCGAATAGATCATTATATCGCACCTGCGCTGCGGTGTGGAGATGGACGAATCGGCTCGACGATTCTGGACAGGACGGGCGATTTTTCGTGAGATTTCTATTGACCTTCGGCGTTTGTATTCGATAATAGCTTTGCCGAGCAGGCACTGGGGCGGACGCGAGGAAAACCCTTGCGATCCCACCCCGGCAAGCTCACTCGGCCGACCGTCGGCAACCAGGTGACAGGGTGGCATGAAGAACTCCCTGGCACAGACCACGCTGGCGGGCGATGGGCCTCGTGAGACGTCGCGAGGCGGTAAGAGTCCGGCGGCCGCTGCCCGATCTGGGTGCGACGCACTGCCGAGCTGCTTGGCAGGCGGGCCACCTTGAGATCGGCTCCAGACGGTGACGGCTGGAAGGAAGTCTTCTGTCAAGGAGGTGGTCCAGTGGTATCTTCCTGTTGTTGTAGCAGTCGCAGGAGTGAGCTGTGGTAGACTGCTCGACGGAGCTGACAAACCTTACCGCAGCTCCAACATTTTGACCCTACGGCCCGTCTTGGTCAGGTACCGGGACGGGCTTTTTTTATCTCCGTCGCGGCGGCGTCATAACGTAACAACGCCAAGACGCCAAGACGCCAAGAACAAGGCAAGGAAGGGGGGGAGCGTCACGGAAACGCACGGACATAGAAAAGTGAAAATTGAAATCACGGAATCTGAATCTTTTGTCTGATCCGTGGCATTTGTGACTGAATCCCACTTCTATGTATTGGTCGTGTACTCTGCTCTCTCTTCTTGGCGCCTTGGCTTCTTGGCGACTTGGCGTAAAGAACACGCTCAACTTTGCTAAACTCGCTTCATGCCTGATGCTCCGCGACGTGCATTGTTGACCCTGCTGCTCACGCCGGGCTTCGGGCCCACGCGCGTTAATCGATGTATCGAAGCGTTCGGCTCGGCCGAGGCGGCGCTCGGCGTTACCGCGGACAAGCTCGCTCGCGTGCAGGGCATCGGCCCGGGCAAGACGAGTTCGAAGCTCGCCGCGGCGCTCGCAGACACGCTCGCAGGCGATGCGGTGGATCGCGAACTGGAGCAGGTCGACAAGGCAGGCGTCGCGCTGCTGGGCATCAACGACGCGAGCTACCCGCGCTTGCTCAAGCACATTCCCGACCCGCCGCCGCTGCTTTGGGTGCGTGGGCGGTTGCGCGATGATGATGCGCTTGCGCTGGGCGTGGTCGGTTCAAGGCGATGCACGCACTACGGCCGCGAGCAGGCAGAGCGACTCAGCTACCAGTGTGCCGAAGCCGGGCTGTGCATCGTCAGCGGTGGGGCGTATGGCATTGACGCGGCGTCGCATCGCGGCGCGTTGCGAGCGAAAGGGCGCACCATCGCGGTGCTCGGCTCGGGGCTTGCGAAGCCTTACCCGAAAGAGCACATCGACCTCTTTGCCGAGATCGTCGCCAGCGACGGCGAGCATGGTGCGGTCATCAGCGAGTTTCCCACGCAGACGCCGCCCACTGCCGAAAACTTCCCCCGTCGCAACCGCATCGTCTCCGGCCTGTCGCTGGGCGTGCTCGTGGTTGAGGCGGCGCGTCGCAGCGGGGCGCTCATCACCGCTCGGCTGTGTGTCGAAGAGCACGGCCGGGAGTTGCTCGTCCTGCCCGGCCGCGTCGACTCGCCGGCGTCGGAAGGCTGCCACAAGATGATCCGCGAAGGCTGGGCCACGCTTGTAACGAACGCCGCGGACATCCTCGACGGCCTCGGCGAGGCGGGTCAGTTGATCAAAGCCAACCTCAACGACGAGGATGCGCCGTCGGAATCTGACGCGAGCGCGGATGCGACGGCGGACAACAACGGGTCGTTGTTCGAGCGTAACCTTACCGACACGCAGACGAGCATCGTCAAAGTGCTCGCCGAGCCATGTTCGCTTGACCAGGTGGCAGCTCACACGGGCCTGCCGGTGCAGACGATCCAGGCCGACCTGACCATGCTTGAAATTCGCGGCGCGATCCAGCGGCGTGGCGGCCTGTTCGTACGGCGGGCATCGAACAGCTAAACTGTCTCGACTTCAATCCGATCAAAGCCCACGGACTGAGTCCGTGGGCTTTTCCAACCCGAAACGTACAACCACAAACCAGAAACTGTCCCCATGCTCCCTCGATTTGACCTCAGCACGGATCTCGGTCGGCAAGGCTACGATCAATGCCTTGCCCGCTTGCGCGCGACCGCTTCCTCCAGCAGCGATGCCGCCGCGACGGTCGAGCGTGTGGTGGCCGACGTTGCCAACGAAGGCGACGCGGCGCTGGTTCGGTACATGCAGAAGTGGACCGACCCGCAGTTCACTGCCGACCGCATTCGCGTACAGCCGACCGAGCTTGCATCGGCGGTGCGCGAGCTTGACCCTGAACTGCGCGAGGCCATCGCGTCGGCGATCAAGCAGGTGCGCGAATATCAGGAGCACATCCTGCCGCGCGATCCCAAGCCGATTGAGCTTGGCGGCGCGGAGCTTGGCTTGCGTTTTACGCCTGTCGACAGCGTCGGGCTGTGCGTGCCCGGCGGCACGGCTGTGCTTTTCTCGACGCTCATCATGCTGGCAGTGCCCGCGCAGGTCGCGGGTGTCGCGCCGGATCGCATTGCCGTAATGAGCCCGCCGCCGACGCGCACCGGCGATCAGGCGGTCGGCGACATCTCCCCCATCGTGCTCGCGACCGCTCACCTGCTCGGCATCACGCGCGTTTACCGCATCGGCGGGGCGCAAGGCGTCGCGGCGCTGGCTCATGGCACGGCCTCGGTTGAGCCGGTCGACATGATCGCCGGGCCGGGCAACGTCTTCGTTCAGCTCGCCAAGGCCCAGGTCGCCGGCGTCACCGGCACGGATGGCGGGTTCTATGGGCCGAGCGAGATCGTCACCATTGCCGACGCGTCCGCCAACCCCGCGCGTGTTGCTGCGGACCTTATCGCCCAGGCCGAGCATGACCCGGGCAAGTGTTTTCTCGTTGCCTGGTCGCCTGCCGTGCTCGACGATGTGCAGTCGCAGATTGAAAAGCAGCTGCGCGAGCGGAAGCGTGTCGCCGCGATTGAAAAGGCGCTGACGCAAGACTCGTGTGCCGTGCTTGTCGCCGACGCATCGCAGGCGGTGGCGGTTGCGAACGAAATTGCGTGCGAGCACTTGAACCTGGCGGTGGCCGACCCGGATGCGATGCTTAAAGAGGTTCGTCACGCGGGCGAAGTGTTCCTCGGCGACACGACGCCCGTCGCGGCGGGCGACTACTACGCCGGCCCCAGCCACTGCCTGCCCACCGGCACGACCGCCCGCTTCACCAGTGGCATCAGTTGCTACACCTTTCTCAAACGCACGGGCACGGTCGCGTATCGCCAGGGCATGCCGAAGCGAGCGATTGATCATGTTGCCCGCATGGCCGACGCCGAGGGGTTGGACGCGCATGCGGCGTCGGCGCGGTTGCGCGGTGAGTAGGTTTGAGATCACAGGACTGAAGTGAGCGCGGGGAAGAGCGCAGTGCGAGCACCGCGGCTAAGGCTAAATGGTGATGCGCGAAATGGCATGGTTGGGCTAGCTTGCGGCGCCGGTGTTTTGTTGGGCGAGGCGGATCGCGGCGGTGACCTGGGCGGCCTGGAGGTTGGGGCGGACATCGTGAACGCGGAAGAGGCTCACGCCGGCCCAGACGCCGAGGGTGGTGGTGGCGCATGTGCCGCCGACGCGGTCCTTGGCCTGCTGGGTGGTGGACTCGGCGACCTTGCCGATGAAGCCCTTGCGACTGGCGCCGAGCATCACCGGGTGACCGGTCGCGACGAAGTCAGCCAGGCTGGCGAGCAGGCGAAGGTTGTGGTCCACCGTTTTGCCGAAGCCCACGCCCGGGTCGATGACGATCTGCTCGCGGGTCAGGCCCGCAGCGGCGGCGTCGTCGGCACGTTCGAGCAGGAAGGCCTGCACTTCCGCGACGACGTCGTTGTAGCGCGGGTTGCGCTGCATGGTTTCGGGCGTGCCCTGCATGTGCATGAGCACGATGGGCACGCTTTGCGCCGCGGCGAGGTCGAACATGGCAGGGTCTTCCCGCCCGGCGGAGATGTCGTTGATCAATGATGCCCCGGCGCGCAAGGCAGGCTCGGCGACGGCTGTGAGCGTCGTGTCGACGCTGATCCAAACGTCCGGGTGGTATTCGTTAAGGTCGATGCGCAGTCGGCGGATCACGTCGACGACGCGCTTGCGCTGCTCCGCGGCGGAAACGCGCTTCGCGCCGGGGCGGGTGGACTCGCCACCCACATCGATGACCATCGCACCCTCGTCGGCCATGGCAATGCCATGAGACACGGCCGCCTCAACGCCGTCGTACGCCTTGCCGTCCGAGAAGCTGTCAGGCGTGACGTTGAGAATGCCCATCACACGCGGGTGCGTCAGGTCCAGCGGCACGCGTTGGGGGGCGGTGAGCTTCATGCACCAAGTGTAGGAATCTCCCTTGTTTGATGCGCCTGGGGCAGGGGCGCAAAAGCAGGCGGTGGATCTGGTCGATAGGGGTGGGGGCGGTCCGCTGGCGGGTCCAAGGGTTTACACAGCTTTTTCACGGCTAGTGTCGGCAGGGGGGGCGTTCGGGTCAGGGGGGTGAATCATGGAAGTGCTGCAATGAACATGCCTGCGAGGAACGATACGAACCAGTCAGCGCCCGGTAACGGCGGCGAAGCGTTGCGCGACCGCCTGTTTCGCCTGCTTGACGAAATTCAAGCCGAGGGACTGCATAATCCCGATGACGAACGCCGACTGCGCCGATGGGCGGTGCAGGCCCCGGTGCTCATCGGCACGCCGCGCGGCGAAGCGCCGCCGCGGATGCAACTCGACGGCGAGAAGCCCGGCACGGTGGGGTTCCCGTTCAGCCAGTCGTTCGAGCTGATCTGTCACGGCTGGGCGACCGACCTTTCCGAGTCGGGCATCGGCCTGCTGACCGAGCAGCCGTTGGCGATGGGCGAAGTGCTGTACGTCAGCCTTCAGGCGCTGCTGAGCGAGCCGATGCTGATTCCGGTGCGGATCGTGTATTCGCGGCGTATTCTGGCGCACACGCATCGCGCGGGCGGCAGCTTCATGTTTGAGTAGCGCGCGGTCCGCGCCAATCCACAATCTAGAGACTCGAAGCGGCGTTATCCGATCAGGCCGGCATTGGCGGCGGCGCTGTCGGCGTCGGCGCCCTGAATGACGATGGGGTCGATCTTGCCTTCGATGGTGACGTTGCCCTGGTCGTCGACGACGCAGACGGGGATCTTGCCCGCCTTCCAGTCGGCGAGGGCGAGCAGGGGCCAGCGTTGCGGTCGGCCGCGGTCGGGGTCGACGGTGATGTACGCCCCGCCGGGGCTGAGCCGATCGATCACGAGTCGCGGGCCGGCGAGCAGGTAGCCGATGCTGACGATGCCGCGGGGGTAGTGGCAGAGGTAGTTGTTGATGTAGGTATCGACGAACCCGAGCGACTGGTTGTGTGTGTTGCTCATGACCTGCATATCCCAGTAGTGGGAGCTGGGCAGGCCGGAGGCGAGGCCGAGGTAGCGTGTGAGGTGGTCGCGCCAGATATTCTGGCTGACCCAGACGTTTTCAACTTCGCTGGACGTGTGGCCGCAGCCGTAGCGTGTGAGGTTTTCGCGGATGGCGTTGACGAGGTCTTTTTTCAGTCGATCTTCGTCGAGCAGGGGCGGCGCGCCGACGAGCATGGGCAGCAGTTGTCCGTTGGCGGTGTAGATCGAGTAGCCGTCCCAGCCCGGGAGCGTGTCGTAAGGCAGGGGCTTGCCGGTCCAGGCGTCGGTGACGCCGGCGGCGGAGGCGTCGACGCAGACGGCGTAGTGGTCGCCCAGCCAGGCGGCGGCTTCGATTTTGCGGAGGTCGGTCTTGACGGTGTCTTCGCAGTGCAGGGCGAGGTCTTCGTCGCCGGTCATGGTCAACAAGGCGGCGGCGGAGCGGAGGGCGGCCACGCGTTTGACGGCGAGGTAGGTCTGCTTGTTGCCGAACTGCACGGCGGGCGAGGCGTCGTCGATGGTGTTGGCGACGCCTTCGGAGGGGAAGCCGGACTGGTCGCGGTCGGTCCAGAGCAGGTAGCGGACGAGGTCGGCGACGAGGGCCTTGTGCTTGTGGGCGGGCGTGCGGTCGCCGGTCCAGTGGGTGTAGGCGTGCAGGAGCAGGAGGTAGTTGGCGTTTTCTTCCACCGGCATGTGGTGGGGGTAGGCCTGGCCGGTGATGTGTGCGCCCTGGCCGAGGTCGTGGCTGAGGAACCGGCCGCCTGATTTTTCGTGGGCGTGGCCGTGGTTCGACCACTGGTCGAACTGGAGCGCGAGCAGCTGCGGCCAGAGCGAGAGGTAGACCAGCGAGACGTTGTACTCGACGTCGAGGGTCGAGTGATAGAAGCACGAGCCTTCCCAGACGCTGAACCAGTCTTCGGGCTTCGGGGCGCCGCCGTCGTATTGACACCAGAACGTATTGGCGAGCCAGCTGTGGAAGCTCTGGGCAAGCAGGTGGTATTGTGCTGGAGTAAGCGGAGCTTGCTCGATGAGCTTTTCGAATCGGCGGGAGAGGGCGAGGTGGTCGTCGCGCGTGGCGAAGGCTTCTTCGAGCACTTCGTCGAGGTTGGCCCAGTAGCTGTTGTAGCGGAAGGGGGCGGGCACGGTTTCGCCGTCGCCGGGCTTGCCGGGGTTGATGTCGAGCACGGGCTCGGCGACATGGGTCGCCCAGACGAGCCGCCACTTGATGCCGCTGCCGCCTTCGGTGACGGGCAGCTCGCAGGTCAGGCCGTTTTCATCGTCCCACAATTCGCATTCGGGGTTGAGGCTGACGATGCGTTCGTGCACCTGCACTTCGCGATCGCTTTCGTGGGCGGGGCTGTCGAGATCCGTGGGGAACGGGTGCTTCGGTGAGACACGATTGCGGTAGGCCAGGTCGATGCAGCTTTGGCGGGCGTCGCCTTCGCCGTGATAGCAGGCGTTGATTTCGGTGTCGGGTCGGCGGAGCCTGATGAAGAGCTTGACCTTGTCGGGTGTGGGCCCGGCGGGCTTATGCCAGCGGACCTTGGGAGCGGGGTTGACGCGCATCTCCAGGTAGAACGCGGGCATGAGGCAGAGTCGTTCGTCCTGTGGGTAGAACACGCTATGGACGTTGAACTCGAAGCGCAGGCCGTACGTTTCGCTGTAGCCGCGATAGGTGATCGAGTTGGGGCGTTCGAACTGCTCTGCGTTGTGGAGCGGGCTTGCGTTGGGTTCCTGTGTGAACGGCAGGACGCGACGCGTGCCGTCGGGCTCGATCATGCCGACCATGAGATCCAACGGCTGGTCGAGGAATCGACCGAGCGCCGAGTGCATGACGCGCTGCTGGTAGGGTTCGAACAGCAGGGTGAACCGACTGCCCAGCCGTGCAATCGTCCAACTCATCAACTGCATCCAGCAATCCCTTCTCGGTCCGTCACCGTTTGCCACCCTATGTCGCCGCATGCCGTTGCGTAGACACCTTGCCGCCGGGCAATCGCGAGCAGGGCGGTTGCACCATGATCGCTTACCGCAGGATTCTATCAAACCCCGGTCGGCAAGGTTCGCCCGAGTCGCCGGACGACTTCCGGCACGGCCTGCACGGCCGCGTCGATCTCCTGCGCGGTGGTCGCTCGGCTGATCGAAAACCGCACGGACCCATGGGCCAGCGGCTCGGGCACGCCCATCGCCAGCAGCACGGGGCTCGGGTCGAGCGAACCGCTGGAGCAGGCAGCCCCGGCCGAGGCGCAGACGCCTTTTTCGCTCAGGCCCAGCAGGATCGCCTCCGCCTCCAGCCCGGGGAAGGCGATGTTGCTCGTGTTCCATAGCCGACTGACGCCCGGCTCGCCGGCGTTGACGACCGCGCCGGGCACGGCCGCGAGCAACTCACGTTCAAAGCGATCGCGCAGGGCGGTGAGGGCCGCGACCTGTTCCGCGTCGGCGACGAAGGCCCGGGCGAGGTCTGCTGCGACGCCCATGCCGATAACGCCGACGGTGTTTTCCGTGCCGCCGCGGCGCTCGCCTTCCTGCGGGCCGCCGCGCTGTTGTGGTCGCAGGCGGACGCCTCGCCGGGCGTAGAGTGCGCCGACGCCCTTGGGCCCGTGAAACTTGTGAGCGGCGAGGGTGAGCAGGTCTGCGCCGACGGCGTGCACATCGACCGGCAGCTTGCCGACGGCCTGGGTGGCGTCGATGTGAAACGTCACGGCGTTTCGCCGACCGGAGCGCAGGGCTTGCAAGCCTTCGCCGATCGCGGCGACGGGTTGAATCGTACCGGTTTCGTTGTTGGCCCACTGCACGCTTACGAGCACGACTCGGCCGGCGTCGACGTGTTGCCGAGCGGCGTCGATCACCGCGGTTGCATCGACCACGCCCGTGCGGCCGACGGCGACCTGTTCGACGACGATGCCTGTCTGCGCCATCGCTTCGCCCGGCTCGCGGACGGCCGAGTGTTCGATAGTTGTCGTGATCAATGCGGGGGGTGTGTCGTCGTCACGATCAAGCACGCCCCAGAGCGCGAGGTTGTTCGCTTCCGTGCCGCCGGAGGTGAAGATGATCTCGCGCGGCTTGGCGGCGATGAGCTTCGCGACGCTCGCGCGGGCCAGTTCGAGGCGCTGGCGAACGGCCTGCCCGAAGCGGTGCACGCTGGAGGGGTTGGCCCAGAGCTGGTCGTGGGCCTCGGCGATGGCGTCGAGCACTTGCGGTGCGGGGCGGGTGGTGGCGTTGTTGTCCAGGTAGACCCATTGCATGGGTTTATTCTATGCGATCGGGGGAGCGATCCCGCGGGCGGCCGCGGATCGGTGGAGGAGGTGGGGCATGTGGTAATGTATTGGCATGACTGGTCCGCCGATTCGTACGGATATTGTGGACGTATATGTGTTCCGCCGACGGTCGGCGGGGCGTGTGGCGGGCGTAGAGTTTTTGCAGCTGCATCGTGTGCCGGAGATTTCGCTGCCGAACACCTGGCAGCCGGTGATGGGGCATATGCACGCGGACGAGACGGCGGCGGGCACAGCGTTGCGCGAGTTGCAGGAAGAGACAGGCTACGGCCCGGGGGCGGGGTTGCTGGGGTTCTGGCAACTCGAACGGTTGAACACGTATTTTCTGCATAGCCATGAGACGATTGTGATGAGCCCGTGCTTCGCGGCGGAGGTCGCGCCGCCCCCGGCCGGTGGCGAGCCGGTGCTGGATGCGGATCATGATGGGTTCCGGTGGGTGGCGCGGGATCACGTGGATCGCCAGTTTCTCTGGCCGGGCCAGCGTGAAGCGATTGCCGACCTGGTTCGCGACGTGCTCGCACCCGGCTCGCCGACCGAGCCGCTGCTGCGCATTGACCCTGCGGGGGTTTGACCGCGACTTTCCTTTCCCGCTGTCGTTACAATTCTCGTTTCGCTCCTTTGAACGAGACTTGAACCATGGACGACTTCCACTACCGCCAGGGCCAGCTTTACGCTGAAGACGTGAACCTTGACACGCTTGCCGACGAGCTTGGCACGCCGTTGTATGTTTACTCCCGCCACACGTTCGAGCAGCACTACGACCGCATCGCGGCGGCGTTTGCCGAGCTTGACCCGATCATCTGCTACTCGATCAAGAGTTGCGGCAACGTGCATATCTGCAAGCTGCTGGCCGAGCGGGGCGCGGGGATGGACGTGGTGAGCGGGGGTGAGATTCATCGCGCGCAGTTGGCCGGGGCGGACATGAGCAAGATTGTCTACGCGGGCGTGGGCAAGTCGGACGACGAAATCCGCATGGGCATTGAAGCAGGCATCGGCTGGTTCAACATCGAGTCCGAAGCGGAGTTTGAGAACATCGACGCCATTGCCAAGCAGCTTGGCAAGACGACGCGCGGCGCGTTGCGTGTGAACCCCGACGTGGCGGACCCGCGAACGCATGCGAAGACAACGACGGGCAAGAAGGAAACGAAGTTCGGCGTGGACATCGAGCGGGCGCGCAAGTTCTTTGAGACGTATGGCAAGAACGAGCACTGTCGGCTTAACGCGATTCACCTGCATATTGGTTCGCCGATTTACAGTCCCGAGCCTTACGTGATGGCGATTCGCAAGGCGCTGGCGTTGATTGACGAGCTTCGCGGGCAGGGGCATGAGATCGAGGCGATTGATATTGGCGGGGGGTATGCGGCCGACTACGAGGCGGGCAAGTCGCCGGCGTATGACGAGTATGCCGCAGCGATCGTGCCGCTGCTCAAGGGCAAGGGGTTGAAGGTGATTCTCGAGCCGGGGCGGACGATCGCGGGCAACGCGGGGTTGCTGTTGACGGAGGTGCAGTACCGCAAGCAGGGGGGTGCGAAGCAGTTTGTGATTGTGGACACGGGGATGCATCACCTGCTTCGGCCGGCGATGTACGACGCGTTTCACTTCATTTGGCCGACGCGTGTGAGCCGTGAGCATGCACCGGGGCCGCGGTCGGAGTCGATGGACCTGCCGGCGTTGGAGACGGTGGAGATTGTCGGGCCGATCTGCGAGACGGGTGACGTGCTGGCGAAGGCGCGGTCGATTCCGCCGGTGAAGCGTGGGGATCGGCTGGCGATTTTCACGGCCGGGGCGTACGGGATGGCGATGGCGAGCAATTACAACGCGTTTCCGCGGCCGGCGGAGGTGCTGGTTGAGGGTGATGCCTATCGTGTGATTCGTCGGCGGGAGACTTATGATGATCTTGTGGCGGCGGAAATGGCGAATGTGGGGGCGAACTGACCGGCGGTTGCAATACAGGGTCGGCCGACCGCGTTGTCGCAATGTGGGGCCTGATGCGTTGAGCAGGGCCCTGGAGTCCGGTTTTTTACCTGAATGGAGCGGTCAACGCTCGGAGACAGGCCATGAAGCAACTCAGTAGCAAGATCGTGCCGGTAATGCTGGTTCTCGCGATGATGGCGGGCGGTGCCATGCTCGTCGCGCAGGATCGCGGCGAACGGGGTGATCGCGGCGACCGGGCGGGGGGCGACCGGGCCGGGGAGCGTCGTCAGGTGGACGGCGAGCGGATGCGTGAGCGGATGGCGAACCGTCAGGAAGCGATGCGCGAGCGGCTTGGCGTGACCGAGGAAGAATGGGAAGCGCTCGAGCCGATGGTCGAGGAAGTTCGTTCGCTGCAGGCCCAGGGCGGTCGCGGCGGCATGATGATGGGCCGACGCGGCGGCATGCGTGGCGGCGGCGGGCCGGGCTGGGGCGGCGGTGAGGGCCGAGGCGACCGCGAGCTTTCGCCGGTGCAGCAGGCCAGCCGTGACCTTGGCCAGACGCTGCGCGACGACAACGCGTCGGAAGCCGACATTCAGGAGAAGCTCGAAGCGCTGCGTTCGGCTCGCGAAGACCACCAGCGCCAGCTTGAGGAAGCTCGCGAAGAACTGCGTGGCGTGCTGACCCCGCGTCAGGAAGCGCAATTCGTGATCATGGGCATCCTCGAATAGCAAGCGCTGAGCGTACGGATGAGCGCCGCGAATCTGTGGGGCTGCCGAGACGGGTGTACCTGTTCAGGTCATGCCCCGGAAGCTCCGCAGATTCGCTCGTTCGAAGGCTTAGTCGGGGGCGACTCAAGCATAAGCGTCATGTAATTAACCCACGCGCCGGCGCGGGGGCGCTATTGGGCTCCGCCGTGGGCGACGGGGCTAAACCCCCGGCTCGGCTCGGCGCGACCTCTCTTTGTTTGTCCGTGTGAGACTTCACAACATGGCTGATCCGGTACTGGCACGGCTGCGGGAGTTGGGCTTGCTCGACGAGCAGGCGGCCGAGGCGGTACGCACGGCTCGGTCGGCGGGCACGTCGCTGGACGACGCGCTGCTGGCGGCGGTGCGGCAGGCCGGCGGCGATGAGGCGGCGGTGCTCAAGGCGCTGGCGGACGAGTTCGATTTGCCGTTTGTGAATCTGGAAGAGCATCGGCTGGACTCGAAGCTGCTGGCGCGGTTTCCGGCGAGAGTGTTGCTGGAGCGGTCGCTGTTGCCGTTGGAGCAGACGAACGGTTCGGTGCTGGTGGCGACCGCGCGGCCGTTCGATACGACGGGGCTGGACGAGCTGCGGCTGGCGAGCGGGTTGGAGGTGCGGATTGCGCTGGCTTCGCCAGCGGAGTTGAAGCGGCAGCTTAAGTTGCAGCTTGGCGTGGGTGCGGACACGGTGCAGGCGATGATCGGCGCGGACCCGGACCGGATGGGCGTGCAGCTGCTGGATGACGGTGCGAACGACCTGGACCTCACGGCGGCGGCGGAAGACGCGTCGATCGTGAAGTTCGTGAACCAGGTGCTCACCGAGGCGATCGAGCGTCGCGCGACGGACGTGCACTTCGAGCCGTTTGAAGAGTCGCTGCGTGTGCGGTATCGCATTGACGGTGTGTTGCAGCAGGCGAACGTGCCGCCGGAGCTGAGACGGTTTCAGCCGGCGATCGTGTCTCGATTGAAGATATTGAGTCAGTTGGACATTGCGGAGAAGCGCGTGCCGCAGGACGGGCGGATCAAGCTGCGCATCGCCGGCCGAGAGGTGGACGTGCGCGTGTCGATCATTCCGATGCTGCACGGCGAAGCGGTGGTGCTGCGATTGCTCGACCGCGGCGGCGCGTTGCTGGGCATTGAGATGCTGGGGATGGGGCCGAGGGATCGCGAGGCGTTTGAGGCGATATTGGAACTGCCGCATGGCATTGCGCTGGTGACCGGGCCGACGGGCAGCGGGAAGACGACGTCGCTTTACGCGGGGCTGTCGCGGATCAACGAGATCGACCGCAAGATTGTGACGATTGAAGACCCGATCGAATATCAACTGGAAGGTATCAACCAGATCCAGGTGGCGACGAAGGCGGGCATGACGTTTGCGAAAGGGCTGCGAGCGATCCTGCGCCACGACCCGGACGTGATCCTGATTGGCGAAATTCGCGACCGCGAGACGGCGGAGATCGCGGTGCAGGCGTCGTTGACCGGGCACCTGGTGTTTTCGACGTTGCACACGAATGACGCGCCGGGGGCATTGACACGGCTGGTGGACATGGGCGTTGAGCCTTACCTGGTGGCGTCGTCGCTGGAGCTTGTGATTGCGCAGCGGCTGGTGCGGCTGATCTGCGAAGACTGCAAGGCTGCGCTGCCTGCGGACGAGTCGGCGAAGGCACGGCGGCAGTTCGGGGACGCATTGCCCGACGTGTTGTTCGAAGGGCGCGGCTGTCGATCGTGTCAGAACACGGGCTACCGCGGTCGGCGGGGCATCTTTGAATTGATGCCGGTGACCGAGTCATTGCGGCGAATGATTCTCGAAACGCGGTCGGGCGGCGAGATCCGCGAACATGCAATGGGCAACGGCATGGCGAGCCTGCGCGACGACGGCTGGCGACTGGTTCGCGAAGGGGTGACGACGGTGGCGGAAGTGCTTCGCGTGACGAAAGACGAACGGCGGGAGGTGGAGGGGGAGGGGGGTTAGTTTCGAGTTTCTAGTTTCTAGTTTCGAGTTTCGAGTTGGGGTGGTGCGGGTAAAGCCCACGGATGGAATCCGTGGGCTTCGGGGTGATGGGTGATGTGCGGTGGACGGGATTGGGATGCAGACGATGAGCGCGACGTTTTCTTACAAGGCGATTGATGGGGCGGGCAAGGCGACGTCGGGGACGCTGTCGGCGGACAGTCGCGGCGCGGCGATGGATGAGATGACGCGACGAGGACTGACGCCGGTGGCGATCGAAGAGCACGCCGCGGCGGCGACGGGGCTGATGGGGCGCGGTCGGCGGGTGTCGGCGGCGGCGGTGGATGCGTTTACACGCGAGCTTGCGAACCTGCTGGCGGCGGGCGTGCCGCTTGGCAAGGCGTTGCAGATCATCGCGCGCGAGGCGTCGTCGGCAGCGGAGAAGACGCAGCGGGAGGCGATCCGCGATGCGGTGGTGGACGGTGAGCCGTTGGCGGAAGCGCTGGCGCGGCATCCGCGAAGCTTTCCGACGGTGTACGTGGCAATGGTGCGGGCCGGTGAGATGGGCGGGTTTCTCGATGTGGTGCTGAATCAGATTGCGGACTTCCGCGCGAGGGAGGCGGATCTGGTGGGGCGGGTGCGGGCGGCGCTGGTGTATCCGGCGCTGCTGGCGGTGATGACGGTGCTGGTGCTGGCGGCGTGCCTGGTGTTTTTCATCCCGCAGTTCGCGGGGTTTTTTGAAGAGTATGGCGCGGAACTGCCCGTGCTGACGCGGGCGATCATGGCGGCGAGCGAGGCGGTGCTCAGCCCGTGGTCGCTGGCGGTGCTGGTGGTGCTTGCGATTGCGGGGTTGTGGGCGACGCGGACGCTGGCGACGCAGAGCGGTCGGCGGTGGCGGGATCGGATGATGCTGCGGCTGCCGATGGTGGGGACGGTGCTGGCGCGGTTTGCGCTGGTGCGGTTTTGCCGAATGCTGGGCACGCTGCTGGGGGCGGGTGTGCCGTTGATCGGTGCATTACGCGTGGCGCGGGAGGCGTTAGGCAATCAGACGCTGTCGGATGTGGTGGAGCAGGCGATCGAGCGGGTGCAGCATGGCGAATCGCTGGCGAAATCGCTGGGCGAGGCGAGGCAGTTGTTTCCGGCGTCGGTGACGGAGATGGTGGCGGTGGCGGAAGAGACGGGTCGGCTTGATGGTGAGTTGACGCGGCTGGCGAACAGTTTTGAAGGGGAACTGGATCGACGGTTGCGAACGCTGGTGGCGATGGCGGAGCCGGCGATGCTGGTGATTATGGCGGCAGTGGTGGGAACGGTGGTGGTCGGCATGCTGATGCCGATCTTGACGTTGCAGGACTTGATTCAGTGATCGAGATTCAGTGATCGAGCGAGAGCGCGTCGCGAGCAACGCGGCGAAATAGAGACATCAGGAACATGAATATGAAACGACATGGTCAACGGGTTGCGGGTTTTTCGATGATCGAGCTGCTGCTGGTGCTCGTGATACTGGGCGTGCTGGTGGGGATCGTGGTGACACGGTTTACCGGCCGAGGCGAGCAGGCGCGGGTGACGGCGGCGCGGGCGGACATTCGAAGTCTGGAGACGGCGTTGGATGCGTTTGAGATTGATAACGGTCGGTTCCCGACGACGCAGGAGGGGTTGGAGGCGTTGGTGGAGCGGCCGAGCAATGCGCCGAACTGGAACCGGTATTTGAGTCGCGGCGTGCCGACGGACCCGTGGGGGAACCCGTACGTGTATGAGTATCCGGGGCGGTACAACGATGATGGGTACGACCTCTACTCCGAGGGGCCGGAAGGCGGCGATGGTGAGCGTATTGGGAACTGGTGATGTGAGGGCGGGGGGTGCCCACGGATGCGATCCGTGGGCTTTATGGGGGGCGGTGCGCGCGGGGGGTGGGGCGCGTGGTGGGTTTACGTTGCTGGAACTGGTGATGGTGTTGTTGGTGGTGGGGGTGTTGCTGGGGGTGTCGTTGCCGACGTTGCGGCCGTTTGTGAGCGGGCGGGAGGTGCACGCGGCGGCGGGTGAGATGGTGGCGATGACGCGGCTGGCGCGGTCGCTGGCGGTGAGCGAGGCGCGGGTGTATCGGCTGCATGTCGACCTTGAGCTGCATGAGTTGTGGTTGAGTCACGAGGAGCTGCCGGAGGACGAGGCGGTGCCGGTGCCGGTGGCTCGGCCGATCGTGCTGCCGGGGGATGTGGCGGTTTACTGGGAGGCGGACGACGAGACGCTGCGGCGGGGGTATGTGCGGTTTTATCCGAACGGGCGAAGCGATCCGGGCGTGTTTGAGTTGGTCGGGCGACGGGGTGAGCCGGTGCTGGTGGCGGCGCGGTCGGCGAGCGAGCGGTACGCGGTGCGGGAGGCGGCGGCGCTTGGGTTGGGAGGGGTGCGATGATGAATGAAAGGTTTGGGGTTTTGGCTTTGAGGGGCGGTTTGGGGGTTGGGGGGGGCGCCCACGGCGTGACGCCGTGGGATTCGGGGGGTGCTCGGGGGGGCGGGGGGTTGTCGGTGGGCGGGGGTTTACGTTGGTGGAGGTGTTGGCGGGGTTGGTGCTGGTGGCGATTGTGCTGCCGGTGGCGGTGCGGGCGTTGCAGGTGGGGATGGGTGCGGGGGACATGGCGCGGCAGCGGCTTGAGGCGGTGTCGCTGGCGCAGTCGAAGGTGGATGAGATTGTTGCACTGCGGGACTGGGATCGCGGTGAGGTGAGCGGGGCGTTTGATGAGCCGTTTGAGCGGTACGCGTACGCGGTGGAGCTGGCGGACTTTGATGATGAGGTGCGGACGTTGACGGTGGTGGTGACTTGGGAACGGCGGGGACAGGCGCAGGCGCTGCGGTTGGCGACGCTGGTGGACACAAGTATCGAGGAGTGATGACGCTGAGAGCCCGGCAGACGAGCGCGTTTACGCTGATTGAGGTGCTGCTGGCGCTGTCGTTGTCGACGTTGCTGATCGGCGCGGTGTACTGGTCGTTGGCGGCGGCGTTTGATGCGCATCGGCGGTCGGAGCGGGTGGTGGGGCCGCCGCGGACGGCGGAGGTGGTGCTGGAGCAGCTGCGTGCGGACTTGCGCGGCGCGGTTCGGCCGGGCGGGTACCTGGCGGCGGAGTTCGTGTCGTTGGATGCCTCGGTGGCGCGGGGTGCGGGGGAGCGTGCGCTGGTGTTTTACACGACGGCGGGTACGGCGGGCGAAGCGCGGACGGCGGGGGTGCGGCGGGTGGAGTGGGCGCTGTCGCAGCCGAGCAATGAGTTGTTGGCCGATCGGCCTGCGGTGGTGCGGCGGGTGGCGGACAACCTGCTTGCGCCGGTAGTGGACGAGGGGTACGAGCAGGTGCTTGCGTTGGAGGTGGTGGAGCTGACGTTTCGGTTTTACGACGGGTCGCAATGGGAAGATGACTGGGATTCGACGGAGCGGGGCGATGCGCTGCCCTGGGCGGTGGAGGTGACGTTGGGGTTGGCGGAGGGGTTGGGGGGGAGTGGGGATGGGGGGTATTGGGTCAGGCGGGTGATGGCGGTGCCGGGGGCGCGGGCGGAAGATGAAGGCGGGGGGATTCGGCGATGATGAACGGGCGAACCAAGTGTGGGCGTGGGGGGTGTCATCGCGAGCGGGGGGCGGTGATGATCGTGGCGGTGTTGATTCTGCTGGTGGTGACGGCGACGGCGCTGCTGCTGGCGACGACGATGCGCGTGGAGGTGCGGGCGGCGGCGAATCAGGTGGAGGCGATGGCGGCGGCGAACGCGGCGGAGGGGGCGGTGCGGCATGTGATGGCGGTGCTGGCGCGGGAGCCGGGGCAGATGCCAGCGGCAGGCGAATTGCCCAGCGAAGGGGTGATCGTGGGCGATGCGGCGTACTGGCTGATTCGGCCTGCGGGCGAGGGGCGGGCCGGGTATGTGGCGGGCATCACGGACGAGGCGAGCAAGCTGCATCTGAATGTGGCGACGGTGGAAATGCTCGGGCAGCTTCGCGGCGTGGGGCGGACGCGGGCGGAGGATGTGGTGGCATGGCGGACGCCGGAGGAGCAGGCGATGGACCTGCCTGGGGCGGGGGCGGAGCATTATTTGATGCTGGACCCGCCTTACCTGCCCAAGCATGGGCCGCTGGAGAGCGTGGAAGAGTTGCTGCTGGTTCGCGGCTGGACGCCGGAGCGGTTGTTTGAGCTGGCGGACTTCGGCGACACGACGGGGATGGACTTTGAAAACGTGATTGAACCGGATCGGCCGTTGTATGAGCTGTTTACGGTGTACAGCTATGCGGCGCGGGCGGATGCGATCAATGTGAACGCATCGGATGAGCGGGATGCGTTGCGTGAGCTGCTGGAGACGGAGCTGTCGGCGGAGCGGTTCAGCCTGGTGTGGTCGGAGTTGGGGTTTGGCGGCGGGGGCGGGGGTCGTGGTGGTAGTGGCGGACCCACGTTTGAGAGCATGTTGGATTTTTACCGGCGGTCGGGGCTGACGGGGGAGGAGTTTGATGCACTGGCGGCGCGGTTAACGACGGACGAGACGGCAGCGTCGGCGGGGCGGGTGAATGTGAATACGGCGTCGGAGCCGGTGCTGGCGGCGCTGCCGGGGATGGATGAGGCGTCGGCGGCGGCGTTGGTGGACGCGCGGGCGGGGCGGGACGCGTCGGAAGGGGGGCTGGCGTGGGTGGTGGATGCGGTGGGTGACGATCGGCTGTTTGAGGCGGGGCCTTACCTGACGGACCGGGCGCAACAGTTCACAGTGGATGTGGTTGCAATCGGAGCGACGGGTCGGGCGTTCAAGCGGTATCGGGTGGTGATTGACATGGCGGGCGATCGGCCGCGCGTGGTGCGGTTTGACGACTGGACGGAGCGAGGCTGGCCGTTGGACCCAGCCTTGCGTGAGGCGCTTCGGTCGGGGGTGAGCCTGGAGGAGGCGGTGGCGTTGTACGGGAGGCTTGATCGGTGACGAGACGTTACCGCCAACATCTCGGGCTGGTGGTGGACGAACATGCGATCCGCGTGGCCGACGGCGCGGGTGGCGTGGCGGAGCTTGCGTTGACGGGGCCGGGGTCGGGGGCGGGGGGTGGTTTGTCGACGGCGGAAGCTGTGGGGCAGGCGTTACGGGGGTTGTTGGACGAGACGGGCTTGCGGGGCGGGGGGCCGGGGGGCGCGGTATTGGTGGGTGTGGCCGGTCGGTGGTTAGCCGTCCGGTCACGCGCCATGCCGCCGGCGTCGGGGGAGGCGCTTGCGGGGGCGGTACGGCTGGCGGGGGAGCGTGAGTTTCCGGGTCAGGCGGAGCGGTTGGTAATTGACTACACGCCGGAGGCGACGACGACGGGGTCGCCGGAGGTGTTGCTGTGTGCGCTGCCGAGCGATCGGCTGGCGTGGCTGGAGCAGGTTGCGGCGGCGGCGAAGCTGAGGTTGGCGGGGGTGACGCCGAGCGCGGCGGTGCTGACTGACGAGGGGCTGGTGCTGCATCTCGCGCCGGGGCGGTGTGAACTGGCGGCGATGCGCGGCGGCCGGCTGCACTTGCTGCATCATCTGGGGACATCGTTGAACGGCGTGGCGCCGGCGGACGGTGGGGCGCATGATATGGAGGCGGCGACGCGGACGCTGACCGCGGAGGTCAGGCGGACGCTGGCGACGTTTGAGCCTGCGGGCGGGCCGATGCAGATTGATGATGCGATCGGGCTGGATGCGCAGGTGCTCGATCGCATCGGTCGGGAGCTTGCGTTGGATGTGCAGCGCGTGGCGACGCCCGCGAGCGTGCCGCCGCGGTTTGCGCCGGCGGCGCGGCTGGCGGCGTGCGATCCGCAGGCGCTGGCGATCAACTTTGTCACGGCTCGCACGCGACGTGCACCGAAGTGGCAAGTGACGAAGCCGATGCGTGTGGGGTTGCTGGCGGCGGTGCTGGCGCTGCTGGTGGTGGGGTGGTATGTGGTCGATGTGGTGAGCTTGCAGCGGACGATCAACGAGCATCGGCAGTGGCAGGCGCAGCGGCAGACGGAACTGGCCCGCGCGACGGTGTTGCGGGATGACCTGCGGACGGCGCGCGGGTGGTTGGAGGATCGGCCGACGCATCTGGAGATGCTGCTGGGGTTGACGATGGCGTTTCCCGAGCGGGGCGATGTGTGGGCGACGAATGTGACATTGGACGATAACGGGGCCGGCGCGGTGAGCGGGCGCGGGCGCAACGAGCGCGACGTGCTCGACCTGCTCGGGCGGTTGCAGGCGACGGCGGGGATGGGCGGTGCGAAGCTGGTTTACGTGCGCGAAGCGGATGCGCGAAGTCGGGAGGTGTCGTTTCAGATCAACCTCACGCCGCGCGGGGAGGGCCGTTAGCGTGCAGATGAGCCGACGTGAGAAGCTGATTGCGATTGTGACGCTGACGCTGGTGGCGTTGTTCGTTGGCGATCGGTTGGTTGTTGAGCCGGCGCTGGCGTATCGCGAGCGATTGCAACAGTCGGCCGAGCGCGAGCGCGACGCACGCGAAGCGGGCGAACGGCTGTACGACGGGCTGACGTCGCTGGAGCAGCGGTGGTCGGCGTTGCAGGCGTCGGGGCTGGCAGACTCGGCGGCGGACGCGGAGGCAAGGCTGTCGCAGGCGGTCAGTGGATGGGCAAGTGACACGGGCGTGTCGTTGACGTCGCTGTCGGCGGACCGGGTGGAAACGGGCGATCGGTTGCCACGCGTGCACATGCGCGTGGTGGCGACCGGCTCGATGGGGGAAATGGTCGGCATGCTCGGGCAACTGGCGTCGGCGGAGCTGCCGGTGCGGGTGCAGGAACTGCAACTGGCGTCGCGCGGCGATGGGGAGCAGTTGACGATGAATCTGCGTGTGTCGACGTTGTACACATCGGATCAACCCCAGTCAGGGCCGGTTCGTGCGGGGAGGGCAGGGCGATGAAAAGGACACAGACTAAGGCGAATGGTCGGGGCGCGGACGGGTGGCGAATGAGTCGTGCCTGGTGGTTGGGGTGCGTTGGGGTGGTGATGAGCATGGCGTCGTGGGTGCAGGCCGACGATGGCGGTCGCGATGAAGTCGATGCGGCGCGTTATGAGGTGTTGGTGGAGCGGAACATTTTTTCGCCGACGCGTGGGCGGCAGCCGGACCCGCCGCGTCGCGATCCGCCGCCGCGGTCGGAGCCGCGTGAGGCCCAGCCGGTGGACCCGGGGCAGTCGATGGTGCTGCGCGGGTTTGCGGTGCGGGGCGAGCAGGCGGTGGCGATGATCGAAGACGGGTCGGGCAGGCTGCTTCGCGTTGGCGTGGGTGAAACGGTGGCGGGTCGGCGGATCACAGCCATCGCGATCGACGAGCTTGAATATGAACGTGATGACGAAACGCAGACAGTGGCGATCGGCATGACGCTGGCAGGCGACGCAGCGCCGCGCGTTGAGCGGCAAGCGGATCGGGGCGGCGGGGCAGACGGGGCGAGCGATCGCGAGCGAGCGGGTGGTCGGTCGGGGGGTGGCAGTGATGTGCTTGAGCGGATGCGTCAACGCCGACAGCAGGCGATCGGCGGCGGGGCGGGCGGTGACCGCGAGTCACGTCGGGCGACGGAAAACGAGCGGGAACCTGATGTGGCGGGCGAGCCTGAAGGCGAGCCCGAGTACGAGCGTGAAGAAGAGGACGAGGCTGAGCATGAAGATGATGATGCCTGACCGTACACGCGCGGCGATGGGGTCGCGGCCAATGAGGAAACCACGATGCTGAGCCAATTGCGCATGGGTGTGTGTTCGCTGACGGTGGCGCTGGTGTTGCTTGGCGTCGCATTGCCCGGCCATGCCCAGACGGAGGCGGGGCTGACGTTGAACTTCCGCGACGCGCCGCTGGATGCGGTGCTCGACTACCTGTCTGAAGAGGCGGGGCTGGTGGTGGTGCGCAGCGTGGATGTGGAGGGGCGGGTGACGTTGATCAGTCGTCAGCCGTTGTCGCTGGAGGACACGATCGACGTGCTTAACAGCGTGTTGGCCGAGCAGGGTTACGCGGCGATTCACACGGGGCGATCGCTGCGGATCGTGCGTCGCAACGACGCGCGTCGGCATGACGTGCCGGTGCACGCGGGCAACGACCCGGCTGCGATCAAGGTGGGCGAGCAGATCATCACGCAGGTGATTCCGATCCGCCACGCGGACGCCCGGCAGTTGCGCGACGACCTGAACCCGCTGCTGCCGGAGTTCGCGACGCTGACAGCCAATGAGCGGACGAATTCGCTGATACTCACCAGTTCGGGTTCGAATGTCCGCCGAATCGTGGAGATTGTCAGCTCGCTGGATCGCGGACTGGCGGCGGCGGTGGATGTGCGGGTATTTGCGCTGGAGTATGCGAGCGCGCGTGATGCAGCGCGGCTGGTCAACGAGTTGTTCGGCGAGCAGTCGGCCAGGCGTGATCAGCAGGAGCGCGACCCGCGTCGACGGTTTATGCGGGCGCGGGGGATGATTGAGGATGAGGATGACAACGGTGGTTCGCCGGGCGTGAACGTGACGGCGTCGGCGGACGAGCGGACGAACACGGTGGTGGTGACGGGCCCGCCGGAGACGCTGGCGATCATCGAAGGCGTGCTTGAAGACCTCGATGCGAACCCCGCGGCGACGCAGGCGGTGATGGTTTATTCGGTGAAGAACGGCCGGGCACAGCAGATGGCCGAGGTGCTCAACAACCTGCTTCAGACAGCCAACTTGGTCACGCGCAACGGCACGAACGTCCGCGGTGGCGGCGGTGGTGGTGTCGCACCACGACGCGGTGGCGGCGGAGGTGGTGGCGGTGGCGGTGGTTGGCGCGGGGGTGATGCGGGGGATGCGTTGCCGGACCCGGACAATCGGCTGGCGGATGCGGGGTTGCTTGCGCAGCTCAACGGCGAGGACGGCCGAACGATGACGGATGCGCCGATCTGGTCGCAGTTCGATGACCGGGAAGCGGCCGAGCTGTTGGAAAACGCCAGCGATCTGGATGGCGGCATCAGCATCGTCGCCGACCCGGACACGAACACGCTGATTTTGCTGACGAGTAGCCGTAATTTTGAGCAGTTGCGCGGCATCCTCGATGAGCTGGATCGGCCGGTGCCGCAGGTGGTGATTCGTGTGCTGATTGCCGAGGTGACGCACGAGCGTGGGCTGGAACTCGGCGCGGAGTGGTCGGTGATCAATCCGCGCGATTCGGGGCAGACGACGCTGTTCACCAGTTTGAACGTGGCGCAGGAAGCGACGCAGCCTGGCGCGGGCATGGTGTTCCGCATGCTGGAGACGGACGTGCAGGCGACGATCCGCGCGTTGGGGCGGGACTCGAAGATTGACGTGCTCTCTCGGCCATCGATTCTGACGAGCGATAACCAGGAAGCGTCGATCATCGTCGGCAACAATGTGCCGTTCATTCGACGGTCGCGGACGACGGACGCGGGGCAGGTGATCAACGATATTGAGTATGAAGACATCGGCATTATTTTGACGGTGACGCCGCACATCAATCCGGACGGGTTGGTGACGCTGGACGTGTCGCCGGAGATCTCGGCGATCACGGATTCGTCGATACGGATTTCGGAGACGGTGCAGGCGCCGATCTTTTCCCGCCGGGCTGCGAACGCGCGCGTGGCGGTGCGCGATGGTCAGACGATTGTCATCGGCGGGTTGATGGAAGACAGCAAGACTCAGATTGTGAACAAGGTGCCGCTACTTGGCGACATTCCGCTGCTTGGGGCGTTGTTCCGCAATACGTCGGATTCGCTGACCAAGACGGAACTGTTGATCTTCCTCACGCCGGAGGTGGTGAAGGATCCGATGACGCTGGAAGGGCTCGGCGATCGCGAGCTGCATAATACGGACATCGTCCCGGAAGCGGTGGAGCCCGGTGCGTTGGAGAGGCATATGCGACGGATGCGGCCGGAGACGAGTGAGTGAGTGGGATTGGACGAGGCAGAGCAGCTTAAGCGGCTCTGCCTCGGGGTGGGTTTGTCGTTGGTTATTTAATCCGTGGGGTCGCGCAGCTTTTCAGGGAATTTTGTCTGGACCTTGTCGACCTTCGGCAGCGCCCACTGGCGGATGTAGGGGTGCATCGGGTTACGGTCGGCGAAGTCCTGATGGTATTGCTCAGCCTCGTAGAACGCGTCGAGCGGTTCGAGCGTGGTGACGATGGGGCGGTCGTAAGCGTTCGCTTCGGTGAGCTGGGCGATGTAGTCCGCAGCGGCGCGTTGTTGATGCTCATCTTTGTAGAAGATGGCGGACCGATACTGTCGGCCGTGGTCGGGTCCCTGGCGGTTGAGCTGCGTGGGGTCGTGGGTGGCGAAGAAGACACGGAGCAGGGCGGCGTAGCTGATGACGTTGGGGTCGTAGACGACGCGGACGACCTCGGCGTGGTCGGTCATGCCGGAGGCGACCTGTTCGTAGTTGGCGGAGTCGGCGTCGCCGCCGGCGTATCCGCTGGTGACCTCGCTGACGCCGGCGAGTTGCTGGAAGACGGCTTCGACGCACCAGAAGCAGCCGCCTGCGAAGACGGCTTCGCGCGGGCCGGCGTCGGTGGGCTCGGCTGCGTTGGTTCGCGGTTCGGGCAGGCCGCCGGTAGGCCCGGTGGGGTGATCACAGGAAAAACCCGCAAAGCTCATCAGCATCATCAGGAGTGCTCCGGTCCAGAAGGAGGGCGCGTCTGGCATCGTGTGGTGTTCCATGGCCCGGTGGTTGGGGGTATTGTAGCCGGGCCGTGTCGGTGAGCGGCGAAATGGGACGGATGTCAGGTTGTTGGTTGCGGAAGGGTTTTTGGCTTTGGAAAGATTTTTGGGAATTACTTTCCTTTTTCGCCAGTTGCGGGTATGCTTGGGGCGTTGGACGGTGCGCCTGTGTTGGTAGCCGACCTGTATTTCGGCGTTTCGTGAACAGCGAAACGACGGCTTTCGTAGCTGGGTAATGGACCCGGCTGTTTCTCAACCGTGACTCGCCGCAGGTTCCACTCGTGAAGATTACAAGATTCGAGGCGAAGCTTCCGACGGTCACTAAGTCTGGAGTTTCGCGATGAAGATTTATGTTGGCAACATGTCGTTTCAGACGACGCAGGAGTCCCTCGAGGGGCTTTTCACCAATTACGGACAGGTTGACGAGGTGGCTGTGATCACCGACCGGGACACCGGTCGGCCGCGCGGTTTCGCCTTCGTGACCATGGCCAATGACAGTGAAGCCAAGGAGGCCATCGAGGCCCTCAACGGCCAGGAATTTGAAGGTCGCACGCTGACCGTCAACGAAGCCCGTCCGCGCGAGCCGCGTGGTGGCGGCGGTGGTGGCGGTTACGGTGGCGGCGGCGGCGGTGGCCGTCGCGGTGGTGGCGGCGGCGGTGGTGGCTACGGTGGCGGTGGCGGCGGTGGCCGCGATCGCTGGTAAGCAACCCCGGCTGTACCACAGCCTCATGATGAAAATCAGGCCCCCGGTCGCTCGCGCGGTCGGGGGTTTTTCGTTGAAGCGCATGTCGTGTCGAGAAAAGATCGGCGCAGCAACGGCATTGCGCTACAATGCAGATCGTGTCGCTCGCATTTGTGCGGAGCGGCTGGAGCAATCGTGACTACCAGGAAAGGCCAGAATCATGGCACAGGTCAAGCAAGGCGACACCGTCAAGGTGCATTACACCGGCAAACTCGATGACGGTACGGTGTTTGACACGTCCGTCGAACGCGAACCGATTGAGTTCACGCTCGGCGAAGGCCAGATCATCCCCGGCTTCGAAGAGGCAGTCGAAGGCCTCGAACCGGGGCAAAAGACCACCACCACCATCCCCGCGGAGAAAGCGTACGGCCAGCGCAACGAAGAGGCCGTCGTTCAGGTCGAACGAAGCCAGTTGCCTGAGAACCTCGATCCGGAAGTCGGCCAGCAGTTGCAGATGCAGCAGCCCAACGGCCAGCCCATCCCCGTCCGCGTGACCGACGTGTCCGAGCAGAACATCACGATCGATGCGAACCACCCGCTCGCGGGCAAGGACCTGTCGTTTGAGATCGAGCTCGTCGCGGTCGCGTGAGGCGACAGAAGCGCTTCTTGAGCGTTTGGCAATTGAATGACGAATCACACGAAGCCCACGGCGTTACGCCGTGGGCTTCTGTGTTATGCAGGCGAGTTCTGTTTAGAATGGCGGGCATGTTGAAAGCCATTGTTTTTGATTTTGATGGTGTGCTGGTCGACTCCGAGCCGTTGCATTACGAGGCGATGCTCGCGGTGGCCAAGCCGTTGGGCGTAACGTTCGATTACCGGGAATACCTCAACGACCTGATCGGCTTCGACGATCGCGACGCGATGCGGACGATCCTCGCCAAGGCGGGGCAGACGGTCAGCGAGACGGAGGTGGACGAGCCATTGCGCGAGTTGATGGACGAAAAGCAGCGTGCATTCGAGCAGCGGGTTGCGAAGGGGATCGAGCCGATTCCCGGCGCGATGGAGTTGCTCGACGCGGCGGCGGCGGCGATGCCGGTGGCGATCGCCAGCGGTGCGACCCGGGCCGACATCGAGCTGATCCTCGGCCAACTCGGTCGGCTGGACCAGTTCACCACCATCGTCACGGCGGACGATGTCGAGCGATCCAAGCCCGCACCGCAAAGCTACGTGCTGGCAGTGCAACGGCTGGCGGAGACGCACCCTGAGCTGCTGCTGAGCCCGCGCGAGTGCCTGGCGATCGAAGACACGGCAGCCGGGTTGGCGTCGGCGCATGCGGCGGGCCTGCGGACGCTGGGGCTGACCACGACCAGCCCGGCCGAGTCGCTGCGCCAGGCCGACCGCGTCGTGCCGGAGCTGGCGGGCATTACGCCGACGGTTCTGCGGCACTGGTTCGACTGACGCGCATGACGGGTCGGCTTGATTGTTTGGCACGAATGCGTAAACTGCTCTGCTCCCCGCTAAGGTTGGGGGGCCAGTCGCGGCCGTGGCGGAACTGGCAGACGCGCTAGGTTCAGGTCCTAGTGAGGCTTATACCCTCGTGGAGGTTCGAATCCTCTCGGCCGCATTGAAATGACAAGGGCTTACGTCAATCGACGTAAGCCCTTTTTCGTTGGCTGTGTGATTCCTATCGCGAATTTATTGAGAAGCGGCTTCGGATGGCCGCGATTTGGGGCGTGGCGTTGGAGCGGGTTTCGAGGTCGTCCCGCCGTGCCACCTTGCCGTCCGTGTGCCGCAGCCGTTGACCATTTCAGCGGACGGGGTTGGTGTAACGGTTGTCTTGTCGGAAGGCTTCGCGGTGTCGGCCGAAGATGCCGCGGGTGGACTCCCGAACGGCTTCGAGCAGGGCTCGCAACGCCCAGTCGTTTCCGACTTTTGCTTCGAGCGTTTCGAGGTTGCGGGTCATATTGCCCACATGGTTTTCTTCATCGACGCCGCCGAACAGCAGGCGGTGCGCTTCTTTGAGCGCGTTGATCTGTGGCTGCGGGAAGTGGTGGCGTTTGAGCAGCACGGTGTTTACTTTTCGCACGCGGGCAGGCATGCCCTCGACGATCATGAACGGCGGGACGTCCTGCACGATGCGTGTCATGCCAGCGACGAAGGCGTACTGGCGGATGGCGACCCAGTGGTGGATGGCGGTTGCGCCGCCGATGACGGCGTGATCTTCGATGAGGATGTGGCCGGCGAGCTGCACGGCGTTGGCGATCACCAGATGCGAGCCGAGCACGCAGTCGTGGCCGACGTGAACGTAGGCCATGATGAGGTTGTGATCGCCGACGCGTGTGATGTTGTGATCCGCGGCGGTGCCTTTGTGGATGGTGACACCTTCGCGCAGGTCATTGTGATCGCCGATGATCAGTTGCGAGTCTTCGCCTTTGAACTTGAGGTCTTGCGGATCGCCGCCGAGCACGACATGGGGCCAAAGCGTGTTGTGGCTGCCAATGGTCGTTCGGCCGTAGATTGAAACGTTTGAGATCAACCGTGTGCCGGCGCCGATCTTGACCTTCGGCCCGACGTGGCAGAACGGCCCGACCTCGACATCGTCCGCGAGCTTCGCGCCCGGCTCGATCACGGCTAGGGGGTGAATTTTGGGCATTCTATGTATTTCGAATTTCGGATTTGGGATTTCGAATTTGACCGTTGATTCGCTGACGGTTTGAGGGTCGCGGCAAATTCGAAATTCGAAATTCCAAATCCGAAATCGCCTTTCATTCCTGGTCATCGTCCACGAGCATGAACTTCACCTCGGCCTCGGCTGCAAGTTCCTCGGCCACGTATGCCCGGCAGCGCATGTGCGCGATACGACTTCGCACACGCACCGCCTCGGCTTCCATTACGATCTGGTCGCCCGGCGTGACCGGACGACGCAACTTCACACGGTCCAGACTCAACAGCACTGCCAGCTTGCCGGTGTGTTCCAGCTTTTGTCCAATCAGCACGCCCGAGAGTTGTGCCATCGCTTCGACCACAAGCACCCCGGGCATGATCGGCGTACCGGGGTAGTGGCCCTGAAAGAATGGCTCGTTCATCGTGACATTCTTGATGCCAATCGCCCGCCGGTCACCATCAATTTCAACAATTCTGTCCACCAGCAGCATCGGGTAGCGGTGGGGCAGGATGCGGGCGATACGGCGGATGTCGAGCACGTTGCGGTGCAGCGAGAGTCGACGGCGGACCTGGCTCTGGTGCTGCTTGATCAGCTTGCGCACCAGCATGTGGTTCAGCGCGTGGCCGGACTTGTACGCGACGATGCGGCCCTGGATCGGTGCGCCCAGCAGGTAGAGGTCGCCGATCAGGTCGAGCATCTTGTGGCGGACGGGCTCGTCATCGAAGCGGAACTTGTTGGTGCCAAGCGGGCCTTTGTCGCCGATCACCAGCACGTCGTCGGGGCTGAGGTGCTTGCCCAGGCCGCGCTCGCGCAGCACGTTGGCTTCCTGTTCGAGCACGAAGGTGCGCGAGGGGGCGATATCGTGGGCGTAGTTGCCGTTGTGGCAGTCGAACACGCGGAGTTGCCGACCGATCGGGCCGTTATTGCCATAATCGAGTTCGTAGACCAGGTGCAGCCCCGGCTCCTCGGAAGGCATGGCGGCGACCATCGTGTCTTCATGACGCACCATGACCGGCTCGGTCACGATGAGGCGTTGGCGGGGTTCGCTGCTGGCTTCGATGCCCGCATCGGTCAGGGCGTCGAAAAATGGTTTGGCGGATCCGTCGAGGGCGGGCACTTCCGGGCCGGTGACCTCGATGATCAGGTTGTCGATCTGCAGGGCGGCGACGGCGGAGAGGCAGTGCTCGCAGGTGTCGATGCTGGCTTCGCCGCATTTAAGCGCGGTTCGGCGGGCGCGTTTGACGACGTACTGGACGAGTGCGGGGATCTCGGCCTTGCCCATGTCGGTGCGTACGAACACCACGCCGTGGTTCGTCGGCGCCGGGCGGAAGGTCAGCGTCGCGGGATGTCCGCCGAACAGTCCTCTGCCTTCGAGGGTTGCAGGTTTGGCAATTGTCTGCTGCACATCCATGTACGATCATCCGCCCCAGATTGGTACCGTCCCGGTGAGCGCCGCCTTGCCCATGCGGTGTTTCTGGGTGTTGTGGGAAGCGGCGGTTAGCAGGGCGATTCTAGCGGGATTTGAACTTCTTCACCAGATCCGGCAGGCGGCGCATGGCTTGGACGACGCGGATGGCGTCGCGGATGGGCAGCGCCGGCCCGCCGCCCCACGTTTCGCCGTCGGGGATGTCGTTCATCACCTGGGCACAGCCGGTGAGGCGAACGCCCTTGCCGATGGTGATGTGATCCTTGATGGCGACCATGCCCCCGAGCACCGTGCCGTCGCCGATGATGACCGAGCCGGCGACGGCGGCGCAGCCGGCCATGATGACGCATCGGCCGATCTTGCAGTTGTGCCCGATCTGCACGAGGTTGTCCAGCTTGCTGTGGTCGCCGATGACGGTGGCGGCGAACTTGCCGCGGTCGACGCAGCTATTGGCGCCGATTTCCACATCGTGGCCGATTTCAACCGTGCCGATCTGCGGGACTTTGACCACGTGCCCCCCGTCGGCCGAGGGGCGGTAGCCGAAGCCGTCGGCCCCGATGCTGACGTTGGGGTGGAGGATGCAGCGATCGCCCAGGGTGCACCGCTCGCGGACGACCACGCCGGGCCAGAGCACGCAGTTTTCGCCGATGCTCACGTCGGCCATGAGGTTGACGCTGGCCTGGAGGATCGAGCCTGCACCCACGCGGACGCGAGGCCCGATGATGCAGCCCGGGCCGACCTGCACGTCATCCCCCAACTCGGCGGAGGGGTCGACCACGGCCGAGGGGTGCACGCCCTTGCCCGGCTCCGGCCAGGCCGGGGCGAACAGCTCAAGCACGCGCGCCATCGCCAGATCCACATTGGCCACCCGCACCAGCGCCCGGCCGTCGCCTGGCTCAATCGCAAGCTCAAGCTCGCCTGGCACGATGGCCGCCGACGCCTGGCTGTCGGGCCATTGCGGGATGTATTTGTCCGAGCCGACGAAGCTCAACTGACCCGATCGCGCCGAGGCAAGGTCCGCCACGCCGTCGATTTCCAGCGTCGCGTCGCCAACGACCTCCCCGTCAATCTGCTGGGCAATGTCCTGCAGCGAAATCCGTTTCAAACCATTCACCTGGTGCGAGGGCAGGGGCAAAATGCAAGGGCGATACGCGGGCTCACTGGGCCTCGTACGCGTTGTTCATCCGCTGGATCAACTGCTGCGTGATGTCGATGTTGTCGCTGGCGTAGAGCACTTTGCGCATCTGGATCTGGGCGACGAGTTCCTGCGGCTGCTCGGCCTGGAAGTTGATCTCACCTTCGCGGAACAGCACGGCGTCGTAGCCTTCGTCCTGGGCAAGCTCGGCGATGGCGTCGTTCATCTTGCGGTACAGCCGTTCGGTCTGGAGCACGTGCTCGCGGGCCAGCCGTTGCTGCTGGAACTGCGTCCAGGTCTGCAACTCGATGACGGCCCGGCCGAGCTCTTCTTCCTTCTGGCGATAGGCGCTCGTGCCCGCGGCGAGGACGTCGAGGTCTTCGCGCAACTGGCGGATCTGCTGCCGCCGCTGCTGTTCTTCCTGGCCGAGTTGCTCACCGCGCGAACGGATCTCGTTCTCGACGGCGACTTTCTCTCTCAACTCGTTGAACGCATGCTCGATGTTCACCACGGCGATCGCGGTCGGGTCGGCACGCAGGGCGTTGTTCGCCGTGACCACGCCGGCGATGCCGACCAGCACGAAGGCGAGGGCGAAGATGGAAACAGTCAGTCGGCTCAAACGCATGGATCGCTCCAGGCAAGGGGTGAGGTAAATCTGGTTACGGAAGGCGAACGCAGACGCGTGTTCTATCACGGCAGGCCCGGCGATGCCAGTTGGCACGCCGCGCCGCCTCGCAGAATCATACGGCATGGCGGGAAGCCCGCAGGCGACGTTGCAGCGAACGCCAATTGCGGTACGCTGACGGCCATGATACGCAATACGTACAGTCCGTGGAAACGGTTACGTGCCAGCTTCCTCCTCGCCCCGGCAGCGATGCTGCTGCTGGCGGTCGGGTGTGAGCGGTCCGATCCGGGGGCCGATGGCGCGGCGGACGCCGAGCCGGACCACGAAGCCATCGAGCATGAACTGCTCGGCTTCGAGCAACGCTTCGGCCAACTGGTCGAGGGCCGAGCCGACGCCGGCCGACTGCTGACGGAGATGGACGACTTCGTCCAGCGTAACCCGGACCATTACGAGGCCCGCCGACTCTACGCTCAGGCGTTGCAGGTCGAGCGCCGGTTCGAGCGTGCCTATGAGCAGCTTGAGGTCGCCGCCGAGTTGAACCCCGACGATCCGGAGCTGCGCATTCTTGTAGGCGACTCCGCCATGCAGGCCGGGCAATACGCTCAGGCGCAACGGCATTACTCGCGGGGCAGTGATCTTGAGCCTGATTCGGAGCGGTTTCGCATCCGGTTGGCCCAGTCGCTGACCGAGCAGCAGCGGTTCGACGAGGCACGTCGGCTGCTGCTGGAATCGCTTCGGCGAGACTCGTCGCAACACGCGGCCCACCTGGGCCTGGCCGACCTATATGCCCGGCAGAATCGCTTGGACATGGCGTTGGAGCACATCGACCGGGCGGTCGAGCTGGCGCCGGAGTCGGACGTCAGGCGGCGGCTGACGTATGTGCTCAGGCAGTCGGCGTTGCTGCGGCGGGCGAATCGGCCGGAGGATGCGCTGGCTGTGCTTCGCGACCTGCCCGCCGAGCAGCAGGTGCAGATCGCCGTGGCGCAAGGGATGGCCCGCAGTTGGGTCATGCTCGGCCAGCCGGAGCGGGCGGCGGAGCACTATGATTACATGCTCAGTCTCGACCCCAGCGACGACATCGCCGCCGCCGAGGCCGCCAACTGGCATCTCCAGGCCGGCCAGTTCGACGAGGCCCGGCAGCGCATCGAAGTCCTGCGTCGGCTCAACCCCCGAAGCCCGGCCCTGCCGCCGCTGGAAGCCAGGCTCAACGAAAACCAGCAAACGGCCGCCGAACCCGAGACTTGACCAGCCGCCCTAACCAGACACCCGATTGCAGCCGGCGGTCAATACGCTACGATCGCCTGTCTGTCCCCCAACTCACCCCCTACGGAGCAGGAAAGACGCATCATGGCTGAACAGAAAGCAACGAACATCACCTGGCACGAAGGCGAAATCTCACGCGACCAGCGGCAGGCCGCCCTCGGCCAAAAGGGCGTCACCATCTGGACCACCGGCCTCTCCGGCTCGGGCAAGTCCACGGTCGCGGTCGCTCTCGAACGCGCCCTGCTCGAACGCGGTAAGCATGCCTACCGGCTCGACGGCGACAACATCCGCCACGGCCTGAACAAGAACCTCGGCTTCTCCGCTGAAGACCGCACGGAAAACATCCGTCGCATCGGCGAAGTCTCCAAGCTCTTCGCGGACGCGGGCATCATCGCCATCAACAGCTTCATCAGCCCTTACCGCGCTGACCGCGACCTCGTCCGTCAGCAGCACGACGAAGCCAAGCTGCCGTTCCTTGAGGTCTACGTCGAATGCCCGCTGGAAGAAGCCGAGAAGCGTGACCCCAAGGGCCTGTACAAGAAGGCCCGCGCCGGCGAGATCAAGGGCTTCACCGGCATCGACGATCCGTACGAAGAGCCGGAAAACGCGGAACTCGTGCTTCGCAGCGATCAACTGTCGCTGGAAGAAGAAGTGCAGAAGATTCTCGACCTGCTCGAATCGCGCGGCCTGCTTAACGGCTGATCGCGATCGACAACATGACGCAACCCCAAAGCCTGCGCAAACTGCGCGGGCTTTTTTTGTGTTGTCTGCAATGCGACGGTCGGCTGGCCGACCCGTTACGGAAGATCATGGGATCGTGGTGTGCTGTTGCCCGGGCAGGTAGGCTCAACACGCAAGCCCCCTCGCTGCAAGTCGGCCCGCGCGCGAGTGAGCGCGTGAGTCGGCTTGCAGGCGTCGGCTCGGCGCGGTCGCCGAGTGGTCGGAGGTCCCGTCGGTCATCGGCCGAGGTGCGTTGCCGCCGAGTGGCGATTGCGGTCCTGCCCATTCACTACTTCCGCATTCGCCCGGCCGCCGCGCCGCCGCCGCGTCAAACCGTCGCAGAAGGTCGGCGATCGCCGCCTTCGATGAGGGGTCGCCGCGTCGCGCTGCTGCGCACCCGGCGGTCCGGGGCGGCGGGTGCCTCGCGTTTCAGGGCGTCAAATGAGTCTGGTGCGTTTTGGGGCAGCGGGCCGCCGTTGCGCATGCCGGCGACCGACGTATCGGCGTTTAGCCCACGCGCTCACGCGTGGGCGCGTGGGCTAAACATTTGATCATTGACGATGCGCTTGCGCATCGTGACGGGTCGTCGCGCTTAAGGCAGCGCCCGGTCGAGGTCGACCCAGTAGCCGGAGGTGACGACGGGCCCCTCGTCGGGGCGCTCGCGGAGCTTGTCGATCAGCGTGCGCATTGACGAGTGGATCGGCGCGGTGAAGATCATTTCTTCATCGTTGCGCATCGGATGACGAATGCCCAGCAGCGCTGCGTGCAGCGCGGGGGTGGTCATGTAGATGTCATCGCGGGCGAGGGCGTCGGCTTCGAGTTTGTCGCCCTCGGCTTTGGGGCGGGCGTAGGTCATCATCGCGCGATGGGCGGCGGGCAGGGGGGGCGTGTCGAGTTCGCGGTCGCCGATGGGTTCGCCGCCGTAGAGGATATCGCCGACGATGGGGTGGCCGAGGAACGAGAGGTGGACGCGGATCTGGTGCGTTCGGCCGGTCTTCAGTTCCAGCTCGACGAGCGAGTAGCCCTTGTAGCGTTCGCGGACACGGTAGAGCGTCAGTGCATGTTTGGCGGTCGAGTCGTTGCGGACGGCCATGGCTTCGCGGATGGTGGGGTGCTTGGCGATGGGCTGTTCGACCGCGCCGCCCGGCGGGTCGGGGCAGCCGTGCACGACGGCGAGGTAGGCTTTGAGGTTCGTGCGGTCTTCAAACTGGCGAGCGAGCTTCCAGTGGGGCTCGTCCTGCTTGGCGACGATCATGACGCCGGTGGTGTTGCGGTCGAGGCGGTGGACGATGCCGGGACGGGCGTCGTCGACGCCGAGGGATGAGAGGCCTTCGACGGAGCCGTCTTCGTGGGAGACTTTGGGCGTCGAGGGGGTATTCGAAGCCTGTTGCTGGAAGTGGTAGGCGAGGCCGTTGATGAGTGTGCCGGTCATCTGTCCACGGGCGGGGTGGACGATGAGGCCGGCCTGCTTGTTGACGACGATGAATGAGTCGTCTTCGTAGAGCACGTCGAGCGGGATCGGCTCGGGCTTGAACTCTTTGGTCGGACGTGGCGGGACGATGACGTCGACGATGTCGCCGGCCTTGAGTTTGGTGGAGGGCTTGGCGGACTTGCCGTTGACGCGGACGCCGCCGAGCGCGATCAGCTTCTGGATCTGGTGTCGGCTGGCGTGGCGGATGTGGGCCTGGAGGTTTTTGTCGAGCCGCTCCTTCGCGTCGCGGGAAAGGCGGTAGCGGAGGTGGTCGGGCGACTCGTCTTCGAGATCGCTGTGGGTCAGCTCGGCGGCGGCTTCCATGGCCTCGTCGACACCGGCGGCGAGGGTGGCCTTGTCCGCGCGCGGCGGGGGAAGGTTTCGTTTTTTATGGAAGCGGGGGGGCATGGCGTACGCCGGCAGCGTTATTCGGTGTCGTCGGGCTGCACGGGCTCGACAGGCTGGCCGGGCTGCTCGGTGTCGGCGGGCTGCTCGTCGGCGTCGATGCCGGGCAGCAGTTCGCCGAAGTCGATTTCTTCGCCGTCTTCGCCGAGGAAGCTACCCGTCGGGCCGAGGTCCGGCAGCTCCGGCGCGGCCGACTCGGGGGCGAACACGACCGGCTGGCGTAGCTGCTCGATCAGGGCCTGCCGCTGGTTGGCCTGGCGTGCGAGGCCGGGCAGGTGGGCGTCGGTGGCGAGCTGCTCGGCTTCGCGGTAGTGGGTGACGGCCTGCTCCCAGTCGTCGCGCGTCTCGGCGACCTGGGCGAGGCCGATCAGGGCGTTCACGCGGAACGGGGCCTGCCGCGCGGTTTCCAGTGCACGGCTGTACATGGCCTGGGCACGGTCGAGCGCTTCGTCCCGGCTCATCGCGGCCATGCCGGTGTCGTTATCTTCGTCGGCTTCATCCTGCGGACGGACCGCCGCGTCGAGCGCGAGGTCGCCGCCGCGCAGATACGCCAGCGATCGTACGGTCGGCTGACGATGCTCCTCGGCGACGAGGGCGTAGCCTTGCACGCTGCTTGTGGCGGCAAGCTCGCCGAAGGCGGCCTGCTGAGCGCCGTAGGTCCAGTGGTTGTACAGGCGGTAGCCGGCGAAGCTGCCGGCGCCGAGTACGAGCACGAGCAGCACGATGTTGCCGTACTTTTCCCACCACTCGCCGAAGTTGGAGAAAAACTCGGCAAGTTCGTTTTCTTTTAATTCGTGGCGTTCTTCGCTATCCATGGTTCTGGCAAATTCGCTTGATTGAGGCGCGTTGAGCGTCAGTTGCGTGGGCCGATGTTGACGATGACGGTGACCACGCTGTGGCGGACGCCGACGCGGATGTTCAGTGATTCATGCCCTTTGGTGAAGCGCATGACCGTGGTGCCGTCGTCTTCCTGCTCGCGGCCGAGCGAGGCCCAGTCCTTGCGGGGCAGCTGGCGTCGGTAGAAGTTGACGACCTCGGCGGTGTTGGCGCGGCCCTGGTAGACGTGGTGGACGTGACGGACCTGGCCGTCGAAGTCCGCCTGGCTGCGTGAGGGCACGCCGACGAAGCCGATGGGCAGCGGCACGTCGGGGATGGGCGACGTGTCTTTGGCGACCAGCCCGGGCCCGGCGGCGGGTCGGAGGTATTGGCCGTCGTCGCTATAGGCGATACGCGGCACGGACTGCTCTGTGCACGCTCCGAGGGTCGCGACGAGGGCGACGAGCAACATGGCCATGGCTGATCGGTGCATATCCGTGTTTCCTGCTGACAGATACAGGCGGGCAGAAGAAAAGTTTATGCCCACATTGGAGTTGTCGCAACATTGTCGGTCCGGTTCCGCCAATGCTCCCTATCATACCGAACTTGCCAGAGTTGGCACGTCGTCGGCCCCTCGTCGGCCCGCGGTCGGCTGGTGTGGAGTAGGATGAGGGTTGAATTTGCGCGATCGCGTGCCTAGAACATCTTCCAGTCGCTTTGCTGTGCGGCGAGGCGATAAGTCTGGATGTGTCGGCGGTCAAACCGAAGTGAGGGAGATGCAGCATGGCTGAGAAGAATAAATCGAGCGATGATCTGAACAATGAAATGGACGCGCTGCGTGACGACCTGAAGAAGGTGCAGAAGGATTTGCGCGAGTTGGGGCAGACGATTGTGGACGTCGGCCGAGACTCGGCGCGTGCCGCGGGGGAGAACGCCCGGCAGCAGTGGGACAGCGGCGCGGAGCAGTTTCAGCAGTATGTGCAAGACCGTCCGCTGCATGTGGTGCTTGGCGCGTTTCTGGCCGGTCTGGTCGCGGGCATGATCTTCCGAAGGTGAGCCGGACTTGAAGGCAATCAGCGAATTCATCGTCCGGGTGATGGACCTGCTCGAAGCCGAGGGGCGGGCGGCGAAGCGCGCGATTTTTCGCCTGTTCGCGGCCTTGCTGGTGATGGTGGCGGTGTTGGCGTTGATGCTGACGGCGGGGGCGTTTTTCATCGTTGCGATCTTCCTCGTGCTCAGCGAGTTGCTCACCCCCGCGGGCACGTTTGCCGTGATGGGGGCCGCGATGCTGCTGCTCGCGGCCGGCGGCGCGCTGGCGGCGGTGCAGTTGCGAGACAAGAAAGCGAGTAAGCCATGAGTAACCAACCGGGCATGACCCCACCGCCGCCGCCTGACGACGTTCCGCCCAAAGCCGAGCCGTTGCTGGACGAAATCACTGCGGCCAAAGCCAGGCTGCTTGCAGCCACGGAGAAAGTCGATTTGACTAAGCCAACCCATAAAATCAACGATTTTTTGCGAGATCACCCCTATGTCGCCGCGGGTGCGGCGCTGGGCGCGGGGCTGGTTGTCGCTCGCGTGTCGGTGCTGCGAAAGCTTGTCGTCACCGGCGGCGTGTGGGCGGCGAAGCGGTATCTGCTGAAGCAGATGCGCGGCGCGGGCCGGTGAGTCCGCCGCGGCTGTGCTGGCTGGCGAACCGTGCTAGACTGTGTTTATTGTGACCAGACTCAGCCTCAGTGATCGTATTCTCGACAACGCCCCCGGCTCGCCGGGCGATTTTGTCAAGCGCAAAAAACCTTCGTGGCTTCGTGCGAAGCTGCCCGGCGGCCCGGGCTTTCAGCGCATGCGGGCGATGCTCGATGAGCACAACCTGCACACCGTCTGCTCCAGCGCGAAATGTCCCAACCTCGGTGAATGCTGGGAGCGCGGCACGGCCACGCTGATGATCCTCGGCGACGTGTGCACCCGCTCATGCGGCTTCTGCCACATCAAGACCGGTCGGCCGCCGGAGTATGACGCCGACGAGCCGAGGCGCGTGGGCGAAACCGCCGCCATCATGCGCCTCAAACACCTGGTCATCACCAGCGTGAATCGCGACGAGTTGCCCGATGGCGGTGCCGAGATCTGGGCGGAAACGATCCGCGAGGTTCGCAGGCAGTCGCCGGGCACGCAGGTGGAAGTGCTCATCCCCGACTTCTGTGGGGACTGGGATGCGTTGCAACTCGTGCTCGACGAACGGCCGGAGATTCTGAATCACAACCTCGAATCTGTCCCGCGACTCTACGGCGTCGTCCGGCCGCAGGCGAAGTATGAGCGGTCGATCGAGCTGCTTCGCATCGCCAAGGCGCAGGGGCTGACGGTGAAGACCGGCATCATGGTCGGCATCGGCGAGACGGATGAGGAAATCGAACAGCTCATGGACGACGTCGTCGCCGGCACGCGCGTCGCGGGCGTGGGCCGGAGCAATGCTGCGACCGACGTGGCGGACCATCACCTGCCGCCGAACCCGAACCGTGGGTTTGATTCGCCGCCAGCGCCGGGTAAGTCTGCGCATGCCGTGTCGGGCGCGGCTCGGCCGGACGCCGCGCCGGACAAGCTCAAGCGAGGTGGATCGCATATCACGCACTCCAACCCGCACTGGCATCACCCGGGGCCGACGATGGCGCCCGACATGGCCAGCCGTGTTGCGCAGATCAGCTACCCGCAGGCCAGCTACCCGGGCGTGCACGAGACCTGCGACATTCTCACGGTTGGCCAGTACCTTCAGCCGACGCGCAACCACCTGCCGATCAGCCGTTGGGTCACGCCCGACCAGTTCGCCGAGTACAAGCGCGTCGGCGAAGCGAAGGGCTTCCGCCACGTGGAAAGCGGTCCGCTGGTGCGTTCCAGCTATCACGCGGACGATCAGGTGTTGCAGATGCAGGCGGCGGGGAAAGGAATTTCTGATTTCTAATTTTTAATTGCTGATTGGATCGGACCTCAATCAGCGATCAGCGATTAGCAATCAGCCATTCGAAATTGGCAATCGGCAATCCCCTCGCTACCCTGACTCGCCTATGGCGACGAACGTACTCATCATCGGCAGCGGCGGGCGCGAACATGCCCTCGGCTGGAAGCTCAAACAGTCCAAACACGCGGGCAAAATCTACTTCGCGCCCGGCAACGGCGGCACGGCGGCGATCGGCGAAAACGTCAAACTCGACGTCGAGCCGGTCAACACCAAAAACGCAGAGGCGATCGACTATTTCTGCCGACAGAACAAGGTCGGCCTGATCGTCATCGGCCCGGAAGACCCGCTGGCCCACGGCCTGGCAGACCGCTTGCAACGCGACGGCCGATACGTCTTCGGCCCCGTGCAGGCTGGCGCTCGACTGGAAGGCGACAAGGCCTTCGCCAAGCAGCTCATGCGAGCGGCGAGCATCCCCACTGCCGAGGCACGCATCTTCACCGACTACGAAGCGGCGATCCGCTACGTCGAAAATCACGAAACCCCCGTCGTCGTCAAGGCGGCAGGCCTGGCCAAGGGCAAGGGCGCGATCGTTTGTGATAACCAGGAGCAGGCGATCGACGCGGTCAACCGCTGCATGAAAACGCGCGAGTTTGGCGATGCGGGCAACACCGTCGTTATCGAAGAACGCCTCGTCGGCCAGGAAGTCTCCATCCTCGCGCTGGTCGATGGCAAGAACATCTACGTGCTCGACCCCTCGCAAGACCACAAGCAGGTCAATGAAGGCGACACCGGCCCGAACACCGGCGGCATGGGCGCGTACTGCCCGACGCCGTTGGTCGACGATGCACAGATGACGCTCATCCAGCGTGAAGTGCTCGTGCCTACGGTGGACGCGATGCGTCGTGATGGCATCACGTTTCAGGGCGTGCTCTATGCCGGGCTGATGCTCACCGCTGGCGGGCCGAAGGTGCTCGAATACAACACGCGCTTCGGCGACCCGGAATGTCAGCCGTTGATGATGCGGCTGAAGGGCGACCTGTTCCAGATCATGACCGCGACGTGTGATCCCAAGGGCGGTCGGCTTCATGAAGTGCAACTGGACTGGGACAAGCGCGTCGCCTGCTGCGTGGTGATGTGCTCCGGCGGCTACCCGGGCAAGTATGAGACGGGCATCCCGATCACGGGTATTGAGGACGCGGAAAGCGACCCGGACGTGAAGGTGTTCCACGCCGGCACGAAGCTGGTCAAGGGCGAACTCGTCACCGCCGGCGGGCGCGTGCTCAACGTCACCGCGATGGGCAAAACGCTCAAGGAAGCGCAGGAGAAAGCCAACGCCGCGTGCGACAAGATCCAGTTCCGCGGCGCGTTCTTCCGGCGGGATATTGGGAACCGGGTGATGAAGTAGCCGGCCCCGACCAAGGGGAGACGCGATGGACATCCTCATCGAACAAGACGTTCGGCTCGATGGTCCATTCTGGGATCGCCGGGGCCGCACGCCCTATAACATTGTGCAATCGTCGGCTCGGCCGTGGGGGCTGGTCGGCGGCATGATTTTGTGCCTGTTTCTGCTGACGTTCGTCACTGGTGAAGACCTTTTTTTAGTCTCCTTGCTGTTTAGCGTTCTCGCCGTGGTGTCGCTGTTAGCCGCATACCGTAAGCGGCGCAGATCGCTTCGCCGACTCGTGGCGCGCTGCGGATCGCGTCTGCTGATGTTCGTTCACTTCACCGACGAACAGGTCGAACTCGGGGCCCGTGATCACTTCGTCGTGAGCTACGCATGGCAGGTGCTGATCGATGCCAGGATCAACAATCGATTGCTTGAAATGAATCTCGGCGGTGACCAGATCATCGTCGACCTCAGTTCGCTGAGCGATGGTCAACTCGCGGAACTGCAACGCCACATCGGCGTCGTACTCGGAGACGGCATGGACACCTGCCCCAAGTGCCGCTACGACCTGCGGGGCAGCACCGGCGACACCTGCCCCGAATGCGGGACCGTGGTACGACACGCCGCCGCGGCCGAAACCACCACGTTGCGTTAGCCGCGAAGCGCGCTCGTAAGACGACAACACCCACGCGACGCGCTCCGCTGCGCTTCGCGGCTAACCTTGGCGACATTTTTGCGTTATCCTGTCATGCCTTATGCTCGAACAGATCGACCAGCTTGAAGCGTCCGTGAATGCCGACCTTGCCGCCGTCTCGTCGTCTGACGAGCTGGAGCAGTTCCGCATCAAATACCTCGGTTCGAAGGGCGCGCTGAAGCAGCTCATGGGCAAGCTCAAGGACGTGCCCAAAGCGGACAAGCCCGCCTTCGGGCAGAAGGCCAACGTGCTGCGTAAGCAGGTCGAGCAGGCGTTCAACGACAAGAAGCAGACGCTCGGCGACAAGCCGCAAACCTCCAGCCGTAAGCCTCGGGTTGATGTCACCGAGCCTGGCCTGTCGCCGATCGCCGGCGGGCTCGGCCGTGAGCACATCATCACGCAGACGGTGGACGAACTCATCGACGTGTTCGGCCGAATGGGGTTCGACGTCGCGACGGGCCCGGAACTGGAAGACGAGCATCACAACTTCGTCGCGTTGAACATTCCGCAGGAGCACCCGGCTCGCGATCCGCTGGACAACTTCTACATCACCGACCCGGACGAGGCGAACCCGAACCTGATGCGGTCGCAGACGTCGACGGTGCAGATTCGCGTGATGGAGCATACGAAGCCGCCGGTGCGGATTATCTCCACCGGCCGGGTGTATCGGCCGGACGAACACGACGCGACGCATTACTCGATGTTTCACCAGATCGAAGGGTTGTACGTCGACAAGAAGGTGAGCATGGTCGACCTCAAGACCACGCTGCTGCAGTTCGCGCATGCCTACTTCGGCCCGGAGGCGGACGTACGACTCGTGCCGAGCTACTTCCCGTTCACCGAGCCGTCCGCTGAGCTGTACATCAAGACCAACCTTGGCGGGGAGTGGCAGTGGATGGAGATCGGCGGCTGCGGCATGGTCGACCCCAACGTGTTCGAAGCGGTGGGCTATGACCCCGAGCAGTGGACCGGCTTCGCGTTCGGGCTGGGGATCGAACGCATCGCGATGCGCAAGTACGGCATCAGCGATATCCGCTGGCTGTTCGAGAACGACGTCCGGTTCCTGCGGCAGTTCTAAATGATCGCCCGTCGAAAGGCGGGGGCGTGGCGGTTGACCGTCAACTACTTGCAACGGTCGCATCAATCCGCGATGCTACGCGCGCCGAGCTTCTACATTCATCACCCAACGCAACGAGACGACCGTCATGCCCGAGTCCAACGCTGTCGTGCTCCAGACCGATCTACCGCTGCCCGGCCGACGCCAGGGCAAAGTACGCGACATCTACGATGCGAAAACCACGGCTGGCGACGATGTGCTGCTCATCGTCCAGACCGACCGCATCTCCGCCTTCGACGTGGTCATGCCCAACGGCATCCCCGACAAGGGCAAGGTGCTCACGCAACTGAGCAAGTTCTGGTTCGACATGATCGGCGAAAAGCTCGGCGATCAACTGGAACATCACCTGATCTCCACCGACCCGGCGGACGTCGACGGGCTCAGCGATGCCGACGTGCAGACGCTGCGCGGGCAGGTGATGGTCGGCCGAAAGGCGAAGGTCATCCCGATCGAATGCATCGTTCGCGGCTACCTCGCCGGCTCGGGGTGGAAGGAATACAAGAAGCAGGGCACGGTCTGCGGCATCTCGCTACCCAAGGGTTTGAAGCAATGTCAAAAGCTTCCCGAGCCGATCTTCACGCCGTCGACGAAGGCGGATGAAGGCCACGATGAGAACGTCACGTTCGAGCAAGCCTGCGATCTGGTCGGTAAGGACCTGATGGAGCAGCTTCGCGAGCTTTCGTTGACGATTTACCAGATGGCGCATGACTATGCGGTGCAGCGCGGCATCATTCTCGCGGACACGAAGTTCGAGTTCGGCTTGCCGTTGGATGGCAAGGTTGATCGCCCGATTCTGATTGACGAAGTGCTCACGCCGGACAGTTCGCGCTTCTGGCCGGCTGATTCGTATGAAGTGGGGCACGATCAGCCGAGCTTCGACAAGCAGTATGTGCGCAATTATCTTCAAGAGCTGGTCGATGCCGGTCGATGGAAGAAAGAGCCCCCGGGCCCGGAGCTGCCGGAGGAGATTGTTGCGAACACGCGAAGTAAATATCTCGATGCCTATCGACGCTTGACGGATGGTGCATTGAACATCTAAAACATGGGTAACACGAAACACATCGGCAACGTCATGTTGCCGACCCCACGAGCCCACGACGCGCCACGCGTGGGCTCGTTTTTTTTGCGCGTGAGGTTGGGGTGCGGTGAGGTGTTGAAGTGCGAAGGTCGTGGCGGGGCGTGCACGTGTGCCCCCCTGCGGGGCAGCCGTTAAACGAGGCGACGTGATGGCGCGTAACGAAAGCCCACGCCCGCCGGGCATGGTGGCCGTCAATCCACCTGGATGCCCTGTTGTTCGAGCCAGTCTTTCAGGTCGCCCATCTGCGTGTCGAAGACTTCGTGGTCGTAGTCTTCTTCAAGTTTGCCGATGTGCTCGGCGAGGTCCTGCCGTTCGGCGATGGCTTCGTTGATGCGTTTTTCCCAGTGATCGCCGAGGCTTCGCAGATCGTCAAGCTCGAAGCTCAGATCCGTAAGCGTGCCGAGCTGGCGCAGCACGGTTTCGATGCCTTTGGGATTTCGCCCCTGGATGTAAGCGGGAATTTCGGTCACGAGGTTGGTCATCTGTACGTTGTGGTCTGGCGCGGCCTGCATGAGGTGGGTGGCGAAGCTGGCGGGGCCTTCGTAGCTGGTGAATCGCACGCCGAGCTTTTCCAGCCGAGGCTTGAGCGATTCGTCGGACACGGTGCAGCGCATGCGCGGGTCGCGGGTGTGGGGGACGACGCCCGCGACGGAGCCGACGAAGTACATCTCGCGCACGCCTGCCTGCTTGACGACCTCCCACAAGCAGTCGGCGAACGCCTCCCAGCGCAGGTGGGGCTCGTTGCCCATGAGCACGAGCAGGTCGTGGGCCTGGGACCAGTAGACGGTGTTGGTTGGCGGTTCGTAGCTTTTGATCATGCCGTCTTCGACGACGGCATGCGGGCGGAACATGGCGGTGATTTCCATCGAGCCGGGGAAGTTCTGGAGGAAGAAGTCGTCGGGCATGATCTCGGCGATGGGTTCGAGATTGTGCTGTTCGATGAGCCATTCGGCGGTGCCGGTGGACACGTCGCCGCCGTCCATCCAGCCGGCAAAGCCGAGCAGCATACGGCTGGCGGGGAACGCTTCGCGTTCAAGGTGCAGTGACGGGCAGGACATGGCGGACTCCGAGGGTGACCAATGTGAAGGTTGCGGCTGACATTCTACCCCTTTCGCCGCGATGGCCGAACGCTGCCGATCATGGCGAAATGTGCGATCGATGCAAACGCAGCGGATCGGTGGCGGCGGGCGGTGCGCGCTCGGCGTTGTCGTGCCCGCGCCCGCTGGCTACAGTGCCGCCATGTCCGACCCGGCCAGCAACACGAAGCAGGCGATGCGCGTCGCCCGTATTGCGCTTATCGCTGGGTTGGCCATTACCGCCATCAAGTTCGGCATCTTTTTTCTCACCAACTCCATCGCGGTGCTCAGCGACGCGCTGGAGTCGATCATCAACGTTGTCGCCGCGGGCATCATGCTCTACAGCATCTGGTACGGCTCGCGGCCGGTCGACCGCGATCACCCGTACGGCCACGGCAAGATCGAGTTTATGGCTGTCGGGCTCGAAGGCTGGCTGATCCTCGTTGCCGGCGTGCTGATCGGCTTTGAAGCGGTCCGCCGACTCATCAGCCCCGCCGAGTTGCAACAACTCGGCCTGGGCTTGTGGCTGCTCGGTGGCATGGCGGTGCTCAACGGGGCGCTGGCGGTGTATGTCTGGCGGGCCGGCATCCGGTATCGCAACCAGGTGCTCGTCGCGGATGGCAAGCATCTGATGACCGACGTCGCATCGACGATCGGCGTGTTCGTCGGCCTGCTGCTGGTGCATTACACCGGCCACCAGCAACTCGACTCCGTCGCAGCCATCCTTGTCGCGGCGGCCATCCTCTTCACAAGCTGGCGGCTGCTGTGGCAGTCGTTCCACGGCCTGATGGATCGCGCAAGCCCGCACGACACGCAGACGATCACCAGCATCCTCGACGAAGAAATCGCCCAGGGTCACATCGCCGGCTACCACAAGGTCCGCCATCGACTCTCCGGCGGCTTCCACTGGGTCGACATGCACCTGCACGTCGACGGCGACATGACCATCCATCAGGGCCACGACCTCGCCTCACGCATCGAGCAACGCATCCAGCACGCGCTCGGCCAGGCCAACGCCACCGCGCATCTCGAACCGATTGAAGACCAAGCCAACCTCACCGAAGACGACCCCGCCGCCACGCTGCCGCGCAGCGATCGCTCGGGCGATGACGCGTAACGCAGGGGCAAGCGTTCAGGCCGACACGGGTCGCCAGGCGATGACGTCGATGTGATCCGCGTAATGCAGCAGCGTCGGCTCGCCGTCGAGCGAAACGCCAGCCAGTCGCGTCATGTCCAATTGCTCGGTCTGCAACTCGGCAGGTTGAACGGGCCAGGGCTCGTGATGCACATCGCCACGCATCGGTCGGCCGCGGCGGTCCACGGTGTAGAGGCAGTAGCGTTCGTAGAGGAATTGTTCGAGCGAGCCCGGCGCGGCGTTGGCAGGCGGGCCGACAGGGCGGTAGCGGGCGGCGAACGCGGCGGGTGGGGTGTCGCGGTGCGTGCGATTGCTTTGGTAGCTCACCCAGTCGTCATCGTCGCGTTGGCAATGCATGCGTGCGTCGAAGTAGGGGAGGCCGTAGCTCCACCGTGCGCCGCGTACAGCCAACCGACTGGCGGCATCAAGACTGAAAAACCAGACGCCCGGCTTGCCGTTGACCGTGACGTATGTGCGGACGTTCAGTTCGAGGAAGCTCGCCACCGGCCAGACCGGGGGCAGGCCGTGCAGTCGGACGCGGCTCATGCCGAAGGGCACGACGCCCAGCCATGCGTGGCCCTGGAAGGTGTCAAGCTCGACCGAAGCGGGCAGCACGGCCCGCAGTCGCGCGGCATCGACAGGCCAGTGCGCGAACAGCAGCGTGTGCCATCGCATCGCCATGACCCAGGGGCGGTCGGGCATCGCCCACGGCCGATGGTTGGTTTGGCGCGTCACGCGATGGATGATTTGCGGTGTGGTCATGGTCGGGCAAACGCCTTGCACGCGGGAGCGGGGCGGATCGTTTGGTTGATGATCAGCCATGTCCGCCCTAGAATCAATGGCGATTGTTTCCCCTTTAGCGGGCTTGCCCCGCTTTCCCGAACGCAGGAGATGCCAACATGGCCAGCGACAACGTGCTGGAACTGACCGATGGAAACTTCGAGGCCGAGGTTGTCAACAGCGACACGCCCGTCCTCGTCGACTTCTGGGCCGAATGGTGCATGCCCTGCCGTATGCTCGCGCCGACCATTGACGAACTTGCCAGCGAATACGATGGCAAGGTGAAGGTGGGTAAGCTCGATACGGACGCGAACCGCGATGTTTCGATGAAGTACAACATCAGCGCCATCCCCACCGTCATCCTCTTCAAGGGCGGCGAAGTCGTGCACAAATTCGTCGGCGTAACGCCCAAGCAGGAATTCAAGGGCGAACTCGACAAGGTCGCCGGTTGAAAGATATTTCGAATTTCGGATTTGGGATTTCGAATTTGACCGGCAACGCGTCGTTCAAGTCGTCTTCCCAAATCCTGAAATCCGAAATTCGAAATCCGAAATTCGCATGCCCCTGACTTTCAAGAACCACAAACTGTCCAACGGCCTGCGCGTGATCGCCGAGTGTAATGACGCGGCGCACACCGCGGCGGTGGGCTTTTTCGTCAAGACCGGCGCTCGCGATGAAGACGCGCCGCTCATGGGTGTGTCCCACTTCCTCGAACACATGATGTTCAAGGGGACGGACCGCCGATCTGCCGACGACGTCAACCGCGAGTTTGACGAGATCGGCGCGGACTACAACGCCTACACCAGTCACGAGCAGACGGTCTACTACGCGCAGGTGCTCCCCGAGTACCTGCCGCGCGCGGTCGACCTGCTGGGCGATATTCTGCGCCCGGCGTTGCGCACCGACGACTTCGAGATGGAAAAGAACGTCATCCTCGAAGAGATCGGCATGTACGACGACCGCCCGCAGTGGCGGTTGCAGGACACGCTGCTGGAGCTTTACTTCCCGCAGCACCCGCTTGGCTTCCGCGTGCTGGGCACGAACGACACGGTCAAGCAGCTCACCGCGGAGCAGATGCGAGACTACTTTTCGCATCGTTACAGTGCGGACAACATCGTGGTCAGCGCCGCGGGCAAGATCGACTTCGACGCGCTGGTGAAAGATATCGAGAAGCTGACCAGCGAATGGCAGCCCAGCGGCGCTCAGCGTCGCTACGACGCGCCGCCGGCGGTTGATTGCGAGCGGTCGCTGACCGACAAGAAGCTTTCGCGACATTACATGGCCCTGATGTGTCCCGGCCCCAACGCGCAGGACGACCGCCGATACGCCGCGAAGGTGCTCGCCGACGTGCTGGGCGATGCGGAGGGGTCGCGTATTTACTGGGCGCTGGTTGATCCGGGCGAGGCGGACGAGGCCGACCTCTCGTTCATTCCGTACGACCAGGCCGGCGGGTACATGGCGTACGCGTCATGCGACCCGGACAAGGCGGCGCAGGTCGAGGCAAAGCTGCTGGCCACCATCGATGCGTTCGCCCGCGACGGCGATGTCGCCGACGACGAGATCGAACGCGCGAAGAACAAGCTTGCCACGCAGGTGACGTTGCAGAGCGAGCGCCCCGGCGGCCGAATGCGCGACCTTGGCACGCGCTGGCAGTATCTGCAGGCCTACGCGACGCTGGAAGACGAGATCGAACGGCTGATGGCCGTGTCGGGCGACGACGTTCGTCAATTGCTCGTCGAGTTTCCTTTCAGCCCACGGACGATCGTCCGCCTCGGGCCGAATGGAATTGCTGATTGATGATTGCTAATCGCTGATTGCATTGTGAGGCTCCCCAATCAGCCATTAGAAATCAGCAATTAGCGATCATCAATTCCTTCCGATCTGCAGGCCGAGTTTTAGCGCTTTGGCGATCCATTCCAACTCATCGTCCGCGCGTTCGCTGAACAGGCCGAGCGTTTTGCCTTCGTGGGGGATGATCTGAAGGTTCATGATCGGCCGCTTGTTTACTTCCATGCCGCTGGGGCCGACGACGATGTCGCGAAGCTGGTCGGCGGTCCATTCGTGCTGTTTCGTGCCGAACAGACTCTGTCGGCTGATGACGAGCGTGTCGCCGATGATGTCGATGATCGCCTTTCGCTTTGCCATGTTCAGGGCGAACACGAACATGCCGATGCCGATCGCCCAGAAGCCGAGGGCGAACGCGGCGAAGGCCCAGACCTCGGTTTGGCCGAGGTCCAACTCGCCTGATAGCGTGAGCCCGGTGAATACGACCATGAAGCCACACCACAGCAGGCTGAAGCCGAAGAGCCCCTTTGCGCCGCGCAGGCCTGCGGGCGGGACAAGGATGGTCAGCCCGACGTCGTTGCGCTCGAGCAGCGCGGTCGCCTTGGCAGGGGGGGCGGGCAGATCGTCGAGTGTGAGCGGGCGATTGCGCTGGCCGTCATGCCCGAACGCGAGGTTGTCGGCGTCATCACCGGTTTCGATTCGCAGGGGTGAGCCGACGAACGTCGCGGCGCGTTCGCTGACCGCCGCGGCCAGCGGTTCGAGCAACGCACGACTGTAGCCGATGCCAACGTGCATCGGCTTCTGGTTATCCGTGCGAACCACGAGCGCTGACAGATGGCTTAGCGCTGAGGGCAACTGGCCTGAAGAGGCGGGGCGAATCGACTGCGATTGCAACGCGGGGTCGTCCAGTCCGACGACGCGCAATGAGGTGATGTCCTGCAACGGCCGACGCCATCGCTTGCGCAGCGCCCCGCAGCGCTCGGTGTAGATCATTTGCGTTCGGTTGACTTCGACTTCCGAATGGCCTGCGAAGAGAAACAGCCCCAGCGCGATGGGTAAGGCGATCGGCAGCAGGATCAACAGGGGCACGATGAGAAAGTAGAACGCTTCGCCATCGCGGACCATGGTGATGATGAAGCCCAGGGGGATGAGCCCGAACAGCAGCGCTCCGCCGACGAGGGCCACGCCCAGCCAGCGGAAGACGCCGAGCTGTCGCGTGGGCAGGACGAAGCGTGCGCCGCCGTCGTGCAGGTCGATGGTTTGCGTCGCGTCGGCGTCGGCAATGGCGTATGGCATGTTGCGCCCCTGTATGTGAAGGTGCAGCCATCATAGCAACAGCCCCACGCGGCAACGTGGGGCTGTTGGGGCAAGGGCGGGATGTTGGACGTCGCGGTTTACTGAAGCCAGCCGGCGACGGGCACGAGCAGGGGGGCGATGACGAGTGACCAGATGGCCATGACGTTGATGAGGATGTTCATCGACGGGCCGGAGGTGTCTTTGAGCGGGTCGCCCACGGTGTCGCCGACGACGGTGGCGGCGTGTGCGGGCGAGCCCTTGCCGCCTTCGTTGTCTTCTTCGATCCACTTCTTGGCGTTGTCCCACGCGCCGCCGGCGTTGGCCATGAACAGGGCGAGTGCGACGCAGCAGATCAGCGCTCCGACGAGCATGCCGCCGAGCGCCTGCGCGCCGAGGCCGAAGCCGACCAGCAGGGGCATGCCCACGGCGAGCATGGCGGGGAAGATCAGCCGTTTCATGGCGCCGTTTGCGGCGATCTCGACGCATCGCTCGGCGTCGGGCTCGGCCTTGCCTTCGAGCAGGCCGGGGATGTCGCGGAACTGTCGGCGGATCTCTTCGATCATTTCAAACGCGGCGCCGCCGACGGCCTTCATGGTGATCGAGCCGTTGAGGAACGCGGTCAGTCCGCCGAGGAAGATGCCCGAGAGGACGATCGGGTTGCCGAGGTCGAGGGTGAAGATGTAGTCGGCTTCGCCGATGCGTACGCCGTGCGTTTCCTGCACGACGTTCATGAAGGCCTTGATCATGGTCAGGGCGGCGAGGCCGGCGGCGCCGATGGCGAAGCCCTTGCCGATGGCGGCCGTGGTGTTGCCGACCGAGTCGAGGCCGTCGGTGATGTCGCGGGTTTCCTTGCCCATGGCGGACATCTCGGCGATGCCGCCGGCGTTGTCGGCGACAGGGCCGTAGGCGTCGATCGCCATCGTGATGCCCACCGTGGCGAGCACGCCGACGGCGGCGATGCCCACGCCGTACTCGAACGCGAACATGTAGGAGGCGAGGATGATGCCAGCGATGGTGAGGATGGGTACGACGACCGATTCGAGGCCGACTGCGATGCCGTTGATGATGACCGTCGCGACGCCCGTGCGTGACGACTTGCCGATGTCGCGCACCGGTTTGCCGCCGGTGTAGTACTCGGTGACGCTGCCGATGATCACACCGCCGAGCGCGCCGATGAACACGGCCGCCCAGACCCGCCAGCTGAGCCCGAGCATCTGCACCGCGACGAAGGCGGCGATCATGAACAGGCCGGCAGCGCCGAGCGTGCCGACGCGGAGGGCGGTGGCCGGGTCGAGTTTGGACGCCCAGCGGACGGCCATGATGCCAAGCACGGAGCAGACCAGGCCGATGGACGTCAGCGCCAGCGGGAGGAACATCAGGGCCATGCGAATCGCCTCTTCCTCCATGTCGCGGGTGACGAGGCCGGTGGCGGCGGTGAGGCTCATGGTGGCGGCGATGATGATGGTGGCGATCTGCGAGCCGCAGTAGCTTTCGAAGATGTCCGAGCCCATGCCTGCGACGTCGCCGACGTTGTCGCCGACGTTGTCCGCGATGACGCCGGGGTTGCGGGGGTCGTCTTCGGGGATGCCGGCTTCGACCTTGCCGACGAGGTCTGCGCCGACGTCAGCGGCCTTGGTGAAGATGCCGCCGCCGACGCGGTAGAACAGGGCGACGATGGACGCGCCCATGGCGAAGCCTTCGATGGCGTAGGCGCTCTTGTCGCCTTCGCCGCCGGCGACGCCCCAGACGATGAACAGGAGGAAGAGGCCGCCGATGCCGACGAGTCCCATGGCGGCGACGGTGAGTCCCATGACGGAGCCGCCGAAGAAGGCGAGCGAGAGGGCGCGGTCGCGGCCGTGCTTGTGAGCGGCGACGGCGGTGCGGACGTTGGCCTTGGTGGCGGTGTACATGCCGATCAGGCCGGCGGCGGAGGAGCAGATGGCCCCGGCGAAGAAGGCGACCGCCGTGGGCCAGCCGATGAAGTAGGCGACCAGGACGCCGATGAGGACGGTGAAGATGGTGATGACGCGCAGTTCCCGCGCCATGAACGTCATGGCGGCGCGGTGGATCTGGTCGGCGATCGAAGCGACGCGACCCTCGCCACCATCGTGAGCCATGATGATGCGGTAGACGAAGTAGGCTGCGGCGAGGCCGGCGATGCCCATCAGCGGCGGGAGAATGGCGAGATTTTCGAGCATGGCGGAATTCGACTTGTGCTGGAGAAGCGATCGGCCGGCTCTGGATCGACTCGGGGACCGTGTCAGGATTGTGGGCCACGACGCGCCCAAGCCGGTGGGCCGTGCCGTGCCATGTGCAAGTTCAAGTCGCGTAAGGTATCGGGTTTGTGTGGACGATGCGAACAGGAGCCCTTAAGTCTGTTTCTTACGAAAGTGAAACACTTTATCGGCATGCGGCTTCGATTTCATGCATAGTTTGCCAAGCATCTTTTTCCCTTGGCGGGGGCGCACCTGGGGGCACTGTTCGAACGGCGGGTGGATCACCTATACTGTCGCACTGAATCCGTGAACCGATGAACCCTGTACCTCAAGCTTGGCACCCATGATCCAACGACGCCCCACACGACAGGTCACCCTCGGCGACGAACAGCACGGCATCGTTAAAATCGGTGGCGGTGCCCACGGCACGCAGCCCGCGCCTGTCTCCATCCAGACGATGACGGCCGGCTATACCTATGAAATCGACACCTGCGTCGCGGAGATCAACCGCATGGCCGCCGCTGGCGCGGACCTCGTCCGCGTGGCGGTGCCGATGAAAAAAGATACCGAGGCGCTCAAGCAGATCATCCCGCAGGTGCGTGTGCCGATCGTCGCCGACGTGCACTTTCACTTCCAGCGGGCGCTCGAAGCGATCGAGGCCGGCGTGCACAAAATCCGCCTCAACCCGGGCAACATCTCCGACAAGAAACAGGTCGCCGAGGTCATCGACGCGTGCAAGGAAAAGAAGCTGCCCATCCGCATCGGCGTCAACGAAGGCTCCATCATCGAGCGCAAAGACAAACAGAAACGCATGAAAGAGCTCGGCGGCGTTTTCTCCAACGATAAGCACGGCCACTTCCTCGCCATCATGATCGCGAAGCTCGAGGAATACCTGGAAATCTTCTACGAGCGCGATTTCTACGACATCGTCATCAGTGCGAAGTCGCCGGACCCGACGCTCGTCGTCGCGGCTTACACCGAAATCTCCAAGCGGTTCGATCATCCGCTGCACCTGGGCGTCACCCACGCGGGCCCGAAGGAAACGGGCACGATCCGCAGCGTTGTGCCGTTGGGCCACCTGCTCGCGTCCGGCATCGGCGATACGGTGCGCATCAGCTACGCGAACGATCCGGTCTACGAGGTTGAAGACGGGCTGGAGATGCTTTACTGCCTGGAGCTGCGCGAGCGTAAGGGCGTGGACCTGATCGCCTGCCCGACGTGTGGCCGAATCCAGGTGGACCTGTTTACGCTGGTGCAGGAAGTGCGCGAGACGCTGAAGGCGGAGATCGAGCTGCCGATCAAGGTGGCGGTGATGGGGTGTATCGTCAACGGCCCGGGCGAGGCGGAAGGGGCGGACGTGGCGATTTTCGCGGGCGACCGGCGGGGGATCATCTATGTGCAGGGGCAGAAGGTCGCCAACGTGCCGGAGGAGGAAATCCTCGCTGCGCTGCTGGCCGAGTGCAAGAAGTTCGAGGCGAAGGTAAAGGCAGGCGAAGCGAAGCTGGGTGAGAAGGTTGTCGAGATCGCGCCGCCGGACCCGATCGGGGAACTCGGCAGCGGCTTTGACAAGATCGCCAAGGGCGACGTTGAGAAGGTGCCGGGGATCACGCCGTTGACGATCAGTAAGTGACGCGGTTGCGAGCTTGGCTCGGCCCGTTGGTGTTTCCGGGCGTAAAAAAGTCGTTGACGCGATATTGCCGGCCGATATACTTCCAGCAGTCAATCATCTGTCGTCGCCTATCGAGACGGTGGAGAAGAAGCGTTTCGAAAATTGATCTTGCATTTCCGCAAGGGGGATAAAGATGCCTATGTCTCAGTACCGTGGTGGACGGACTTCGCTTGTCGCGTTGACGGTCGTTGTGACGCTCATGTGGTCAGCGACCGCCGCTCACGCGATCACGATCGTTGTCGACTACACGCACGACACGTTCATCAGCACGCACAGCGGCGCACAGGCAGCGTTGGAAGCGGCGGCGGCGGACCTGAGCAATTACATCCAGACGCCGCTGAACGCGACCAGTTCCAGCGATCAGGGCGAGCATAACCAAGCGTCGGTCTCCGCAAATTGGGATTTTGGCTACGTCAACCCCGCGACGGGTTCCTCGACGACGACTTCCGGCCCGATGGCGGCCGATGAAGTGCGCGTGTTTGCTGGGGTTCGTAACCTCACCGGCAACACCCTCGGGCAAGGGGGGCCAGGGGGAGCTTGGCCTTCCGGCGGGGCAGTACCTTATTCCTACTCGCCTGCCGCTGTTGGCGATCTGGGGATCGCCGTAGACAATTTTAACGCCAGTGCGAGCGACAACATGCTCCGCGACGGCGGCCCTCATATCGGAACGCTTACGGCAGCTATCACCGCAGAGGGTCAAACATTCCAAATGGCCGTCGACTATGGCGTATCCGTCGGCCACATCTGGTTTGACAGCGACACCAACAACAGCGGCAGTACCGACACACAGGGGCAATTGGAAGCCTTCTGGCACTTCGACCACACCACTGACGTCGCCGTGGGAAAGTTCGACTTCTATACCGTCGCTTTGCACGAACTGCTGCACGTGTTGGGCATCGGTTCGTCGCTGAGTTGGGACAACCTCGTTGACGGGACCACCTGGCTTGGCAGCAGCGTCGCTGATCTGCTCGGCTCGGGAGCGGGCGCGGTCAGTTCCGACGGCTCGCACATCGCATCAAGCCTGCAAAGCTACGACCTCGTCAATGGCGATCTTCAGTACACGGTGATGGGGCCGACGCTCGCCGCCGGCGAACGGCGGTACCTCACCGAACTCGACGCCGCCTTCCTCGCGGACATCGGCTGGTCGGTCATCCCCGAACCGGGCACGGTGAGCATCCTGCTGTTCGGCACTGCGACGCTGCTGCTGCGGCGACGTCGGATGCAGGCCGGGGTTTGATTCAGCGCACGGCCTCGCCTTGCTGGCAAGGCTGACTCATCGGGCAACGGGGACGCGCATGGTCGCGTGTTCGCGGGTTTGTTGTGGCGTTTGGCCCGTGGTTGTGCGGACGTGTCGCCGCATGGTCTTCACGCTTGGAAAGCCCGCTTGTGAGGCGACCTCGCTTAACGGCAGGTCGGTGTGTTGGAGCAGCCGAAGCGAGCGGCGCGTTTTCGCAGCATTGATGTACGTGTTCGGCGTCTGCTGCGTCCGTTCATGGAACAGTCGGCTCAGGTGCTCCCGGCTACAGCCATATCGCCTCGCGACCGCCTCCAGGCTCATCACCCGGCAGGGCTCGCGCACGAGAAAATCGACCGCACGCTGCACCGGCGAAAGCTGCTGCATCCGCTGTTGCTCGGCGTGCTCGAACAGCCGCATGATGAGCCCGTACACCATCGCTGCGCCGTCCATCGCGGACGTGCCCGCGGTCGGCCGTGCCATGGCGATCAACTCATCCACCTCCGTCAGCAGCGGGTGGTGCAGGCCCAGCGGGATCACGCTGCCGAACTGCTTGCGGAACGCCTGAACGTGCTCGACGAGGCCCACACCGTCGAGGCATGCCCAGTGGCAGGCGTAGGGTTCGTCGAGGGGGCGGTCGGACGAGCCGTAGGCGCTTGATTCGCCGTACGTGACCAGCATCAGGTCGCCGGGCCCGACGCGCTGCTCGCCGTGGGCGTCGCGGTAGCGGATCGTCCCCGCCAGCGTTGATTGCACCACCACTCGGCCGACGGGCAGGCGGGCGGCATTGTCCCATGCGTATGTTTGCCCCGCGGCGACCCGCTGTCGGCCGAACGTACTGACCCGCCACAGCACTTCGGTGTCGAGCGGTTGATAGATATCGAGTTCCATATCACAAAATGTACCTGTCGAATCACATTCTGTCGCTGGTGTTTGTAGAATCAGACGGCAAAATAGCATATCGATCACAAACAGGGAGTCGGCCACGTCCGCCCCCGTATCCGCCAACCGGAGATGTTTCCAATGACCGCCACCGACACCGCCGCCAAACAAGCCGACGCCAAGGGGCACGCCGCCCACACCAAGGAAGCCGACTCGCAACTCGGCTTGCCTGGCAAACTTCAGCGGCCGATCAATCTGACCTTTCTTGGCGCAGGCTCGGTCTTCTGCCCCACGCTCTGCCGTGACGTGTTGCTGATCCCCGGCAACGACCGCGGCGAGATCCGCCTCGTCGACATCGACCAGGATCGCCTGGGCACGATGCACAAGGTTGTCGAACGCCTCATCCGCGAGCTGGGCAAAGAGGCTGGCTGGAAGGTCCGTTCCTCCACCGACCGCCGGGAGGTGCTGCCCGGCACGAACTACGCGGTCTGCTGCGTCGAAGTGTCCGGCGTCGAATGCGTCAAGCACGACAACGACATACCGTTGAAGTACGGCATCGACCAATGCATCGGCGACACCATCGGCCCCGGCGGGCTGTTCAAGTCGTTGCGCACGATTCCCGTCTTTCTCGACATCCTCCGCGACATGCGCGAACTGTGCCCGGGCGCGCTGATGCTCAACTACACCAACCCGATGAGCATGATGGTGCTCGCAGCGGGCAGGGCGGTGCCGGAAGTGCCCGTCGTCGGCCTCTGTCACAGCGTGCAGGGCACGAGCCATCTGCTGGCGAAATACGCCGACGTGCCCTACGACGAGATGCGATGGGAATGTGCCGGCATCAATCACCTTGCCTGGTTTACGAAGCTCGAACACAAGGGCCGTAACCTTTACGAAGCGGTGCTCTACGAAAAGTTCGCCCGCGAGCTGAAAGCCGGCCGAGCGGAAGCGGAGCAGGGTAAGGTTCGCTTCGACAGCGAGGACACCCGGGGCGGTAAGGTCAATGTTGAATACGAGCAGGGCGACCTGACCCGCAAAGACATGTGCCTCCACTTCGGCGCGTTCATCACCGAAAGCTCTGGCCACCTCAGCGAGTACCTGCCTTATTACCGTAAGCACGACGAGGGGCGAAAGCTGCTTCGCCTCGGCTACGAAGGTGGCAGCCGATTCTACGCGAGCAACTGGCCCAACTGGCGATCCCTTGCCGACGAGCAGCGGATGAAGCTGGTCAGCGGTGAAGAGGATTTCGAGCTCAAGCGTTCGTGGGAGTACGCATCGTGGATCATCGAGGCGATGGAGAAGGACAGCCCCGTCCGCATCCACGGCAACGTCATGAACCACGCCGCCGCGCCGGGCAAAGCAAACGCCGGCGAAGCGGGCAAGCTCATTACCAACCTGCCCGGCGATGGGGCGGTCGAAGTGGCGTGCATGATCGACGGCAACGGCGTCAACCCCACCCGCTACGGGGCGCTGCCGGCGCAGATGGCGCACATCTGTGCGAGCAATATGGCCATGTTCGACCTCGGCGCGACCGCCTGCATCGAGCGCAGCAAGGAGGCAGCGGTACATTCATTGCTGCTGGACCCGCTGACCGCGGCGGTCTGCTGCCCGCACGAGATCAAGCAGATGACGCTGGAGATGTTCGAGGCTGAAAAGGACTTCCTGCCGGGCTACGCCTGATCGCGGCCGCGGCCGTTTGGCCCCGCGACGCGGGTTTTGCTACGCTTTCGCCCGCATCGCAACTGTGTCATGGAGCCGAACGTTATGCCAGATCGTGCTGAGATTGCCCGCAGCGCCGCCGCCGGGCTGCGCCAGTTTGCCGCCGCCGCTGCCGCGACGCCCGTTTTGATCGGGTTCGACGGCTTTGTCGACTCGATTATCAAGGTGGTCGACAAGCGGCACGACCTGGACCGTTACGACGCGATCGCGACGATCGCCGACTTCGGCGGCCGCATCAGCGCCGCCGCCGGCCAGAGTGCCAACTTTGAGATGGTCACCACCTTGCAGAAGCTCGGCGGCAACGGGCCGATCATGGGCAATGCGATGGCGGCGGCGGGACTGAAGATCCGCTACGTGGGGGCCCTGGGCGAGCCGACGATCCATGAGGTGTTCGAGCCCTTCGCGGAGCATGCCGAGGTGTATTCCGTCGTTGAGCCCGGCTACACCGACGCGCTGGAATTCGCCGACGGCAAGCTGATGCTGGGCAAATATGAGTCGGTAGCCAACCTTGATTGTGAGCAGATTCACGCGGCGATCGGCCGAGACAAGTTCGATCAACTCGTCACCAGCTCGCGACTGATCGGCATGGTCAACTGGACCATGCTGCCGAAGCAGGAAACGATCTGGTGCGATCTGATCGAGCGCGTGCTGCCCAACGCGCCTGCGACAGTGGACGGGCGTCGGCGGATGATTTTCATCGACCTCGCGGACCCGGCCAAGCGCACGACCGACGACCTCAAACACGCTTTGAGCATGTGCTCGAAGTTGAACAAGCTGGCTGACGTCGTGCTTGGCATGAACCTCAAGGAGGCGGGGCAGGTGGCCGCTGTGCTCGGCGTGGCCATTGATGGTGACGCCGAGGCCGCGATCCAGAGCACCGCCGCCGACATTCGCGAAACGCTCGGCTTGCACTGTGTCGTCGTTCATCCTCGCCGGGGCGCTGCGGCGGCTCGGCTGGGTGATGATGGCAAGACCGTCTCCACCGCGGCGTTCTATGGCCCGTTCGTCGCCAACCCGAAGCTGTCGACCGGCGCGGGCGACAACTTCAACGCCGGCTTCTGCCTCGGCCTGCTTGCCGACCTGACTGTCGAGCAGGCGCTGTGCACCGGCACTGCCACCAGCGGCTACTACGTCCGCAACGGCGCGAGCCCGGCGCTCGACCAGCTCGCCGTCTTCTGCGATGCGTTGCCCAGCCCTGAGCAATGAGCCTGTTTTGCTGCCTGCTCATCGTCAGCGGTATGCGGCAGTCAGGCGGCTGGCAACGGCGATTTGCCGCCGATCAAGGAGGGGTTGGCCAACAATGGCCGACCGCGGCTTGATCGGCGGAAAAACTTCGTTATTCTTATGGGCTCGCTTCGATTCCCCGATAGCTCAATTGGTAGAGCGAGCGACTGTTAATCGCTAGGTTGCAGGTTCGAGCCCTGCTCGGGGAGCTTCAAACCCGCCTCAAACCGAGGCGGGTTTTTCTTTGCGCGAGACGCCCGGCCCGAAGCCACGCCCGTAAGCCGTGCTCAAGGCCGTTCTGGGGCGAAGTTCACACAAAACAAAGTCACGAGGCAACTGGCAGAATCTCCATAAAAAGCATTGACAAACGGCTCGAAACACCTATATTACACATGTAATCCACTTGTTCCTTTTCACTTTTCTCGTCATGCGCAGCAAGAACAAACAGCGAGTGACCGCTTCTGAGATCGCCCGGCAGGTTGGCGTTTCTCGGCCTGTCGTCAGTACCGTGCTATCGGGCGGGAAGAGTACCATCGGCGTGAGCGACGCGTTGCGTGAAGAGATCCGGCGGGTGGCCAGCGAACTGGGTTACCGACCGAATGCGGCAGCCCGCGCGATGGTCCGTCAAAAAACCCAGCACGTGGGCGTGTTGATCGTCAACAGTCGTGCCGACCCCCACACTGCCCCCGAACTGTATTCAACGATTCTGGGTATCAATTTTGCGCTTGAGCAGACCGATTACATCACCTCTCTGATTCGAATTGAAGATGTGCGGGATGCCATCTGCACTGGCTCGCGGGCGTTGCAGGAGGAGGTCGTCGATGGTGTGATCGTCCTCGGTGCGGTGCCGGCCGATCTGCGTGAAAAAGTTGAAGCGTTGTTTCGGCAAGTGGTGTGGGTCGACACCAATGTGCGCGACGAGGTCGGTTGTGTCACACGTGACGAGACCGGGGTGGGCGTCAGGGTTGGCCAGGAAATTGCTCGACGCGGGTACGAACGTGCTGTTTTGCTGACCCGCACTTACGACCTGCAGCGGAGTCACTACAGCCTGCCTCACCGCGAGGAAGGGCTGCGGATGACCTGCGAGCAGCGGGGCGTCGGCTTTGAGAAGCTGCAAGTCGATCTGGAAGATGACATCCGTCGGGTCCGTGTCAATTCGGATCGCGTGATGGGCTTTCCTGAACTGGTTGAAGGTTACCTGAGCGAGTACATGCAGCCCGGCGTTGCCATGGTGGCGTTGGACGAGACTCGGGCGGGCATTATTACGCGTGCGGCCAGCTATCTGCGCCGCCGGGTGGGCGAGGATTTTGGTTTGGTCAGTTGCGACGGTCTGACGCCGAAGATGCATGCGGTGTGGCCCGACCTGTCTCGGGTCGCGTACGACCGCTATTCCGCCGGTGAACTGGCGGCACAACTCATGCTTGATGCGCTGAATAGCGGAGGGGGCGCACAGCCTTCAAAAGTGCTTCCACTGAAATGGATCGAAGGGGACACGTTGCCCAGCAGGTCTAGTCGATCGACATTAGCTCACGTCTCTGGACGCTATCAAAACCCTCATTCGAAAGGTTAAGACTATGTTTCACCAGGACGGTACCAAGTCGCGCATCGCGTCGGGGCGCAACGCATTCACGCTCATCGAATTACTGGTTGTGATTTCTATCATTGCGATGCTGATCTCCATCCTTCTCCCTGCCTTGCAGGCGGCTCGTGCTTCGGCGAGGCAGATTCAATGTGCGTCGAATCAGCGCCAGATTGGTTTGATCATGGCGATCTATGCAGACGACAACAATGATTGGGTGCCTCCAACCATTTTCCCGGGGGGACGCTCCTGGGAACCCGAGCTTGCCGAGAAGTATCTGCAATACAACAGTGGCAATCGCTTCATTCATGGAGAGTTGCCGCCAAGCATCTTCGCTTGCCCGGCGTCAGATCGGCCGATCAATTATGTTGACAATTATTTCTCTCAATTTGGGCGCAGCGCTTGGATCAGCGAGCAGTATCACTACGCTGCTGACCCTGGGAGCATGCGGAGGCTTCGCTACGCGGACATGGACTCTCCGGGGCGCTTGCTTGCCACAGCAGATGGCGCACGTCGCCTCCTTCACTTTATCCCTGGGGAATTGCCCGAAACGTTCAATCTTGACGGGCGGCATACGGCCGGGCTAGCAGCCGGCGACCTGGGGAACACGATCAATGTGCTCTACTTCGACGGCCGTGTCGAGCGAACGCAGATCGGGGATATGCCCATTGATAATCCATTCAGCAATTTCGTAGCGCCGCCTTGGCGAACGGAGGATTAAGGACTTACTCCAGGCAAGGCATGCTGAATACTCGCGTTTTCGTGAACGCGTGCAAATGAACAGCCTTTCGCTATCGACGCCGTTAGCTGGAGACATCTTATGTATCGATTTACATGTTTTCTGTTGGCCGTGACGATCGTTCTATGGCACGCACCGCTCGCGGCAGTTCACGCCGAACAACGAACGATTTCCGTTGATGTCGAGCATACACAGAAGGACTTGCGTCACGCCTACCTTGGCGCCAACGCCCAGCAGTTCCGTTATCACTACAGCATTCAGCAGATGCTCGATAGCGGGCAGTTCGGCCGGTTTATGCAAGACATCGGTCGGCCGGTCATGCGGATGGATGGGCGCAGCGTTCTTGATGGGCATTCTTCAGTCAATGCGTGGTTCAGCGAGGAAGCAGCGGAGCAGCTCATGATCGCCGAGCGGAAGCTGCGGTTTCTTGAGCGACACGAGAAAACCAGTGATCTGGATATAGATCATGTCCAGCCAGCCGACTACGAAGCGATTGTGCAGCAGTACGGCATCGAAGACGCTCCAGACGATTTTTCGCGTGAGGGTGGCGATCCCATCTGGTACTGTCCGTATCAATGGCATGAGTTCTGCCGAGAAAATGATATTCCACTGATCGGCGCCATTAATGACTATATGTACTACGACCCTGACACGGGCCAGGTGATTCGGTTCAAGGATCGTCCGGAACACTTCGATGGCGCCGTCGAGAACTTCACCCGGAAACTGCGTTGGGTGATCGATAACGGCTACGAAGATCTATACGTCGCCTGGGAGATTGGCAATGAAACCTGGAGCGCTTGGGATCCGGAGCTTTACGCGCAATACGCCAGGAAGATCATTCACGCTGGCAAAGACCTCCAGTCGGACATCCAGTTGGCGGTACCCGTCATGATCCGCGACACGGATGACCCATGGATCAAGACGTTCATTTCCAATCAGCCGTCGCGTGAGAGGTGGTTTACCTGGCATGAGCACGTGCTGCCCGCACTCGGGGACGACATTGAAAAACTCTCGCATCTGCAAGTTCACCTTTATGGATTTTCGAGTTCTTACAGCGCGAACTTCGACGGCCTTGAAATGGTCTCCGACATCCTGGCGGACATTCCCAACACGGACCACTTGCAGTACCTCCTGACGGAATGGCGGTACACCGGGACGGGGGGCACGAGGCATCGCACGTTCAAGACCGGAGCGCTCAATAACGCAAAGTTCGCGATGACAATGTTGAGCCATCCCCGCGTGGATTACTCGACCGCGCATGAGTTTGTGCTCACGAGCGGGCTGGGTTACTGGACGCCGGGCACGGCTGGTGAGAATTCATCGAATGAAGGCAGTGCGTGGATCTTCCAACGCCCTGAAGGCGGGGGCGATGAATACCGCAGTGCCGACGGGCGACCGCGCTTTGACATCGGCCCCTTCGGGCCTGTCAACCGCATGCTCAACGAACTCGTCATCGAATGCCCGGAGTTGCTGGTTCACGATGCGGACCTTGGCCCGATGAGCTCGGCACTGTTTGCCGAAGGCGAGCGCGACTTGGAGTGGTTCATCAGTGCCAACCCCGATCGCTCTCTCATCGGCGGTGTTCTGGTCAATACGCGCAAAGAGCCGATGACGGTCCGCCTCAAGGCGGGAGAAACGCCGCTCGCTCTGAAATGGACGGAGCAGATGACCTGCGACCCGGACAAGCTCGAGGAGCCGGAAGTGCCAGGGGAGGAGAAGTTCTGGCATGTGCAGCGGCGGGATGCGCAGGGTGCCGAACTCAGCTTGCCGCCCGAGAGTATCACCAGCTTTCGTGCGACCCTGACGACCGGGGAATGAAGAACGACTTTTTGAATAGATCTGCTGAGCAATGATGAATAAGCGTATCTTCGAGCGTATATATGACGTCGTGGTGGTAGGCAGTGGGATGGCTGGCTTCAGTGCGGCCACTCGCTTGCATCATCAGGGGTATGCCGTACTGCTGATCGGCCCGCGGGGGGACCTGGTCTGGGAAGCCGGGCGTTGCTTCTGCGCGGACGCCGGTGAGAGCGAGCGGGCCCAGTGGCGTGACCTCCATCAGGCTGTCAGTGATCGCGGCGGCGTTCAGCATGGGTGGATGGACGGCGCGATCACCGAAGTGGTTGCCACCAATCAACTCGTTGAAATGAAGATGCCGGTGCTGTACTACGCTCATCCCGTGGCTGTTGAGCGAGAGCAGGCCTCGGCCGACGGTCCGGTGATCGGCCTGATCGTGGCGACCAAAGCTGGGTTGCGTCGAGTGGTCGGCCGCCGGTGGATTGATGCGACCGAAGACGGCTTCATGCTCCAACGCTTGAGCCGGGCCTCGCAACGCCGGGAGGCGAAAGTGGGGCGAACGTGGATGTATTTCCAATCGGAGCAGTGGCAGAACACGCCGCTGAAACCGACCGCTTGGCCCACCGAGCGGTATCTGGCTACAGAGATGCCGTTGCCTTCGGACCGTTGGGAGCACCTTCGCGAACAGTTGGTTGGCCTGGACGACAGCGCCCGGCAGGCGGTCATGAGTCACTGTAGCGTCGAGCCGCTGCCCATCTACGACTCCGTCCAAACACGCGACGAGACGTTGGCGTCGCTTAACGTCGCATGCGCCTCGGCGAGTTACTCAGGCGATCCGATGGACACGCTCGCGTCACGGTTCGACCTGGGCGGCCGGGCCGCCGATGCCGTGCTCAGCCTGCCTGAAGCCGATGCGTCGTCCGATGCGATTCGACGTCCAATTTCCGAGATTGAGCCTGAAGCAGTTATCGATGCCGACGTAGCCGTGGTCGGGGCGGGGACTGGTGGCACGATCGCGGCGATCACCGCGGCCTCTCGCGGTGTAAAGACGGTATGCCTGGAGCCGCACGCTTTCGCCGGCGGCATCGGCGCGGGCGGGGGGATTCACTATTACTACTACGGTGTGCCCGGTGGTTTCCAGCAGCAGTTGGACGAGCGTGTGCGCGATTTCATGGCTGCGGTCGGCAAGCCGTTGTATAGCGGCGCGTTCCATCCCGAAGCCAAGAAGGTAGTGCTCAACCAGATGCTTCGGGAGGCTGAGGTGGATCTGCGCTGCGGCAGCCTGGTGTACGGCGTTGAATGTAAGGCGGGACGCGTCGTGTCGCTGTTGATGGCGACCACGGCCGGGCCGGTCAAGGTTCGCTGCAAGGCCGTGGTCGACGGCACGGGCGACGGCGATGTTGCGGCGATGGCGGGGGCCGACTTTACCCTGGGCCGGGCGGTCGATGGGCAACTTCACGCGTATTCCCAATCGTCCGGCAAACTGCGCGAGCAGCAGCGACACGGCGTCGTCATGCAGTTGGTTAACTTTGACGCCGGCTGGTGTGACCCGACGGATCCTGAAGACCTCACGCGTGCGCGTGTGCAGGGCATCCAGCAGTATCTTCTGGACCGATACGACAATCTGGAACGGCCAACGTACATTGCCCCAGCCATCGGGCTGCGTCAGGGCCGACAGATCAAGACCGATTACATCCTGCAACTGGACGACCTGATTCAGCGGCGGTCGTTTGAAGATCGCATCGGTTACACCGGATGTCACTACGACAACCACGCGGTTGATTTTGAATTTGAGTCGGACGAAGCGCTGTTCTGGATTTGGCTGTGCCGAAACTGGCGGACGCCGATGGCCTGTGAAATCAGCTACCGCATGTTGCTGCCGCGTGGTCTGGATAACGTGTGGCTGGCCTCGCGATGCGTGGGCGTTTCCCAGGATGCGCACCACGCGATGCGGATGCAGCGCGATATGCAGCGCATCGGCGAGGCATCCGGCTACGCCGCTGCCTTGTCGAGCCAGCACGGCCTGGCCAGTCGGGCGGTTCCGCTTGACCAGTTGCAAAGACAACTCGAAGCGTCCGGTGCGCTGACCCCGCCCGAGGGAAAAGAGCCGCCGATCTTCGGGAAGGTGCTGGATTTCGACAGTCTCGACGATGTCGCGGTGAATCGACAACTTGAACTCGCGTTGGATGAAATGGACCGGGGCGTTCCAGGCAAGTCGATGTGGTGGTTGTATCGCAACGAATCAAAGATCGGTGAGCAGGTTCGCCAACGGTTGGATCACGACGATCCGAAGGTCAGCTGGATCGCGGCGGGGATCTGTGCGCTGTGGCGAGAAAACCGAGCGGAGCCTCGGCTGATCGAAGCGATTCGGCAGCGCGAGTATGGCTATGACGGCAGTTGGAAGTCAGCCCATGCCCATGGGCTGGAAGGGTTCGAGCCTCTCAAAAATCTACGGCTGGTTCCGAACTGGCTCGCCGCGATCTGCATGCTTCGCCACTGTGGTTCGAGCCGCTGCGTTGACGCCCTGCGTGACCTCGCCGAGGTTCCCGGCCATGCTCTGGTCACGCGCACCTCGCTTGCCTTGGCGATTGAAGCGTTGGCATCGCGCGGCGAGATCGATGCCGCAACGGCTCAGCCGATCTTCGATGCATTACGCCGTGGGCCGATCACTGCCGAGCGAGGGATCCCGGCGAGATATAACGGGGCATTGGCGGAGTCGGCCCTTCGCGGCCAATCGTTCGATACACCGCTCCCTTCCAATCCGGGGACCGATATCATCTGGAACTCGACTCAAGACTACCGATGGCAACTGGAGTTTGCGGTGGCTCGGGCGCGGACGGCGCTCGGCCTCGAGCCTCATGCCGAAGCGCTCGCTTTGCTTGAAGACGAGCGAACGCCGGTCAGACATGCCATGCGTCGGCTGGTGTCGCGGTCGGGAATCGATCCCGCCATGGCCGACCAGCGTTGATCTTGAGACTTACCCGACTTGGCAATCGTATTATGATCCCGCCTCACGAAGCATTTCAGCCGGCAGCGTCCACGCGGGGAGCCGAATTCGTCTGCGCGGCAGGCGTTGACGAGTCATGTCGTCCTGTGAGATTGCATCGGCGTGAGAGGTAAAAGAACGTCATGGTTGATATTCTTTCGAAGCTGGCGGTGTCTGCGACGCCGCTCAAACGCCACGCAGCCAATCCGATCCTTTCGGCCGACGACGTGCCATACCACGCCACGCTGGTGTTCAACGCCGGTGTCGCGAAGTATCAGGGCCGGTACGTCATGGTCTTTCGCAACGACTACGGCCGATGGGGCGATACGCGTTTCGACGGCACGAACCTCGGCCTTGCGTTCAGTGATGACGGCGTCAACTGGCAGGTTCAGCCCAGGCCGTGCATCACGCTTGAACAGGCCCGTGACCTGATGCGGCCGTTGATGCCACATCGGGACACGCACGAGGAGATCTACCGATTTTACGATCCGCGTCTGACCGTCATCGACGGCCGTATGCACTTGTGCTTTGCTGTGGACACGGCGCACGGCGTCTGCGGCGGGGTGGCGGTGACCGACGATTTTGATCGGTTCGAACTGCTCAGCATCAGTTCGCCAGACAATCGCAATCTGGTGCTGTTCCCGGAAAAAATCGACGGTCATTACGTGCGACTCGAACGCCCCATGCCCGTCTACAGCCGTCGCGGTCGCGACCGATTCGATATCTGGCTGGCACGCTCGCCCGATCTTAGATACTGGGGCGGGCAACGTTGTGTCCTTGGCGTAGAGGACCTGCCACACGCCAACGACAAGATCGGCCCAGGGGCCCCGCCGATCAAGACACGGCTTGGCTGGCTGACCGCGATTCATACCGTCAACCGCGACGAAAGCCGGGGCAAGAACGGCTGGGAGGCGAAGTGGACCAAGCGTTACGACGCCGGCTTGGCCTTGTTGGACCTTGAAGATCCTTCGCGCGTTGTCGCCGTAGCCCCGGCCCCGCTGCTGACGCCAGAAGCTTCCTATGAAACCGGCCACAACGCGACGCCCGACACCGATGGCTTTCGCAACCACGTAATCTTCCCCGGCGGCATGATTCTCGAAGACGACGGCGAGGTGAAAATCTACTATGGCGCGGCAGACACGGTCGAATGCCTGGCCAAGGCCCATGTGGATGATCTATTGGCATTCTGCTTCGGCGCAGCGTTGAGTGATTGAAGCGGGCCACGCAAAGGTGGCTTAAAAATCTCGGGTGGACAGCGTCGCCCACACATTCCAGGCCTGCCTCCGCTGACACGCCCAGGTCATCGCTTAGGGCGGATTCGATTTGTACGTAGCGACCTGGGGTGGCACGACAGCCCCTGCGGGATGCTGTGTGGCGCCCGTCGTACCTAATTTGAAGCCGCGATAGAGCACGCCCAGTCGCTACGCGTGGACGGGGATATGCGCTAACGGTTGCTGAGCTGGTTGTTCGTAGAAAGGGGTCTTCGAGTTGAACCATGATTCAGGTGAAAAAAACTTGACGGGGTTTGGCCGAGGCGGTAAATTAGCTAGTGAAACGTGTTGCATACAACTAGTTGTTTTTCAGGGCCTGGATCCCGTGAGTAAATTAACTTGCGATCAAAATACGACTTACCGGCCTCCGTCGATCCGTGAGATCGCTCGGCGGGCCGGGGTTTCGCCCAGTACGGTCAGTCGGGTCGTAAACAAGCGGGTCACCACCGTGCCCATCGCCGAGAATACGCGTAAGAAGGTGCTTGAGGCCTGCCGGCGACTCAATTACCAGCCCAATATTCATGCGACTCGTCTGTTTGCCGGCCGTTCCAATTCCATTGCCTTCGTGGTGCCGCAGGATACCGTGGGCTTTTCGGATGTGAATCTGGGTAAAACGCTTTCGGCGTTAAGTGTCTCCGCGGCGGCGGCGGGGCAGGAAATCCTGCTGCTTACGGTTGATGACAGGTTTCTTCGGTCGCGCAAGCACATTTCGCTGTTTCGCAGCCGCAGCATCGACGGCATGTTGATCTGGGGGGCGACCCCTCAGCATGAGGCGTTTATCGGTGAGCTGGCGCAGCAGGGGAACTGGCCGGTGGTCATCGTGAACGGTTCGTCGGCAGGGAAGGGGCTTCCTCGCCTGTTGGTGGATAACCGGGCCGGTGGTGCGATGATGGCGGAGCATCTGTGCTCGCTGAAGCATCAGCGCATCGCTTTTCTCAGCGGCCCTGCGACGGTGATGGCAAGTACGGCTCGATTGGAGGGCTTCAAGGCGGCGTGTGAGCGTTTCGGCGTTGAGCCGGAGGTGGTGGAAGGCGATTTCACCCTGGAAAGCGGGCGTGCTCTGGCGGAGCAGTTGTTGAGTCGGCCGAAGCCGCCGACGGCGATCGCGGGCGTGAACGATTCGGTGGCATTGGGCGTCATGGAAGCGGCTGACGCGCTGGGCATTCGCGTGCCAGAGGCGTTGTCGGTCACGGGTGGGGACGATGTTTTTCCCTATTACCGCCCGGCGTTGACAACGTTTCACGCACCGATGGAAGAACTCGGCCGCGATGGTGTGCGGCTGCTGCTGGAGTGGATCGAAGGCAATCGCTCAACCCGGGAAGATTCCCAGGACAGCTACTATCCAGTCACCTTCAAGCGAGGTGCGACCACGGCTCCCCCTTCGGAAAGCAATTAAGAAAGCGTCGTGGCTGTCGCAAGTTTTCCTGCGACGACACGCGGAATGAATTTTAAGCAAATATGCAACATGTTTCATGAACGGAAATGCTGCCGCCTTGGTGCATCTTCCAACAATCGGTGGTCAGGGAATCCCGGTGACGGGTGTGAGTGTAAACGGCATTGTGATGAACAGGAGCATGGAATGATTCGAATAGAGGCGCAAAGTGTTTTAGCAGTCGCTACGGTGATGCTGGTCGTGTCAAGCACTCAGGCGGAGTCGACGCCCGGGCATGACTGGGTTCGGGCGCACCAGTTTCAGATCGGCGCGTACAACGATGTGCCCGCCGACATGGAAGAGTACAAGTCGTTCGGCTTCACGGCGTATCTCGGGGGCATCCGCCTTTCGCACATGTCCGAAGAGCGGGTTGAGCGAGTCATGACCCCGGCTGTCGAGGCCGGTCTGGATGTGCACTGGTTCACCTGGTATCGGCCGGGCGAGAAGGAGCAGTTCATCGAGGCGGAACAATTCCTGCGTGAGCGGGTGGCGCCGATCGGTTATTCCATCGGCGACGAAAACCGCATCGAGCAACTGGAAGAACTTGGCCCGGTGCTGGAGCATGCCCGGCAGGCAGCGCCCGACGCGCTGATCTATCACGCGCTGCGCGGCAAGGACTTCCCCGAGTTCGCAGATGATCCCGAAGTCTATGTGAACTACATGGACACGGTGGCGGAACAACTCCGCCCGGACATGATGATGTTCAACATGTATCCGTTCTACCGGGGGACCATAGCCGACTTTTTCTATGACAACCTCGAACGTGTGCGGGACCAGGCACTGGCTTCGAACGTGCCCTACTGGAACTGGCTTCAGGCCTTCGCCTGGACGGAAGGCCCGTTCCACTCGCCCAGCGAGTCGGAGATCCGGCTTCAGGCGTTCGTTTCACTCGCCTACGGCTATTCGGGCCTGTTCTACTGGAAATACATCGCGTCGTACGAGCCGTATGCCCACGGCATGCTCGACTATGAAGAGAAGCCCACGCCGTCGGCTGAGTACATTCGCGACATCGTGCCTGAGTTGAAGCACATCGGCGAAGTGGTCAAAGACCTCACCAGCACGTCCGTGCATTTCGTGCCCGGCCGACGGTATCGCGATGGCGAATGGCATAATGTGCTGCCGATCGGCGTCACGGCGTTTAAGCGCGGGCAACACCCGTTTGTGCTGGATGTGCAGTCGTCCAACCGGCGCGGGGCTGTGCTGGGCACGTTCCGCGATGACGATGGCAATGCCTACTTCATGATCGTCAACGGCAACCACGGCGCTGATCTGTCGGCCGCCGAGACCGCCGCAGCAGTTTCCCTGCGGTTTCGGCCGCGTGTCGATGGCGTCGAACGGCTGAACCGGCAGACCGGCGAGTATGAAGCCGTGCCCTTGGACAACCATACTTTGAGCCATTACGTCCTGCCCGGCGGTACGGGCGATCTGTTCCGTATTGTTCAGAAGCCTTAATCGCAATGTTCACATGAGAAGCGTCGGTTCGGTTCACATGTTCTTGTACCCCTTTTTACATTGGAGAATGAAATGTACGGAATCAAAAGAATCGTGAATGGTTTAAGTTTCAGTTTATTGGTTGCTGCCGGTGTCGCCTGCGGAACGCAGGCCTATGCGGCGCCAATTTCTCAGCCTTATAACGACGATTTTACTGGCTACAACAACGGGGACGCCCCAGCCAATGCAACTGTTCATGCCAACGCTTATGACGGCGTTGAAAATACGTTCAACATCCAAGGCGATGCTATGCGTTGGGATATTCAAGTGGATAGCCAGCCGCCAGCGTCAAATCCGATTGGTTCGGCGGCTTGGCAGGTGACCAATATGGATGCTGGCAGTTTGTCCAGCTTTACTGTTTCGACAACACTGAACTTGGTGTCGCAATCGGCAAGCGCAGGCAATAAAGAAGCGCTGCCTGGCCTTGTGTTGTTTGGTGAGAACCTGACGGGCATAGAAGGTAGTGCGAGCCACGGCGCCGGTAACAACTTCTATTGGGCAACCTATCAGGTGTACGGGCTAGGCAACCAGGTTGGCAATATTGGGCGTATGCAAATAAGTGGCGGAGGCCAGAGCACGCTCAGTGGTACATTTGCTTTTGATTCGAACAACGATTACACGCTGACCGTCCATGGAACCTACAACGAACTTGGTCATTTGACGCTTGAATATACTGTGTCCGACGGTGTAACCACCTCATCCGTCTTGTCCTTTACAGACACAACACCATTGACGGGTGAATACTTCGGCTTACGTGGCCGAATGAGTGGTGGTGCGGATACACAGGGTGTCGTCGTTGACTATCACAACTTTACGGTTGTTCCTGAGCCGGCGTCGCTTGGCCTGGTGGCGCTCGGTTCGCTGATGATGCTCAGCCGACGCCTTCGAACTCGCGGCGGTGAGTTGGCGCACGCGAACGGGTAATGATGGGAAATGACCCGCGGAAGGCTCTGCCGGGCCTTCCGCGGTTTTGGCGGCAGTTGCCGGGGGAACCCTGTGATTCGGTGTGCACGAGATACAACGGATGACTGAAGAAGTGAGGATACGATGATGAGTTCTTTTCGAAGTGATACAGGTATAGAGCGATCTGGCCGCACCAATCCCCCGGTAAGGTCGACGTTCACCTCGCGGCGTGGTTTTACGCTTATCGAGCTTCTCGTGGTGATTTCCATCATCGCCTTGCTGGTTGCGATTCTCCTGCCGGCACTGAGCGCGGCGCGCGACTCCGCCCGGGCGATTGCCTGCGGATCAAACCAGAGGCAGTTGGGCATCGCCTTTGCGGCGTACGCCGCGGATTCGAGAGGGTCCTTCCCGACGACCGGAAACTATCCGGATAACCTGGGTGGCGTCACGTCGTGGTATCAGCCGGACAATTGGATCAACCTGTTGGCTGTTGGATACATGGACCAACCTCCCACCAACCAGCAGGGAAGCCCGGCAGGGCGGAATCGTCTTGCCGCGCCGAGCGTGTGGCTATGTCCGAACGATCAACGCGAGAGGCATAGCAGTGGCAGGTATCATGGCCCAACTTATGGCGTCAATTCGCTTCTGACCGGTTTCTATGCTGAGCGGCAAAGACACCCTTTTAGGGTTGAAGAAGTGACCGAGCCGACGAAAACGCCGGTGCTCGCGGATATGCTTGCCAACATGAATTTTCACAGTTTCCCCGGTGGATTGCGGGACCTGACTGCCGGCGGCAACGAGCCGCGTTGGCCCCATTATGATGCGGGCGGTGACAACTTTCTCTTTGTGGACGGGCATGTTCAACGTGTGCCGCAACTGGAGCCTGACGGCATGGCTGTCGCTGGAGACCTGGCTGCTGCCGAACAGGTCCGAGAGATATATGCACGCGCGTCGCAGTACTTCACTCAGGACCGTCTTTTCTGGTTCTGATCGTAGCAGCGAGAGGATATGCAGGTATACGCGCGATCGGGCTTGTTGTTTATTAGGCCGTAGGCATTGATACATGGTGAGAAGGATTGCATGATTTCTGACTCCGAATTTCGTCGTCGGGTGATGTCCTGCTGGCTGGGCAAGTCGGTGGGTGGCACGTTGGGGATGCCGTACGAGGGGGTTCGGCATACGCTGGACCTGACGTACTACGACCCGGTGCCGACGGAGATGCTGCCTAACGATGACCTTGATGCGCAGGTGGTCTATGCGTATCTGCTCGACCGCATGGCTGAGCCACGCGTGGATCGGCATGTGCTGACGGAGGCGTGGCAGCACATCGGCATGTCGCCGGATGAATATGGCATCTGCAAACGCAATCTGAAGCTGGGCCTCGTGCCGCCGGCGACCGGCAGCTATGACAATCCGTTTACGCGGGGGATGGGCGCGGCGATTCGGACGGAGTTGTGGGCGTGTCTGGCGCCGGACGACCCCGAACTTGCCGCGGCTTATGCGTATGAAGATGCGTGCATGGATCATGCGGACGAAGGCATCGCGGCGGCGACATTCCTGGCAGCATGGGAGAGTCTTGCGTTTGTCGAACGTGACCGCGAACGGCTGCTTGATCGGGCCATCGCCTTTCTGCCTGATGACACGGAGCTTTACCAGGCGGTCGCCGACACACGGCAATGGTGGGCGGAATCGGGCGACTGGCAGGCGGTGCAGCGACGGCTTGCTGAACGATACTTGAACGACAACTTCACGGATGTGGTGATCAACGTCGCGTACATCGTGCTGGGCTGGGTGGCGGGGGACGGGGCGTTTGGCAAGTCGATCTGTATCGCAGTTAATTGCGGGCAGGACACCGACTGCACGGGCGCGACGCTTGGGGCGTTGCTGGGCATCTGTGATCCCGAGAGCATCGAGGAGCAATGGCTTACGCCGATTGGCCAGGAACTGGTCTTGAGCGAATCGGTCCGAGGCGTGACGCACCCGAAAACGCTTGACGGGTTTACCGACCAGGTGCTGGACCTTCGCAATCGGCTCAAGGGTCGACGGCCGGCGGTGGATGATGCGCCACAGGCAACGGATCACCTGGCGGTGCGGGTGGACATGGGATTTGTGGATGGCGCGGCGTTGCCGACGTTGGAGGCTGGGCCTTGCATGCCTGCAAACGCGGAGGTTGTGTATTTACCGGGGCAGTATGTGCAGTGGCCTTCGGCCGAGTGTAAAGGCGAACAGGTATGGCTGCGTTACTGCGTGACACTTGAGCAGGCGCGAAAGGTGCATGTGTTGTTCAACACGCCCGAGCCGATGCGTGTATGGCTGGATGGTAAGGGACTGCTCGCTGGCGAGGGCGGTGCGTTTGTGCCGGCGATGCACCGTGCGCCCAAGGGCCAGATCGCGACCGTTGAATTGGCCGAGGGGGAGCATGAGATTGTCGCGGTGATGCGTCGGCCAGGCGAGGGCAAGCCGTTGACGTGGTGCGTAGGCTTGGCCGACACGGACGCTGCCCCGGTGGAGCGGGACTGGCTGGTGGGGGTGTTCGAGCGGCAGGGGGCGATCGAGTCTGGGGGGCAGGATCACTCCATGCGTGCGATCTCGTCAGCAGGGAGTTTCGCTTCCATCAGCGCTACCGATCGAGTTGATCGATGATAAGCGAGCAACGCCACTGGCTTGGTGATTTTCGCAATCCGCCGGCGGCGTATCGCCCGGTGCCGTTCTGGAGTTGGAACGAGCAGATGGAGCCGGAGGAGGTTCGCCGACAGGTGGACCTGATGCACGAGGCGGGCTGGGGCGGGGCGTTTGTGCACAGCCGCATCGGGCTGACGACGCCATACATGGGCGAGGCCTGGTTCGCGGCGGTGGATGCGGTGGTGGATCAGTGTCGTCAGCGGGGCATGAAAGTCTGGCTGTACGACGAGGACAAGTGGCCCAGCGGTTACGCCGGCGGCAGTGTGCCGATGGCGGACGAGCGGTTTCGCAGCCACTGCCTGTTTGCTCGGCCGATTGGGCAGACGCCGCCGAAGGGCGCTCACCCGCTCGGCCCGCCACGGGGCGGTGTGCAGGTCTACCAGTTCATTGAGCCGATGGGCAGCGCCTGGTTCAACGGTGTGAGTTATGCCAACACGCTTAGCCGTGAGGCGATGGCGCGGTTCCTCGTCGAGGCTTACAACGCTTACCACGTTCGCTATGCGCAGGACTACGGCGACACCATCGTCGCCCAGTTCACCGACGAGCCTGCGCCGCTGTCACACCACAGTCGGTTGCCCGACGGCCACCTGCCGTTTACGCCGGGCTTGTTCGACCGCTTCTTCGCGATGCACGGCTATGACCCGAGCGATCACCTGCACCTGTTGTTTGTCGATGGCGAAGCGGCGCCACGGTTCCGGTTGCACTATTTCCGCACGATCAACGACTTGTTCGAACGTCACTTCAGCCAGCAGATCGGCCAATGGTGTGAGCAGCACGGCCTCGCCCTGACGGGCCACTTCATGAACGAACATGCGATGTACGACCAGCAGCGCGTCGGCTTCGCGGTCATGCCCAACTATCGCCACCAGGGCATCCCCGGCATCGATCACCTCGGAAGGCAGGTGAGCGAGCGAATCACCGCCAAGCAGTGCCAGAGCGTGGTCAACCAGCAGGGCAAACGGCGGATGCTCAGCGAGCTCTATGGCATGTCGGGCCAGGGGATGACCTTTGCCGACCGCTGGTGGATCGGCTGTCAGCAGATCGCGTTGGGCGTGAACCTGCTCAACCCGCACCTGTCGCTGTACACGCTGGCCGGCTGCCGCAAGCGCGACTATCCGCCGAACCTGTTTTATCAGCAGCCGTGGTGGGAAGTGAATCGAGCGGTGGACGAACCGCTTAGCCGACTGTGCGTGGCGATGAGCCAGGGCCGGTATGTGGCGGAGACGTTGGTGGTTCACCCGCAGCAGTCGACGCAGGCGTTGTGGCAGGGCGAGACGACGCCCGACGATCCGCAGGCCGTGCGCGATGTGGTCTTTCAGCAGACGCCGACGCCGGTGCGTGAGCGGATCGAAGCGTTGGATGCGCAGCTCAAGGCGGTGGTCGACGCGTTGCTGGGGGCGCAGCTTGGTTTCGATCTGGGGGATGAGACGATCCTGGCAGACTCGGCTGCGGTGGAACACCATGAGCAGACGCCGGTGTTGCGCGTGGGCGCGATGCGGTACGCGAGCGTGGTCCTGCCGACGATGGTGACGATGTCGCCGACGACGCTGACGTTGCTCAAGTCATTCGAGCAGGCGGGCGGCCGGGTGCTGCGGTGCGGCGACGCGCCGCGATGGGTTGATGGTGAACCGAGCACGGAACTTGACGCATGGCTGGCGGCCGTGCCGGAGGTGTTGCTGGATCATCTGCCGGCGGCTGTGATCGCACAGGTCGCACCGGCCGTGGCGCTGGAGGACGTGGAGCCGACGGTTCGCGCGGGTGTGCTGGCGCATGTGCGTGAGCTGGAGGATGGCGACAGGCTTGTGATGCTGACGAACCTGCATCGCGTGGAACATGTGGATGGGGCGACATGCCACTTTTCGGGCGACTGGCGCTCGGCTGCGTTGCTGGACCCGATCGATGGCATGCAGCGTGCGGTCGCAACCGAACGCTTCGATGACACGTTGAAGTTGACGCTGGACCTCGCCCCCATGCAGACCCGGCTGCTGCGGCTTTCACCTCAGCCAGCCTCGCCGCATGGCCTGCGACTGACGGCGCCGCCTGTACGCAAGAAGATCGACCTGCCCGGTGAGGCCTGGCAAGTCGATCGGCTTGATGAAAACACGCTGCCGCTGGACACCGCGCGGTGGTGCGCGGGCGACGGCGCGTGGTCGGCGCATGCCGTGCCGGTGCTGGCCATTCAAGAACGGCTGAATGCGTTGAAATACGATGGGCCCGTGTCGCTGCGATACGGTGTCAGCGTCGCCGCGTTGGACGCCGACCAGCCGATGCGACTGATCGTGGAGCATGCGAGCCGTTATGAAATTATCGTCAATGGTCAGACGGTCGAACACGACGGGCGAAGCTGGTGGCGTGACCCGCGCTGGCACGCCATTGACGTGACGGGCTTGCTTGAGCCAGGCGACAATGTGATCGAACTGTGCTGCGCCGCATTTCAGCACGGCGACCCCACAGTGATCGAAGACGCGTTCGCCCGCTATGGCACGGAACTCGAGGCGATTTACCTCGTGGGTGCGTTTGCCGTGGAAGCGGCGTTGCTCACCGCGCCGCCGCGGCCGGTGACATGGCAGCAATGGGGATTGCCTGCCGACGTGCCGGTGCATGTCGCCGCAGCCTCGTCGCTTCGGCTGATCAAACCAACGTCGCTCACGCCCGGCGAGACGGTCACGCAGGGAATGCCGTTCTACGCCGGCCGACTCAGTCTCGCGTTGACGTTGCCACCGGTGGACGCGGACGACGACGAGCGCGTGCTGCTTCAGTTGGAACGTCTGGACGCAGCGGCGGCGGCGGTGCACATTGACGAACGATGTGTCGGGCACGTATTCGCGCCGCCTTATGAATTGGACATCACCGAGGCGATCCGCAGCAAGGGTCGGTCGCTGAGCATCACGCTGTATGGCTCGTTACGCAATCTGCTGGGGCCGCACCATCACCCGGACGGCGAACTCCCCGCGGTCGACCCGAACAGCTTCTCCGCCTATGGCGGGCGCGATGATGTCGATCTTGTGACCGACGTCGCCCGCTGGAGCAATGACGGCAACGCACCCCCGCAATGGCGAGCGGACTTCACCCTGGTCGGCTTCGGCAACATCGGACAAGCCCGCTTGTGCATTGTCGAGGCGAAACGTGTGGCCGAAGAGTCCAAGCAGGCCTCCGCAGCCGTTTCATGCAACTAGAGCAGGTTTAATCCAAATGTAGCGACCGACATATGCTTCATGTTAAGCCCCCGCAGCCACGCGGGGGCGCTTCCGGGGGCCGCCGTAGGCGGCGGGGCTAAACGCGACATTTGAGCTGAACCCGCACTAGCCAATGATGGACCGCGAACGAACGGTTATGCCGCAGACCGCTCGGGTTGAACATCACTCGGCTGCACATTTCTGTCCACCAACGAACCATCGCCCTGACCGTGAGATGGCCCTCGCGCGTGGTTGCCGAAACGGTCATTGACGGAATCTGGCGATCGCACGACGCTCGTCATCCTCGAAGAACATCTGTCGGTTTCGACGACGGCCCCGCGTCCACCGGGAGGGCGGCGGCGAGGTCGAAGGCTGTCGCTGGTCGCTCCGGTGCTGAGGAGATTGCTTGGCGACCGGCCGGCGGGGGGGTTGACGTGCGGCATAAGCAAGGTAATATCGGGGAAATTAACTTAATTAAACGCTCTATTTACGATTTTGCGAGCTTAACCGTTTCTCGGGGCGAGTGCGCCCGTCGCTACTCAGGTGCTTGGAGGCCATTCATGAAAATACGTCTGCCAATGGTTCTGATGGTGATTGTCTGCATGTACGCCAGCGTCGGACCGGTGCGGGCCGACCTGTCGGCGGGCAGTCAGGTGCTCGTCGATTTCGATGCGGTGTGGCAGTTTCACGACGGCGATACCGACCTCGGTGTCGAATGGCGTGAGCTTGACTATGACGACGGCGCATGGCGCGAAGGACCCGCACTACTGGGCTATGCCCCTGAAGGGCGCGGCGAACGATGGCCCGGCCCCGCTTTGCAGACCGAGCTTGAGCCGAATCTCGTCACCTACTATTTCCGCAAGACCTTCACCTTCGAAGGCGATGCCGAGCATGTCCGCGTTCGGCTCGATCAGATCATCGATGATGCCGCCGTCTATTACCTCAACGGTGAAGAGATCGGCCGATCGGCGCTGATGCCTGAAGGCGACGTCGGCCACGGCACCACCGCCACAGATAATACGAATCCCGAAATCGAGCACGACGTTTTCGACATTGATGCGTCGTTGCTACGCGAGGGCCGAAACGTGCTGGCCGTGATGGTGGCCAACAGTTCCGAGCGAAGCTCGGACATTTGTCTCGGCGTTCGCCTGAGTGTGGCCGACGCGGTACAGGCGCCGGTGGCGCTCTATCTCACCTGGCAGCGCGACCCGACCACCACGATGACCATTCACTGGCATACCGACGAGCGTCACGATGACGTCATCATCGAGTATGGCCTGGCACAGGGGGGCGAGCTCTCCCGGGCCGAGGGCGATAGGCGACCCATGACCTACTCCCACCGCCATGTGCAGATGGTGGAACTGACAGGCCTCGAACCCGGCTCGAACTATCGCTTCCGGATCTATCGGCCGGGGGCGGGCAACAGCAGTCGGTTCTATCACTTCCGCACCATGCCCGCGACGGATGATCGCCCGATCCGCTTCGCCGCCGGCGGCGACACCCACCACCGCGACGCTACGTTCGGCCGAACCAACCGCCAGGCCGTCGCCTACGATCTCGATTTCATCGTCTGGGGCGGCGACCTTGCCTACGCCGACGGTCGGGAGGACCGCCTCTACCGCTGGCACTCGTTTTTCGACACGCTCACCGAAACGCTTGTGACCGACGACGGCCGGGTCGTGCCCATCATCGTCGCCATCGGCAATCACGAAGTGCGCGGGCACTACTACCGGGGCGACGACCGTGGTGAGGAGGCGTATGAAGATACCGACGCCTTCCGCGAAAAAATCGCCCCTTACTTCTACAACCTCTTCGCCTTTCCGGGTCACCCTGGCTACGGCGTGCTCGATTTCGGGCAGTACATGAGCATCGTCCTCCTCGACACCGATCACTCGGGTCCCATCGACGGCACGCAAACCGAATGGCTTGAGAAAACGCTCGCCGAGCGTGAGCACGTTCGCCACGTCTTTCCTGTCTACCATGTGCCGGCCTACCCGTCCCACCGCGATTATGACGCCTGGGTGAGTCGACGGGTCCGCCGCCACTGGCTCCCGCTGTTCGAGCAGGCGGGCAACATCCGCGTCGTCTTTGAAAATCACGATCACACCTATAAGCGAACCGTCCCCATCCGCAACGATGAGCCGAACCCCGATGGCATTGTCTATCTCGGCGATGGCGCATGGGGCGTGGGCGTCCGCGAAGTGCATGACGTCGATCAAACCTGGTATCTCGAACGGGCCGCGTCGGTTCGCCATCTGATCTTGGCGACGGTGCAAGGCCAGTTCCAGGATTTCAAGGTCATCACCGAGGACGGCAAACTCATCGACCACTACATCGCTCACCCGCGCGAATGACCGTAGCTTGGAGGGGTCGGCCGGTCGGACAAAAGAGGTGGAATCGGCTGGATTTTCCTTGACGAGTCAGAGGGGTCGGGGTAAATTAATCGCATAATTAGTTTAATTAAGCGAATTATTTATAATGTCTGATGTTTTTCCCCCCAATCCGACGCTCAAAGATGTCGCTCAGCAGGCCGGCTGCTCCGCCGCCGTGGCATCGAAGGTGCTCAACGGCTCACGCGGGAATGTCATGGTCGGCAAGGCCACCGCTGAGCGCGTACGGGCCATTGCCGATCGGCTGGGGTATCGCGCCAATTTCGCGGCTCGCAGCCTGGTCGCCCGCTCCACGCGCACGCTCGGTCTGTACATCTGGCCCGGCCAGCCGTTCGCGAACATGAGCGGTTCGTATGAGTCGGCCATTTTGCGGGGTGTCGACGCCGTGACGCAGCAGGCCGGCTATGACATGCTGCTGCTGAACACCGCCGGGCCCGATCCGCTGGAGCATTGCCTGGCGAAGTGTCGCGAAGGGCGCTTCGACGGTCTGCTGGTCGTGCGTTCACCTGCCGACCCCCAGTGGTTTTCGCAACTGGTTCGCTGCATGCCGCGCGTGGTGGCGTTCGACACGACGGCCGAGGCGCCGGGGCTGGACGTGGCGATGTTCGACCATCGCGCCGCCGCCCGGGCTGCCGTGGAGTATCTTGCTGAGAAGGGGCATCGCCGCATCGGTTTCATCGGTAACACACGCGTGCCGCCGGATGAACTGGCGGTGGGTGACTTCGCCGGCTACGAACGACGCACCGGCTTTCTCGACGCGGTTCAGGCGCTGGGGCTGCCGCACCGTCGCGAGTGGATATTTGATTATCGCTGGCAGCGCGAAGCGGTGGATGCACAGGCGACGGACTACCTTCAGGCGGAAGGTGCTCAGGCGGTGCGGTGGATGGAGTCGCTCGACGAGCCGCCCACGGCCCTGGTTGCCGGCGTGTACCGCTCAGCCTTCGGCGCAGTCCCGCAGTGGCAGCAGATGGGGTTGGCTGTCCCGGGCGACCGCAGCCTCATCGGCCTGGGGGATCGCGATTGGTGCGCCTACTTTTCGCCGTCATTGACCAACGTCGCCAACCCGTTGACCGAGATGGGGCAATGGGCAGCCAGCCGGCTGATCGACCGCTGCGAGCAGCGAGCCGACGATGCCGAGTCGATGCGAAAGTTCTTCAGTCCGCAGGTCGTCGAACGTCAGTCCGCCGGTCCGGTGCCCGAATCCCAATAGCCGTCAGGCGCCTCGCCGTTCGGCAGAAGGTGCGCTGGATTCTTTTCGCTCGTAACTGTTTTGATTCTTAATGGGGATGAATGACATGGCACATCTGTTTCAACGCAAACGAAATCTTCTGCCGCTCGTGTTCGCTCTGATTGCGCCCGCACCGGCGGTGGCTGATGATTACATCTGGACGAGCACCGGCTCGGGAACGTGGAGCGACGACTGGCACATACCCGGCCAGGGCTTCCCCAACGCGAACGACGTCAACGCCATCATCTCGCTTACTGGCTCGGCCAATCTCGACATGGCGGTGGATGGCCACTACACCGTTAACGACTTGACCGTAAACACCGACGCTGGCAATCAGCATGTCCACTTCGTCAACCCCGATGATGGTGATTATTCGCTGACGATCAACGGCACGCTCACCAAATCGGAGAACGGCAACACCCTTTCCTTCCGCGAGATGGATGTGACTGTCGGAACGGTTGACCTCACGCGAGGTCGGATCAGCTTCGGGCGAAACGACGGTGGACGGTTTGTCTATAACCTCACCGTCACCGAAGGCATAAACATGACCAACGAGAATTTCGACGCCGAGCTTCGGCTGAACATTCTCAATGATTATCAACTGGGCCTGCTTACCTTCGGCGGCTCGCACGCCCAGGATATCTACCTCATCAACAACAACTCCAGCAGCAGCGGCCGTGTCCGCACTGCTACTGTCAGCGGTATCTCCCAGGCGGAAGGGGACAACGCCACTATTTATGGGTCGTTGCAGACCTCCGGCCAACTTAACGAAGCCACCCTGCGTATTGAAGCCGAGAACGACTACACCGCCAGCACACGGCTGGTCGACGGTACGGGCGGGCAGCTTTCACTGGTCATGTCCGGCCAGGGCACGCAGACGCTCACCGGCACGAGCAGCTACACCGGCACGACCACCATCTCGGCCGGCACGCTGGTGATCGACGGCGACCACTCCGCCGCGACCGGCGACGTGACGGTTCAGGCCGGCGGCACGCTCGGCGGCTCGGGCACGATCGGCGGCGCGGTGACGGTGGAAGACGGCGGCAATTACAACGCAGGCAACAGCGCCGGCGTGCAGACGTTTACGCAGGGCCTGGCCCTCGACGCCGGCTCGACGTTCACTTGGGAACTCATGGCCGACTCGGCCAGCGATCGCGGCGTGAACTTCGACGGCGTGGACATCGTCGGCGGGTCGCTGGCGATCGTCGCTGGCGCGACTTCGAATCTGGTGTTCAACGCAGACGGCTCGACGGTGGACTTCACCAGCGCGTTCTGGCAGAACGGCCAGAGCTGGCTGGTGGTGGAAGGCGTTAGCCCCGCGATCGTGGATTCGCTGGATGTCTTCGACACGATCAACGTCAGTCAGGACAGCAACGGGCTGGACTTCTCCACCACCGGTGGCTACTTCGTCTGGGAAGTGGAGGGCGACGATCTCTACCTGCACTACATCCCCGAGCCGGGCACGCTTGGCCTGTCGGGGCTGGGTGCGATGTTGCTGCTTCGGCGTATGCGATAATGGTTTGCGTCGCAGTGCCCGCGTTGAGTGGCACGCGGGCATGGCCGACGATCGTGGTGCCTCAGGTCTCGTATGCAACGCTTCGTTCTCTGTTTTCATGGCAGTTTTGGCACAACCTTAAGGAATGCAAGACATGTCTCCGGATAGCAGAACCAAGGGTCACATCATGATCACTCGACAATCCCAACCCGTGATTCACTCGGCGGCGGTGAGGCGTAAAGGGTTCACCCTCATCGAACTATTGGTGGTCATCAGCGTCATCGCTTTACTGATTGCCATTCTGTTGCCTGCCTTGCAATCGGCCCGCGCCACGGCGCGAATGATCGCGTGTGCAAGCAACCAGCGGCAGATCGGTTTGGCGTTTCACATGTATGCGGACGATTTTCAGCGATGGGTGCCTTACTGGAACGGGCTTTCCGGTGACGATGCCGTGGGCGAAGTGTGGGACCTTTCGTTGTCCCCTTATATGAACTACACCCAGGAAATAATCGATGGCGTCCGGATCGGCAGCCACGCCGGCTACTACTGCCCGTCGGGGAAGGTGTTTGAAGACCTTACCCCCAACGAGACGCGCAGCTACGTTATCAATCGCTATGTCAACCTGAACGAACCTTCGTTCCAGACCGAGAACAACCGGATGGACGAGCCTTGGACGGACAACCGGCAGGCGCTGCTGTTCGAGGCGATCGATCGGGGCAGGTCAACCGAGACTGAGCGCGTAGCGATGCGCGTCTATGCCAGCATCACAAACGCCCAGTTGGGCAGAGGCACGACGCACCGTCCGTACCTGGCGTTTCGACACAATGGCAACATGAACTTTCTGCGAAAAGACGGAGCGGTACATCTGACCGGGCCCGGTGTGACGGGATCGGGCGAACTGCCCATCTGGTATTTACGTCGCGACACCTCGACGCCCCGTTTCTGGCAGGACGGCTTGAAGGTCAATTGAATGCCGGGATGACACGTTGTCGTTCCTGCTGTTCGAGAACTCTGGAAACGCTTTCATGTTTCACTATTTCGGCCGGGCCTTCGTCGTAATCGTCTCGCTCACGTTGTTGTCGTACGCAGGCATGACGGCCGACGCGTTTGGAGCGGAGTCCGTATCGGGGCGGAACATGCTGCCCAATGCGAGCTTCGAGTATGCCGACGTGGTGCGTGAGGTGTATCCGACGATCGGCGAGTATCGCCACGACGCGAGCGTGTCGTGGGTGCTCGATGCGGATGAGGCGTGGCATGGTGAGCAGTCGCTGCGGATGGAAGGTCGGCGGCCTTATGTGTGGCAGGTGCTCAACCGCCGCGCATTGGAGAGTGTCTTTTCGGTGCACCTGAAAGGCAGTCGAGCGGGGCAGGAGGTCGAGCTTGGGATTGAGAACGTCCGCGTCGGCAATGAAACGGGCGTGTGGGTGCTCGGTCGTACGACGAAAACAGTGACGTTGGATGAGCAATGGCAGCGTCACGCCGTGGCCAGCGAGGTGACGAGCGAAGAAATAGAGGCCGCGTGGGCGTATACGGGCGAGATGGGGCCGGACCTGTTTCGCGTGTGGGTTCGGCCGAAGTCGGAGGATGCATTGTGGGTGGATGCGGCGCAGCTTGAGCGCGACCGCACGCAGCCGAGTGCGTTCAACCCGGAACGGACGGACAATGCGTTGCATCGCTCGCATGATCACGTTCGTCAGCACACGTTTATCGAGGGGCCGGTCGAGTCGCCGACTGGCGAAGGGGGCGAGTCGCGGCGGGGCGTGGTGGCGATGGTGGTGCGCGAGTCGGCGGGGTTGGCGCGGGTGAACGAGCCGGTGTGGGGCGGCGTGCCGTTTCCGCGCGGCGAGTTGTTTGATGCTCAACTGGTGAAGGTCGTTGACGCAGCGGGGACGCGTGTGCCTGTGCAGACGCGTGTGCTGGACCGCTGGCATCGTGACGGCAGCGTTCGCGCTTTGTTGATCGATTTACAAGCGACGGTCGACGCCGACGACACGCAAACCTATGAGCTTCACTACGGCGAAGCCGGAGGGGCTTCGGATAACCAGCTCGCTCACGACGATGGCGAGGTCATCCGCATCGACACAGATGTGATGAGCCTGGCGGTGCGCAAGGACCGCTTCGACGGTGTGGCCGTGGAACACCGCGACGGCCGCCGACTTACGGGTGACGTGGAATTGTTTGGCAGTGAGGTCGTCGCCCTCGACGGGACGCCTTATCGCTCGGCATGGGGCCCGCCTGCCGAGGTGCGCATCGAGTCTAACGGCCCCAAGCGGGCGGTGATCTACATCCGCGGCGAACACTATCGCCAGGACGGCCAGGCGACGCTGTTGGAGTACGAACTTCGCCTTCACGCCTTCAAAGGCAAAGCGTATGTGGAAATCGAGCACACGTTCGAGAACGCCGAGCCGCAGCTTAGCACGGCCATACGCAGCCACGGTCTGCACCTGCCCGTATTTCACGACGGCGAGGGGCGCGTGCCCGTGCGGTTCGGCTTGTTGAATGGCGAAGTGCTCGAAGCGACGGCGACCGCCGAGGCGCCCGCCGCGCTGACGCAGGTGCGCAATTACTTCGGCGAAGGCGGCGATGTGGTGTTGCTCGATCGTGAGCATGACACCGATCTGCACAAAGGCCAGCGCGCCGCCGGCTGGGTACAGGCCGGCGGCGTGAGCATGGCGGTGGAAGACTTCTGGCAACTGAATCCCAAGGCGATCGAAGTCGCGCCCGGCCGACTGAGCGTCTATCACTGGCCCACACGGCATGTGCGTTACGTCGACCTGCCGTTCGGTATGTCCAACACGATGCGTTTCGTTTACGCGCCGTTCGCCGCGCAGGCCGACCACGGCGAGCGTGACCAGATGCCGGCCGTGCGCCTGACCACCGATGCCGGGGACACGCGGACGACCATGCCGCTGCTGCTTCAGCCTGATGCGCAGTGGATGGCCGACTCCGGCGTGTTTGGCGGGAAATACCTCACGCGCGATGCGGCGATGCATGCGTACCCCGGCTATGAACGCCGACTCGAACAACTGTTCGCTGGCCTGAAACATGACCGTGAAGTTGTTGGTCTTACGGGGATGTGGGACTACGGCGACTTCGGTACGCCTCACGGCTGGATGAACAATGAAACCACCATCGCCCGCAACCTCTGGTGGCAATACCTTCGCACGGGCGACCCTGCGCTCTACCGCCGGGCATGGATCAAGACACGCCATTACCGCGACGTCGACATTCTCTATGCCGCCCCGGGCGTCCGCATGGTGCATCACCACGCCGGCGCGTATCACATCAGCACCATTCACCACACCGGCCACTACTGGATCACCGGCGTCATCTGGCATTACCTGCTCACGGGCGACGAACGCTCGTACCGCGTTGCGATGGAAAGTGGGACCAATCTCATGACGCGTTATCGAGGTGTGCGTGAGTGGCGGGCACTCAGTCGGCCACTCTACCATCTGGCGGAGCTTTACGAGTTGACCGGGCTGCACAGCTTTCGCCACGCATTTGAAACGCTCTACACCTCGGATAGCCCCTGGCCTAGCGATGAGTATGCGGGCGGCAAGCTGGTCATGGCGTTGCACAACTGGTACGAGATGACGGGTGATGAAGCGGTACGGCAGCGACTGGTTGAGCATGCCCGCGAAGTGCTCGCCGATCGTCGGCAGCGCCGCGTCGACGGCTCGCGCAGCAATGCTTACTACCAGGCGATGGCGCACGCCGCCGAAGCAGCCGACGACGCGGAGTTCATCGAAGCGTCGATGGAGCACCTGGTCTGGCAACTCGTCAGCCTGCATGGCTTCGACCACAATGCCGTGCGGATTGCCCCGTTCTTGCGAACGGCTCAACGTTTTGGCGTCAGTGCGGATCCGCTCATGCCCGACTATACGTTCGACCTTGCACCGCTCACTGGTCGACGGGCGGGCTCGTTCCGCCTGCAACAGCCCAACCCCGATGGCGAGCCGATCGAGTTGAAAATCTATTACACGCGCAACTTCCGCATCGAGCGACGCGACGATGACAACGAACGTGGCGACGCCATCGCCTACCGCATCCGCCGACCCGACGGCAGCGAACTGGCCGCCGGCAAACTCACCGGCCGGGACTACGACGCCCTCCGCGTCACCGATGACGGACAGGCGGGCAATTACGATATTACGATCGAGGTCTTCAACGACGCGATGGGTGAGGTTTCGGTCAACATGCCCGGCCTGCGCGTCGCCGCACACCGCTCGTTCGACACGCGCCGGGACCGCGGCGGCTCGGTCGTTCATCAGTACCTGTTACGGGCGCCGCGCGACCGTGATGCGATCGAGATGACGCTCGACTGGCCCGACCGCGAATCGCGTTTCGCCGCATCGGCGGCCGGCGTGTGGCTGGAAGATCTCGACGGCAACGTGATTGCCGCCCAGCGATGGGGCACACCAGTGGGTACGATCTTTGATGCCGAGGGGCAGATCGTTCCAACGACGGTCGACCGGTGGAAATTTCCGATCCCCGAAACGCATCGCGGGCAGTTGCTGCGCCTGACCTATTTCCCGCTTAAGTGGATGCCGTGGCAGGTCCACGGCCTTGACGAACCGTGGCTGGGCCGATCTCGGGAAGCGTTTGAATGACACGTTTGCTATTTGTGTTCACCCTGTGAAAGGATCGAAGGCTGTTCATGCAATCGACGTATTACAACGAGCCTGCCCGTGACGTGCCGGTGGTGGAGCATACCGATGTCATGGTGGCCGGCGGAGGGCCTGCGGGTGTGGCGGCGGCGATCGCAGCGGCGCGAACGGGGGCGCGAGTGCGCCTGCTTGAAACGCATGGCAGCCTTGGCGGCGTATGGACGTCGAGTCTGCTTTGCTGGATTCTCGACAAGGACAACAAGCCGGGGGTGATGCAGGAGATTCTCGCCGGCCTCGATGCTGCCGACGCACGTAACCAATCCAATGCTTACGACCCGGAGGTGATGAAGCATCTGCTCGAACGCATGTGTCTCGAAGCCGGCGTGGACGTGCGATTGCACACACGGGTGTGCGCCGCCGCGCGCGACAGTGAGAATCGTCTGGCGGTCGTGCTGACGGAAAGCAAGTCGGGACGGGAGGCGTGGGCGGCGAAGGTGTTTGTCGATGCGACGGGCGATGGTGATCTCGCCGCAGAGGCGGGCTGTGGCTTCGATCTTGGCCGGGACGCCGCCGGCGAGGCGCAGCCGATGTCGCTGATGTGTCTTGTGGCAGGGCTGCGTTACGACGAACTCAATGCCCGCCGGCTCTGCCGTGGCGGCAACGTGAGCAAATCCGAAGCCAAGCGTGCCCTTGCCGCGGAGATGGCCCGCCACGGCCTCTCGCCTTCCTACGCCGACCCGACCCTCTTTCCTGTTCGCGACGACCTTTTCGGTGTGATGGTCAACCACGAGTACGGCGTCAGCGCCCTCGACGCCCAACAGATCACTGAAGCCACGCTCCGCGCTCGGGCCGAACTGCACCATATCATCTCCACGCTGCGACACACCGGCGACATCTGGCGCGATGCCCGCATCATTGCCACCGCCGAGCAGATCGGGGTTCGCGAAGCGCGTCGCATCCACGGCCGATACACGGTGAGCACAGAGGACCTCGTTCAAGGCCAACGACATGACGACGCCGTCTGTCGCGTCACGTTCGGAATCGACGTTCACGCCACCAACCCCGCCCGGGCCGGCACGAAAGCGGTCGAGCATCTGCCATTCAAATCGCAGCCGTACGACATTCCCTACCGCGCCCTGCTGGCTCGCGACGTGGACGGCCTGCTGCTGGCGGGGCGATGTATCAGCGGCGACTTTATCGCTCACTCCAGCTACCGCGTGACCGGCAATGCCGTGGCGATGGGTGAGGCCGCGGGCGTGGCCGCGGCCGTGAGTGTGCAGCAGAATCAGCTTCCACACCAACTGGATTGGGGAGCCCAGATCAAGTGCGCCCTCCATCGGTACAGACTGCATTCCAGCGGTAAATCCTCCGGCCACGCCGCCTGTGGCCAATGAGCCCGGTGGTGGATGTGTCCGTCCCCCGTCCCACCCCGGGATTAAAATCCAGCAGTGCATCGCTACCGAGTTTGGCCGGTGACTGGCCGATCGTCACCGACCCGCCGCGAAGCGTCCCCTAGGGGGTTCGAACACCTCGCGCCAAACCCTGAAAAACGCCGATTTTCGACGAAGGCGGCGCACAAAGCGGCGCAGCCGATGCACGCTCCATGGACGCCCAACTCCACGACCTTCTGGCCAGATGGGAAACGCTGCCACCCGCCATGTGTGAGGCAATCCGGCTGCTCATCGAAACCGCAGCGAAGAAGACGTCTACGTAAACGGCCAAACACATACAGCAGACCTGCACGAAACGGGTGGCTCACCCATTCCGTATTCATCCGCCTGCTGGGCTGCCCTACACGATTTTCTGCCGACGCACCGAAGAACTTTGCAGTTTTCGCCGAGCGGAACGCTTGCGCAATTAGAGTGGGTGATATTGCTCAATTGCGGAAGCGGAGCGCAACCCGCCTGCGGGAGCCGACCGGCCGGTGCGTCGGCAACCGGCAGGCAGAATGATGGAGAGCCAACCATGGACCGAAAACTCAGGAGCGATGAAATCGGTCGTTCGTTCGATCCGACCCACTACCCGCCGATCCTCACGCCGCAGGAAGCGGTCGGTCACGAAGCCAGCCTGAAGGGTGAACGCAGTGTGCAAGATCATCGCGAAATGCTCGGCCGACTCCGCGAAAGCGACGGACAAGCGGCCCGGCAGCTGCTGCGGGCGCACTTGTTGCCCACGGCGGACCGTGGTTGATCATCGCGGCACTATTGCAGCTTCGCATCAACGTGGATTGCGGTGCACCGGCCGGGGTTCAGGGGCAATGACTGGTCGGCCCAGACAAACTCGCCAGGCGTTTGCGCTGGCAGTGTGATTTCGCCTTGGCATTGGTTGGTTTGACGGTCAATGTGCAGCGAGACATGCACTTCGCCGGCGGGGTGGGGCACTCGGCTTTCGATCCGTTCAATCCCGGCCAGCGAAACCGGCGCGACCTGAACCCGCGCGAAACCCGGGGCGGCGGGTCGCACGCCGGCCAGCGACGCGTGAAAGTGGAACAGCGGATGTGACCCCCACGCGTGGCAGTCGGAGCGACTGGGTTCGGGCATCTCGACCGGGGTGCGCATGCCCTGCCCCACGAGTTGTTTCCAAAATGCAAACCGTTCGACCAGCTTGTCGCCCCGGCCGAACCGGTAGAGCGTTTCAAACAGGTAGAACGAGAAGTAGACGGTGGTGCGAGCCAGGCCTTCGCCGTCAAGCAGGCGAGCGAGCGCGGCCTCGGCCTTGTCGCCGGTGAGTGTGTCGGTGAGCAATGCAAGGCATTGGGCGTGCTCGCTGAAATGCTCGTGCGTTACATCGTCCGCGAGGCAGCCGGCGGGTTCATGCCAGAACGTCTGCACCACGCGCTGGCCCAGCCGATCGGCCATGTCCTGCCAGCGTTGGGCGAGCGCCGGTTCACCCATCGCCCGCTCCAGTGCGGCGGCGTCGCGCAGGGCATGAATGAACAGCAGGTTGTTGATCGCCGAGACCCCGGCCTGCCCGTCGGCCGGGCAGCCGTTGTTCCAGTCGGGCACCCAGTCGATGAACGACCAGCCGGGCATGCGGCCGAGCAGGCCCGCGTCGTTGAGCATCGGCAGAAACTGTTCCAGCAAACAGCGCATGCCGACCATGCGCTGCTTGACCCACGCCGGGTCGTTTCGCCACCAGGCGTAATCCTTGACCATGGAGACCCAGATCATGGAAAACGTGGCGCTGAGTTGAAACGGCGTGCTGGGATAGCGTTCTGCGATCAGACCGGTCTTCCATCGCGAGTGGTCGAACAGCTCGATGCTGCGGCGCGTCAGCCGATCGTCGTCGCAGCAGACGTGTGCGACAAGCATCTGCAAACGTGTGTCGCCGACGTACATCATCTGCTCGTAATAGGGGCAGTCCATGTACGTTTCGTGCATGCACATCTGCAGTCCGCGCACCGCCAGGGCCGACACGTCGGCCAGCCCGGCATCATCGCTATGCCACGTCGCCTTCGGCTCCCATGGGTAGCGGGTTTCAAGGATGCACACGTCGTCGATGCGCAGCGGCTGGTCGCCGGTGCGAACGGTCAGGCGAACGTATCGGCCGGCACGCCACCAGTACGAGCGATAGTCGCGATGCTCGCCGCCATCGTTGCGGAACGCGTCGCCGAAGCCGAAGAACGCCTTGCCTTCGATCTCGTCGCGGTGGTGCTTGTGGGGTGAGCGCTTCCCCTGTTCGTCGACACTGTAAAGCGATTCGGCCCACTCGAAGGCGAGTTCGCTGCCCTCGCCGCCGCTGAGTGTGACGCTGGCGAACCCGCAGTAATACTGCGCCATATCCCAGATGACCTGCACGACGCTGTGTGCGGGTACATCGACGGGTTGGCCTTGCTCGATGAGTTGCTGCCAGGGGTGCGTTTGTTCGTCAGCGAGATGCTCGGGATGAACGACGTCGCATTCGCCAGCCCAGGCGGCGCGGACCTGGCCGGGACGGATCGGCCTGCGGAGCATGTCCGGCAGCGGGCTGGGGTGCAGATGCCACTGCTCGGCGACGATGCCTGTGCCGTTGGTTTCGATCGGCCCGGCGACGATGCTCGCTCGCTCGGGCGCTTGCGTGGGGCCGTGCCAGGCTGCACCATCGATCGTCTGGGCCGCGCCGATGGCGTGGTAGGCGTGCATCTGTTTGTGACGAAACGACCAGCCCGCCAGTCGCTGCACCTGCCATGGTCCCGTGCCGGTGTTCAGTTGTGTTTCCAGCCCCTCGGCAGCGCAGATGAACCCGCCCTGCCGTGAGACCTGCGCGGTGGGCGCATCGGCACCGATCCACCAGGCGAGCACCTCGAAGTGATGTTCGCCCGCGGTGAGGTCAATCGCATACGAGGCGAAGCTCCACTGGCCGAGATCGCAGCGGTCCGGGCCCATGCCGACGTACTGCCCGTCGATGAAAAACTCGTACCGCTGATCGGCACTAAGGTGCAGGCGGATCGCAGTCGGATCGTCGAGCGTGAACGTATTCGTGAATCGAAGCACAGCCGGTTCGTCGATCGCGCACGCCGAGTGCCACACCCACGCTGCGGCTTCGATGGCGTATCGGCGGTGAATGTTGCTGTCGCCCATCGGCGCGGCCGGGGGCAGCGACAGGCGTTGCACATGTTTGAACGTGAGGTGCTCGGCAATTCCTCGGTTGTTATCCATACGCTTTAGTCTGAAGTCATGATCGTCAGGTTGCAAATGAAACGGCTCCACCCGGAAGGCGAAGCCTCCTGCAGGCGCTGCGGGCCGGCGGCGATTGGTACGTGTCGGCATCGCGAGCCACGCACCCCCGCGACATTGCCCCCACTGCTCAATGGCTTATCATGCGGGCATGGCAATCTATCTCGACGACGAACCAACGGCCCTGACGGGCGACGATCTGGCCAGCGTACTGGTTTCTGCGCGCAAGCAGGTGCAGCCCGATGGCCGAGTGGTGGTGGAAATACAGGTCGACGGCGAAGCCGTGGCCGCAAGTGAACTGGACAAGTTCGCTTCGCTGCCGGTCGCCGACCGCGAGGTCAGGCTCTACTCCGCAGACCCTAAGACGCTGGGGCGCCAGACGCTCGAGCAGGTCCGCCCCCGGCTGGCGGAGGTCAAGCAGATTCAGGAGCAGGCCGCCGAGCATCTTCAGCAGGACCAGGGCACGGAGGCGATGACCAACGTGCGGGACATGATCGAGATCTGGCTACAGGCCCAGCAGGCCGTGCTTCACACCGCCGTGCTTTTGGAAGTCGATCTCAACGAGTTGGAGGTGGATGGCCGACCGTTTCAGGAAATCACCAACGAGTTGCTGGAGAAGCTTCAGGAAGTCAAAACCCTGCTGCAAAACCAGGACAGCGTCGGCCTCGCCGACACGTTGCAGTACGAATGGCCCGCCCTCGCCGACCAGTGGGACCGCCTGCTCGCGTCACTGATCGCTCGTTTCTAGTTTTACATAGCGATCTCGACCATCGCCGCACGATCCGGCCCTTCGCTCGCGGTCTCGCTCAGGGCTCGGCTTGCTCAAACCACAAACGAGAACCAAAAACCAGAAACCAGCCCCCCTCCCCCCGGTTCGCCTTTTCGTCTACAATCCCCGTTTCGAGCCGCTCCCGTATCAACGATATTGCACGGAACCCTGACGATGGCCAACCAGCCCAACCTCGACCACCCGACGCTCCCGCTGATCAAGCAGCGGTTTTCAGATCGCAAGCTCTACGCCGCCGAGTTTCGCGGCCTGACCACGCTCGTCGTGCAGAAGCAGGATTTGCACGAAGTCATGCATTTCCTTCGCAACGATGAGCAGTGCGCTTACGACTTCCTCTCCGACGTCACAGCCGTCGACTACCTCAACTACCCCGCAAGCGATGTCGAAGGCGGCCCCAAGGGACGCTTCGCCGTCGTCTACAACATCGTCAGCTATCGCGACAACCGTCGGCTGATCGTCAAAACCTACCTCGACCCCACGCTCGACACGCACGGCGTCGAAGACGACCCCGCCCTCCACGTCGACAGTGTCACCGACATCTGGCCCGGCGCGGAATGGAGCGAACGCGAAACCTTCGACATGTTCGGCATCCGCTTCGACAACCACCCCGACCTGCGACGCATCCTGCTCTGGGAAAGCTACCCTGCCCACCCGCTGCGGAAAGACTACCCCGTCATCGGCCGAGGCGAACGCGAAGACTACCGCATCATCGACCGCGACAGCGCCTGATTCGCCCCCAAACCGCGCGCCCACGCATCAGCCGAGGCCGAACGGTACAACGTCATTCACCGCCCTGCCGACACCGGTGTCTCGTCCAGCAGCGACGCGCGGGCACGAAGCAGCACGCGCGTCGGGTGCAGCTCATCATCAACCGACATCGGCATCGGCTTGCCGTCGATCAGCTCATCAAGAAACAGCTCGAAGTAATCCTGCGCCGCGTCCGCGTCGGGCAGTTCGAGCACGTCATCGCCGATGACGATGCGTGTCGCCGTGCCGCCGCCGATTGACTCGACGAAGCCTTTCGTACCGAAGATGCGTAGATCTTCGTTGCCCCACACGCCCGTACCGGACTGGTTGAGGTAGTTGGCGAGCATCGACGCGACGCCGCCGTTGGCCAGCCGCATACATAACGACGACGCCATGCGCAGCTCGCCGTCGGGCACGGGATTGCCCAGCGTGGTTTCGACGGCGGTGATGGTCTTGATCCGCTGGCCGGCGACCTGCTCGATCATGCGCGTCGCGTGCACGCCTGCCTGTACGGTCAGCCCGCCGTCGACGGCTTCGTCCTGCGGGCGTGTGTCGCGATACGGATACGACTTCTGCGCGAGCACCTGCACCACCTCGCCGATGCGCCCCTCACGCACCACCCGCGACATCGCCAGGTAAGGCCGATCAAACGCCGTGCCCGCCATCTCGTGAAACAATCGCCCCGTCCGCTTCGCCGTGGCGACGATGCGGTCAATGTCTGCCTCGTCCAGTGCACAAGGTTTCTCAGCGTAAACATGCTTGCCTGCTTCGAGGCATTGCACCGCATGCTCCGCCTGCTCGGCACGTCGGGCCGAGCAGAGCGAGACCAGTTGCACCTGCGGGTCGGCGAGCATCTCCGTGAGGTTCTCATACCGCTTTGCCTGCTGCCACTGCGGGTCGCTCGGCTCGCTCGCGGGCATGCCGCCGGCAATGCCGACCAGCCTCGCTCGCGGATGGTCCGCCAGTTTGCCATGCAGTTGATGGCCGTTGAAGCCGAACAGCCCGATACCCGTTTGACCTGCGTTGCTCATGTCTTGCCTGTCGATAAATCGATGCGGTCATCGCACGCGCAAGCTACCGCTTGAGCAACTGCTCTCGCTGAATCATCACCTTCAGCGTATGACACACCAGTTCCACCTGTGTTTCATCCATCTTGTTGAAAAATGGCAGCGCGATCGTGCGCTCGCTGATGCTTTCCGCGATCGGATAATCGCCCTTCTTAAAGCCATGCTGCTGCCGATAGAACGGCTGAAGGTGAATGCACGGGAAATAGTTGCTCGCCCCCACCTCGTGCCGGCGCATGCCCGTGATGATGCGGTCGCGCTCGGTCTTGCCATACGAGCTGTTCAGGCGAACGACATACACGAACCACGACATATCGCCTTCGCAGTTCGGCTCGACGGTGGGGATGACCAGGTCGTCCCAGTCCATCAGCCGACGCATATACATCCCTGCCACCCGCCTGCGGGCGTCGAGCATCTCGTCCAGCCGATTCATCTGCGCGATGCCCAGCCCCGCGGCGATCTCGCTCAGCCGATAGTTATAGCCCAGCGATTCGTGCTCCAGCCAGACGCCGCCTCGGTTCAGCGTGCCGTGCGACTGGTAGTTCCCGCTCGGCCGACCCTGGTTGCGCAGGCTGCGACAGGCCTCGGCCAAACGACTGTCGTCGGTCACAATCATGCCGCCTTCCCCGGTGGTCACCTGCTTGTTGGGGTAAAAGCCGAACACGCTCACCCGCCCGAAGTTGCCCACCGGCCGACCGTGGCAGATGCCCCCCATCCCCTCGCACGCATCCTCCACCAGCGGAATCTCGTGCTGCTGAGCGATCTGCTCGATCTTCTCCATATGCCTCGGATTGCCGAACACTTCCACCGCGATGATCGCCTTGGTCTTCGGCGTGATCGCCGCCTCCAGCCGAGCCGGGTCGAGGTTCATGCTCTGCGGATCAATATCCACAAACACCGGCACCGCCCCCGCCATCAAAATGCAGTTGGCGCTCGCGATAAACGAAAACGGCGTGGTGATCACCTCATCACCAGGCCCCACGCCCAAGGCCAGCATCGCCAGGTGCAGCCCTGCCGTGCCCGACGACACCGCAATACCGTGCTGCCGACCGGCTCGCTCGGCAACCAGTTGCTCGAACAGATCCTGCCGGGGCCCGATGCTCAACCGACCCGACCGCAAAACCGACGTCACCGCCTCGATCTCGGCGTCGGTGATGTCGGGTTGACTCAGTGGAATTTCACTCATATTCAATTTCCGATTGGCAATGGCCGACTGCCCGAAGCACAGCCAGCGGGTTCACACACACGGCGAACAGTTTAGTGGCGATCCCCACCTGTGGGAATCCGCAGCATCCCCCACACCATCGCCCAGCGGTGTGCAGCCCCGTGCCCCCTTCGCTCCACCGCGGACGCGCAATCCCCTACAATGCCCCGAATCATGCCACAGCACGCCACCAACAAGCCGTTCTACGTCACCACCCCGATCTACTACGTCAACGATCGGCCACACATCGGCCACGTCTACACCACCACCGTGGCAGACGTCGTCGCCCGCTACCACCGCCTCCGTGGTGAAGACACCTTCTTCCTCACCGGCACCGACGAACACGCCGCGAAGGTCGTCGACGCCGCCGCCGAGCGCGGCCTCACCGCCCAGCAGTGGGCTGACCGCAACGCCGACGAATTCGAATCCACCTTCCGACGCCTCGGCCTCACCCACGACGACTTCATCCGCACCAGTCAGCCACGCCACACCCAACGCGTCCAGCAATACGTCAAGCAACTGCTCGACTCCGGCGACGTCTACCTCGGCGACTACGAAGGCTGGTACGACGCCGGCCAGGAAGAGTACGTCCCCGAAAACAAAGCCAAAGACTACGACTTCAAAAGCCCCATCAACGGCAAGCCGCTCGTCAAAAAGAAAGAGCAGAACTACTTCTTCAAACTCTCCGCCTACGCAGACGATCTCTTGAAGCTGCTCGATGGCGGCGAAGTGGCTGGCCAAACCTTCGACGTCCAACCCGTTGCCCGCAAAAACGAAGTCGCCGCCCGCATCCGCGAAGGCTTGAACGACGTCCCCATCTCCCGCCATGCCGTCGACGATGCCGCCGCCAAGTGGGGCATCTCCGTGCCCGGCGATGAGAAGCACACCATCTACGTCTGGATCGACGCACTGTTCAACTACCTGAGCACGATCGATGTGGACGACCCCGACGACCGCCGCAAGTACTGGCCCGCCGACGTACACCTGATCGCCAAAGACATCCTCTGGTTCCACGCGGTCATCTGGCCCGCCCTGCTGCTCGCCCTCCGCCGTCAGCAAGGCAGCGAATGGATCGACCTGCCCAAACTCGTCTACGCCCACTCGTTCTGGATCGCGGAAGGCCAGAAGATGTCCAAGAGCCTGGGCAACTTCATCGACCTGGAAAAGATCGACAGCTACGTCGAAACCTTCGGCCTCGACGCGCTGCGCTACTTCCTCGCCTCCAACGGCCCGATGGGCACGACCGACTCCGACTTCGCGGAGGCCAAGTTCATCGACGTCTACAACAGCGACCTCGCCAACACGTTCGGCAACTGTTTCAGCCGCGTGTCGAACATGTGCGCCAAATACTTCGACGGCAAGCTGCCGGCGGCGGGGCCTGAAATTGAATTGGCGTTCGCTCAACTTGATCCCACGATGGCCAAGGGTGCAACTATGCAGCCGAATGGACCATGGGTGGAAACACGTGCATTGGCCTTGACCGCATCAATGAATCAAATGGATCTATTCGATGCAATAGGCGAGGCGATGTTGATAATCCGGGTGGTCGATAATTACATCGAAAAGACCGCACCCTTCAAGCTCGCGAAAGATCCGAACAACCTGCCGCAGGTCGCAACGATTCTCTACAACTGTGCCGAGGCGTTGCGCATCGCGTCCGTGCTGCTCTGGCCGGTGATCCCGCACAAGGTCGAAGCCTTGTGGCAGCGCATCGGCTGCGGCCACTACGTCGACCAGCTCAGCGAGACCGGCCGAGGTGATTTCGACAAGTGGATCGTCTGGGGCCAACTCGCCCCCGGCACGCCGATCGAAAAGGGCGACGCCCTCTTCCCCCGCCACCAGCCGGCGAAGGCCTGACCCGTCGGCGTTTGCCGCTGCGACACGGGCGACACGTTAGGACGACAACGCGGGTTCTGCATTTGAACCATTTAGCGGCGGTGCTTGCACCGCCTTCTTCGACGCTGCGGGCCGAAAGCGCGGGTCAAGCCCCGCGGCTAAATGTGACCCCGCATTCGCGTATCAGAAGTTGCGATCCGTATTGCGCGTGCCCGTGAAACGCTGCAACGCCTCCCAGTCGGACGTGAATGAGAGTTCGCTGTAATCCTCGTCGCTGACCTCGACGGTCAACGTGACTTCCCTGCCGTCATCGCCAACCTCGGGCACGTTCACGCCGTTGGCGCGGAGCGCTTCGAGCGCCTCTTCGGCAGTATTCGTCCCCAAGGCCTGATCGTCGCCGTCGAGCATGCGCGGCGTGACACGATCGACCGTCCACAGAAGCTGGCCGGCCTCGTCCTGGCTGACCTCGCCACGCATGCGAAAGAGCATCCGCACCGGCTCACCTCGGAACTCGATCGCCGGGTCGTCAAACGACTCGAGGCTCACGCTTTCGGTGGCAAGCGTCATGATGCCCACCCCAGCGATCTCCACCCGCGCGCCGGGGAACGTCAAGCCATCCTCCAGCAGCACCGCTTCACCTTCATCAAACCGCATCCCGCGAAGGCCGACCTCGCTGAGGTCGAATTGCACATCACTTTGCACATCCCCGCCGGCCGCCGCGGCGCCATCCCCGCCCTCGTCGGCGGTGCATCCGACCATGAGCGTGGCCGCAATCATCCATCCGAACAACATTCCGACATTACGCAGAACAGAACCCTTCATGCTTCACGCCTCCAAACTCGTTACCGCCCCACCGGTTTTCGCTGAAGGCCGATCCTCTATCGGCCCGACGTCCGCACTGTAACGCGACAGGCACGTCATGCAAGGGACAAGTCGGCCCCTACGCCGCCAACCGCGCCTTCGCCGTCTTCCTGCTGGCCCACATGGACGGCAACGGGTGAAATGCCCGGCACCTCGCCACCGTAGCTCAATTGGCAGAGCACTGGTTTTGTAAACCAGCGGTTACCGGTTCGACTCCGGTCGGTGGCTTTGAATTCGATTGCTGGCAGAACACACGTTGGCGATCGCTTCTCAGCATGGGGCTGGCCTGAGTTCTCGAATTGGCTTCAATATCGTGTGCTTGCATCGGGGCCGACAACGAGATTGGTCAAGTGCCGCTGGCATTCGTTTACCAGCACATCCAGCGCCTCGCCCGTGTAAGGGCTCTGCCAGACGGCGTAGCGATTTCGTCCAGCCAGATGACGCGGATACAGGTAGCCGCACGAACCGTTCGCCACGTTCATCACGAGCACTGCCTGTTGCGGGAACGCGGAACGCAAACATTGTTGCAGGTCGGAGTAGGCCTCATTGGGCTGTGCCACGAACAGCGCGTCGCCGATTCGCCACGCCCAGACCGAGCAGGCGAACGCCTTGTTCATGCGGAACTGCTCGACCAATCGGAGTTGACGACGCAACCGCTCCGATTGCGCCCGATCCGTGCAGCCCGCGAGCTTCGCACACAGTTGTTCGACCGTCGGCATGGGCTTCGTCGGCAGATCGACCTGGAAGCAGATCGCCGACACGGCATCACTCGGCTCATCCGCCGCTGTCCCCCATACCGCCAGCGGTGCGCCCGATTCCACCACCTGTTCCATCACCAGCTTTCGACGCGGCGGAAGCATGCCCGCCAGCGTGCTGAGCACCGCATGACCGAGCTGACGTCCGTGCCCCTCGGCGATCGCGAGGTCGGCGACATACTGCAAGCGTGGCGCCAACTCGCCCGATGCGCCCTGGAGAAACAGGCACGGCGCTCCGCCGGTGGCAGACTCGACCACCTCGCGCATCGTGCCGACGTAGTCCGGCGAAAGCAGGCGATTCTCCCACGCCAGCGTCGTCGGATGGCAGGCGTAGTTGACCACCGTCGCCAGCATGCTGTCGTCGGCTTGGCGCGTCAACCGACCGACCAGCAATGTGTCGTCCACCTTGGCTGCCGGGTTGAACCCGCATAAGTCACGCAATCCATCCGCAGCGGGCAGGTCGCGATTCGCCGCCAGATCGCATCGGCCGGTAGACCAGGTCAAGGTGCACGGCTGAGTCTGGCTGGACTGCAACGCCTGTTCACTGGCGCGTCGGAGTTGCTCGGCTGTGTGCTGGAGGTAGGGCGCAATCAACGCGCCGCCGGGCAGGTTGCTACGCGAGAGGGTCATCATGCCTGCGGCGTGGGTGTGGGTGCAGGCGATGATCAGCCTTGCCGGATCGCCGCCGAGCAGTTCCAATAGAGGCGTGCGAAGCAGGCTCAGTTCCTCCTCACCCGTCACAAAGACCCAGTCGAGCGAGATCAGCAGCAAGGGCTCTCCGCCGTCGTTGCCACGAATCGCCAGCACCGTTGCGGTCAGCGGCTGGTGGACGCCTTCCGCGCAGTCATGTTCCGCAGCGCCCCACATGCGCGCGTAAATGCCCGTCGGCGGCGTGATGTCGCATCGCGCCACGCCCGCATGCACCGCCGCCGCCCTGGGTTGCCACACGGGTGTCGAAGAAGGGTCGGAACGACTGCTTGTGGTCGTATTCATTCTTGTGTTTCTGGCTTCGTCGCCGTATTGCCGGTTGCGGAGGAGACCAGCGAAAGACCGCCATCCATCACAAGCGCATGGCCAGTCAGGTGTCGGTTTGCCGAGTCACACAACCACACGATCTGCCGGGCAACCTCGGTCGCGTCGATAAGCTGCCCGGTGGGCGTCTGCCGGACAGCACGTTGGCGTTTCGCCGGCTCCTGTTTGAAGAGGCGGCCGCTGAGGCCGGCATCAACGTAGCCCGGTGCGATCTCGTTGACGCGAATGCCGTGCGGAGCGAGTTCGAGCGCCATGCACTGCATGAGCATGCGCAGCCCGGCCTTCGCCACGCTGTAGGCGACGATATCCGGGTGCGGCCGGTGTGCCGCCCACGAGCCGACGAACACGATTCCGCCAGGCCGCTTTGCCGCGACCAGACGCTTCGCCGCCGCCTGTGCCATGTAAAACGCGCCGTCGAGGTTGACCGCCAACTGTCGTCCCCATGACGCCGAATCGATCGTCAAACTATCGGCCGGCTCGACCACCGCCGCGTTCACCACGGCCAGCGTCGGCGGCCCCAGCGCCTGCTCTACCCGGTCGACCCACCGGTGCACCGCCTGCGAATCGGTGACGTCGACGCGGTCGTAGCGGCATCGCCGTCCGAGCGTCGCCATCGAATCACACCACGCTTCGCCCTTAGGCTGATCGGCCATGTCCGACACGGCCACGGCCGCGCCCGCCTCGGCCAGCGCTTCGCCGGTGGCTCGGCCGATGTCACCAAGCCCGCCGCTGATCATTGCCACCTGGCCTGTCAGATTGATCGCCATTACCAGTCTCCCACGCTGCCGTCGGGGTAGAACGTCCGCTGCAATACTTCCTGCTCAAACGGATGCTTCTTCACCTCAGCTTCATCAATCTCCACACCAAGACCCGGCCGCGAGCTCGGCCGAACGAGTCGGCCCTCCTTTTCAACCGTAAAACCTTCGCTGACCACGTCCGCCCGCCACGGCACATCCCCATGCACCGATTCGCAGATGATGTACGACGGCGTGGCGAAACCTAGTTCCAGGCTTGCGGCCGTGCTCACCGGGCCCTGCGGGTTGTGCGGGGCGAGCGCCACGCGGTACGCCTCGGCCATCGCGGCGATGCGCCGCGCCTCGCTCAAGCCGCCGCAATGTGTAATGTCCGGCTGAAGCACGCGACAGGCTCGCTTCTCCAACAGCTCGCGAAACGCATGCTGGCTGATCAGTCGTTCACCCGTGGCGATCGGTGTACCGACGGCCCGCTGAATGTCGGCTATGCTGTCAATCGACTCCGGCCAGCAGGGCTCTTCGAAAAAGTACAAGCCATAGGGCTCCATCGCCCGCGCAAAGCGCATGCCCATCGCCGGCGACGGCCGGGCATGACAATCCACCATGATGTCAATGCCATCGCCTACCGCCTCGCGCATCGCCGCCACGCACGCCTCGGCGTAACGCACCGGCTTCAAACCTTCCAGCGGCATCGTCTCCGGCACCGCCATGCTCTTGAACGCAGTGAACCCGTCCGCCACTGCCTGCCGCGCAAGGTCAGCAAACCGCTTCGCATCGTCCGGCGCTGTCTCGTAAAAGTCTTCCATCCGGCCGCCGCCGAGGTGGCAATACAGCCGAACGTAATCGCGCACCGGCCCGCCCCAGAGCTGATGACAGGGCACGCCCAGCGCCTTGCCGACGATGTCCCACAGCGACAGGTCGATGCCACTGATGGCCGTGCCACGAACGATGCCGTTGCCGTGCCAGAAGTGCTGGCGGTACATCATCTGCCAGAGGTGCTCGACACGCCTCGGGTCTTCGCCGACGAGCAAATGGCTGATATCTTCGATCGCGCCCACCACCGCACGCGTGTGCCACTCCAGCGTCGCTTCGCCCCAGCCCCACAGGCCCGGCTGGTCGGTGAGCACCTTCACAAAGATCCAGTTGCGCATCCGCGCATGGCAGACGTGTGTTTCAATGGCGGTGATCTTCAAGCTCTTACCTCCACCGGCGCGGCGACCTCGGCCAGGCGGTAGTCCGGTGCGGCGACCGCCTGCTTCGTGCGAATCGACTGCTCGCTGAGCCAGATGATGCTGCTCCACGTCACCGCGTCGTACACGTCGATCGGGTTGTCACGCTCACCCTGCACGGCAAGCACGAAGTCTTCGAGCACGAAAAAGTCGCCTCCGCCGTGGCCCGCCGCCGAAGCCTTTTCGCCCATCTGCTTCCAGCGCGGATGCTCAAACTCGTCCGCCAGTTCG